>JAQVYB010000011.1:0-19940 GCA_028708815.1 Kiritimatiellia bacterium | reverse complement strand
GCCGCGGGCGAAATCGGACTCATGCAGGTCACCGAACCCGCCGCCAAAGAATGGGCGCGCGCCACCCGGCACGAATCATTCCAGCGCGACGACCTCTTCGACCCGCTGACCAATCTGCACGCAGGATGCTGGTACCTCGCGCGCGCCATTCGCTACTGGAAAAAGAAAGTCCCCGACCCCATCCCCTACGCCCTCGCAGAATACAACGCCGGACGCTCCAACGCACGACGCTGGGCCGATCCGGACGACCCCGACGCCCGACGTTTCGTCGAGCGCATCACCTATCCAACCACAAAAAAATACATCACACTGATCCTGCAACGTTACCGGGGCGGGGTCTGACACAACCGGAAACACAACGCATGACCCCCCCCACCGCAAAACCCACCCTGCTCGACCTGACCCCCGAGGAATGGCGCCTCTTCTGTGAGCGCAACGCCCTCCCGAAATTCCGTGCCAAACAGATTCTCGAATGGCTCTACGTCCATCAGGCCGCATCCCCCGATGCCATGCTCAATCTGCCTCCCGCGCTCCGCGTGCTCCTGGCGGATACATTCGATTCGGGACGCCATCCGCCCGTCCGCACCGCCGAATCAACGGATGGCACAAAAAAATATCTCTTCCAAACACACGATGGACAATTCGTGGAAACCGCCATGATTCCCGATGGCGACCGCAAAACGCTCTGCCTTTCCACGCAGGTCGGCTGTCGGCGTGCCTGCTCCTTCTGCATGACAGGACAGCAACGCTTTCACGGCAACCTCTCCGCCTCCGACATCCTGAATCAGTATTTGAGCTGTCCGGAGCGCGACGGAATCACCAACATCGTCTACATGGGCATGGGCGAACCGCTCGATAATTACGAAGAAGTCGCACGCTCCCTCACCCTGTTCACCTCGCCCGACGCCCTCGCGAAAAGTCCCACCCGCCTGACCGTTTCCACCGTCGGCATCCTGCCCACGCTCAAACGATACATCGAAGAATGCTCCTGCCACCTGGCCATCAGCCTGCATGCCCCGACCCACGAAGAGCGCCTGCGCCTCATGCCCGTGGAAAAACAATATCCCCTCGCCGAGGTTATCCGGCTCCTGCGCGAACATCCCTTCACGGGCCAGCGCCGCCTTACCTTTGAATATGCCATGATTCAAAACAGCAACGATTCCGCAGCATACGCCCGCGAGGTGGCGGCCCTCCTGCGCGGCATGCACTGCCGCGTCAACCTTATCCCCTGCAACCCCCTGCCCGACGCCAATCTCCTCCCGTCCCCACGTCCCGTCATCGAAACCTTTCAGAACATGCTCAAGCGGGCCGGCATCACCACCACCATCCGAAAATCCAAGGGGCAGGACATCCTCGCCGCCTGCGGACTCCTCTCCACAAAACACCAATCAAACACCCCCTGCTAAATCTCCCATTTAGGGATTGGCTCGCAGGCAATTTTTCCATATCATCTCAAACAGTTGAAAAAACCCGGCTGAAAGCAGTAAAACAGAGGATGAAACTATGAGCACAGCACCTCGAAAAAACCGATGCGTCCGCTTTGAAATCACCACCGCCGTCCCCCTCCCCGCCGGCGAACAGGTGTTTATCACCGGCAATACGAATCAGTTTGAATGCTGGAACCCTGCGGCCATTCCCCTCACCCGCGAAAAAGACAACGTCTGGACCGGCTCCTGCATTATACCGGCCGATCTCCCGCTCGAATACAAAATCACCCGGGGCTCCTGGGCCTCCGAGGAAGTCACCCCCGACCACAACATCCCTGGAAACAAACGCCTCGAAGCCGGCATCGAAAACAGCACGCTTCAGCACTGGGTTCACCACTGGAAAGACCTGCGCATGGGCCCACCACCCCAAATCACAGGCAATTACGACATCCTCGAAAACGTCCCATCCAAGACCTTGAGCACCGCGCGCAACGTCATCGTCTGGCTGCCCACCAACTACTACAAAGACTCCTCCAAAAAATATCCCGTCCTGTACATGCAGGACGGACAACAGGTCTTCGATCCCGGCACATCCACCTGGAATCAGGCATGGAATGTCGATGACTGGTGTACGGAACTCATCGCGGCCGGCAAAATACGCGAAACCATTGTCGTGGCCCCCTACTGCACCACGCACCGCGAAGAAGAATACAACCCCGACGAACAGGGCGAAAACTACGTCCGCTTCCTGCTCCACGAACTCATGCCGATCATTCAGCACGACTTCCGGGTTCTCACCGGGCCCGAAAACACCATGATCGCCGGCGCCTCCCTCGGCGCCACCATCGCCTTTTATGCCGCGTGGAAACATCCCGACGTCTTCTCGAAAGCGGCCTGTCTTTCGCCCTCCTTCCGCTTTAACGAAAGCAAGACCTGCTTCGACCTCGTAAACGCCACCGAAAAGAATCCGAACCTTCGCCTCTACTTCTATGTCGGCCAGGGCGATGAGCTTGAACAGGAACTCACCCTCTCCACCCGCGAAATGGTGAAACTGCTCGAGCAGAAAAAATTCAAACCAGGCCGGGAACTCCTTTTCACCGAAGATGCCGAAGGCAAGCACGATGAAGCCACCTGGGCCAAACACTCCGGCGAATGGCTCGAATTCCTGCTCGGGCGCTGACCCGTAACAAAAACACCCGGGACAAATCAACGGCGGGAAGTTCTAACCATGGCGGCACAACTTCAACTGGCCAATATCCGCAATGCACTCATTCGACTCGAAGAAACCATCCTCTTCGGGATGATTGAGCGCTCCCAGTTTCGCCGGAATGCCGCCGTCTATCAACCCGGCCTCCCCGGCGGCGGAGACCACGCCGAAAGCCTCCTCGACTACATGCTTCACGAGTGCGAGCGGTCGCACGCCAAAGTCCGCCGCTACACATCGCCCGACGAACAACCCTTCTTCCACGACCTCCCCGAACCCATCCTCCCCGCCCTGACCTACATCGACAATCCGCTCGCGCCCAACACCATCAACCTGAACAACCGCATCCGGGAAGACTACATCCACCGCGTCATTCCGCTTCTCTGCCTCCCCGGCGACGACAAACAATACGGCTCAAGCGCCGTCAACGATGTCAACCTTCTCCAGGCCCTTTCCAAGCGTATCCACTACGGAAAATTTGTTGCCGAATGCAAATTTCAGGACACCCCCGACGCCTTTCGCGCTGCCATCCGCGCCTGCGACGCCACCCGAATCATGGCCCTGATCACCAATGCCCACGTCGAGCAGGAGGTCCTGAACCGCGTAGCCAACAAAACAAAAATCTACACCGGCGAACTCGACCAACTCCCCGGCATGCACTGCATCACCCCCGAAACCGCCTGTACCATCTACCGCGACTGGATCATCCCCCTCAATAAACAAGTCCAAGTCGATTATCTCCTCCAGCGCGAAAACCAACCAGGCGCACCGCACAACGAAAGACGCGCCCCATGAAAAAACCGGCCCGAATCCTGATTCAGGCACTGGTCCTGCTGCTTCCCCTCACCGCCTGCATGTCCCCGCCCCCCACCGACCAGGATGTGCACTCCCCCCAAACCATCAAAGAATTCTTCCAGAAACCACAGGACCCCCGCCGATTCGGATTAACCGTCTATCAATCCAAATACGGCCCCATCTTTTCCGGCTCCAAACGACTCCACGACTTCCAAGCCGCCAAAGTCGATTTTGAAGGCCGCAACGCCTACCTTCCTGTCGTCGAGGTACAAAGCAGAAGACTGGAACTGGTGGATGCCCTGCTCGATACCGGCTCGCGTGATTCCTGGCTCTCCCTGGATTCCGCCTTCCTGCTGGCCGCGGAACCCCTCGGGCCGCCACCCTATCGACGCCTCGCCGATCATGTCGGCGAAACCGAACCCGGTTTCGCCGCCTGCATCTCCAAACTGCGCATCGGGGAAATACACGTCGAAAACATGATCGCCTACGTTCGCATCCCCTATATCACCCTCGGACCGCTCGCTCGAAACGCCGACAATCCAAAACCCGAAGTCATCCTCGGCTGCGACCTGCTTCGCACCTTCTCCTTTGTCCGCTTCGACTATCCAAACCACTGCGCCTATCTCTCCGCCGACCGCAAATACGAAAGCTCGCAGGACTTCCTCCTCGAATCAGCGCCGTATGAGCGGGTGAACGGAACCCTGGCTGTAAAAGTCCTGATGGATGGCCGGCCCGCGCAGGCCATCATCGACACCGGCGGCGATTACGAACTCGCCTGGAACAAACCCGACGAAACGGTTATCCGTCAGCTTTTCATCGGGGAACTCGCCCTGCTCGATGTACACATCACCAACGCCGAAAACCTTCAACTCGGCTATCCCGAAATTCCCCGCATCGGCGCACGTCTCCTCCGCAAATTCGCCGTCACCATCGACAACAAGCAACGCCGAATCGTTTTCGAACGCCCCGTTGAATCCGGTCTGTTCCATCGTGAAAAGCAGGAATCAACCAAGCCGGAACCCACCTCCTGGATCCCGCGCTGACAGACTTGCCGCGGCTTTGACCCTTTTCCACGAAATGGACCCTTCCACAAAGTTTCCAATCATTGGAACTTTTTCACGGCAGTTTTCCAATCATTGGAACTTTTTCACGGCATTTTTCCAATCATTGGAACTTTTTCAAACCAGTTTTCCAATCATTGGAACAACGTGCAACCCGGCTCCCGGAAAGCAACGGGTCCTTCTCCTTCTGTGACGGGTTTTTTCCATGCGTTTCCGCTCCGTTCGATCAGACCAAAAACGAAGCGGCATATCTGCTGCCGGTTTTTTGTGCTCACCCGCCCAGAAGCATGTCGCGCAGCAAAACCAGCGCCTTGTGCGCGGAGATCATTTTGATTTGCTGCCGCTCGCGTCCGAACACATAGCGCTGCACACGCACCTCGCCCGCTTTGGCAACCGCCACAAAAACGAGCCCGACCGGCTTTCGTTCCGTCCCGCCACCCGGTCCCGCAATCCCGGTGATGCCCATGCCATAGGTTGCATTGAAACAACGCCGCACATTTTCCGCCATGCGTCCGGCCACTTCCGCACTCACGGCGCCATACTGCTCGATCAAATCGCGTTCCACATTCAACAGGTTCAATTTCACCTCGTTGGCATACGCAATCATGCCGCCCAGATAATAGGCCGAACTGCCGGGCACGCCGGTAATCCGGTCGCCCAGGAGACCTCCCGTGCAGGATTCCGCCGTCGCGAGCGTCGCTCCCTGCGCCTGCAGCAGCCCCCCCACCACCTCCTCAAGCGTGGTGCGCCCTTCGGCATAAATCTGCCGTCCGAGCACCTCGCGAACCTGTCGGGCCACCTCCTCCACCCGAGCGCCATCCACCCCGTTCAGGCGAACCTCGACCCCCTGTTCCGAAAGACAATAGCTGAAGGACACGCCGTCGCTTGGCACATCCACCGCCGCCAACGCCTCCACAAGATCTCCCTCGGCCATGCTCACCTGAAAAAGGCGCTCGTGATTGGTCGGTACATCGCCCTGAAGCGACGCCAAACGCGCCATGATCCCGTTTTCAAGCAGATGGTTGAATTCGTTTGGCGGCCCTGGAAGCAGGATGTAGCAAATGCCCTCCTGCAAAATCAGTTCCCCCGGCACGGCGCCCACTCCATTGGGAATCACTTCCGCCTGCGAGAGCACCAGCGCCTGGCGTTTCCGCCCTTCCGTGAAGGCACGCCCCGACCGTTCGCAAAACCGCCGTATGCGTTCGAGCGCCGTGTCATCGTACACCAGTTCGCCCCCCAGCAGGGCCAGCATCACCTCGCGCGTAAGGTCATCACAAGTCGGGCCAAGTCCCCCACTGACAAACACCAGATCCACACGCCGGGACGCTTCGAGCACAGCCGTATGAATAGCCGCCGAGTCGTCCGGCACAGTGGTATCGCGCAGCAGGGGGATACCGAGCGGACGCAGGTGCCGCGCCAGTGTCGTGGCATGGGTGCTTACGGTCTTGCCGTCCAGCAGCTCCGACCCGGTGGATATCAGTTCAGCAGCACGCATAAAGACCTCCACGGATAAGAAAATGACCCGCTTCGCAACGGATCGTTACAACCGGCCAACGGAATGATAAATGAAGCCCGCCTCGCGCAGGACCTCCGGATCAAACACATTCCGCCCATCAATCATCACCGGACTCTTCATGGCCTTCTTCAAAGCCTGAATGTCCAGCGCCTTGATCTCCGGCCATTCCGTCATCACCAGCACCAGATCGGCATCCTGCACACACTCCATGAGGTCTTCGCAATACGTGTGCTGCGGAAATTCTTTTTTGAAATGAGGAGCCGCAATCGGATCCCAAAGCCTGAGGGTCGCCCCGTGTTCGGCCAGTTCATTCACAAAATACAGGGCGGGAGCCTCCCGATAATCATCCGTTCCAGGCTTAAAGGCAATGCCCAGAATCGCGATGCGCTTATTCTCGACCACCCACAGCTCTTTTTTAATCTTCGAAAACACATGTTCACGCTGCTCCCGATTCACCTTCTGCACGTCCTTCAGCAGATCAAAGCTGTAGCCCAGACGCTCGGAAATATGCACAAAGGCATCCACATCCTTCGGGAAACACGAACCACCATAGCCCACACCCGCTCTCAAAAATTCAGGTCCGATTCGGGGGTCCAGCCCCATCCCCTCGGCCACCTTCTCCACATTCGCCCCCGTCAACTCGCAAATCCGGCTCACGGCATTGATATAGGAAATCTTCATGGCCAAAAACGAGTTCGAGGCATGTTTGGTCAGCTCCGCGCTCGCAATATCCATTTCCAGCAGACGGCATCCGCTCCGCTCCATGATCGGCTTATACACTTCCTGCAACAGCAGCAGGGCCCGCTTCGATTCCACGCCCACCACCACGCGCGAGGGATTCAAGGCATCCGGAATCGCGCGACCCTCCCGCAGGAACTCCGGATTGGAAGCCACGTCAAAATCAATATCCGCACGCAGATACTTCGTCATGGTCCGCTTCAACTGCTCGCTCGTATTCACCGGAACAGTACTCTTTTCCACCAGCAGGTGATACGAAGTCATATGCTCGGCCACTTCACGGCCCACCTGTTCCACATAGGAAAGGTTCGCTTCGCCGCTGCGCCCCGGCGGCGTTCCAACCGCCACAAAAATCACCTCGGAAAATTCCGTTCCTTCCTTGATGCAACTGGTGAAGCGCAGACGCCCTTCCTCGACGTTCTTACGCACCATGGCTTCCAGGCCATCCTCATAAATCGGCATCTCCAGCCGGTTCAGCATGGCCACCTTCTGCTCATTGTTGTCCACGCACAACACCTCGTGCCCCACTTCCGAGAAGCAGGCGCCTGTGACCAAGCCGACATAACCCGTACCAACCACTGTGATCTTCATACCTGTAACCCCTTTGCTGTTCTTAGTAAACGAAGGGGCAACATAGGCCAATCAGACCATTAAAGTCAATTTAGGAATAGAGCTTTACTTCCAAAAAGAGCTTAATAACATATTGATTGGAACAAATCCGGAAGGGGAAACAACCAGCGGGGATTCATGAAGATACTGATAGCAGAAGACAATCTCTTTTCGCGAAGAATGCTGCGCACCATCCTGCAGAATGCAGGCTATACCGTCGTCGAAGCAGCAGACGGCCAGCAGGCCTGGGCCGAACTCCAGAACCCCGAGCCCCCGCGGCTCGTCATTCTCGATTGGATGATGCCCGGCCTCAACGGCCTGGAGCTCTGCCAACGCATCGCGGAAAAAGATCGGGACAACCCCGTACCCGCCTACCTCATCATGCTCACCTCGCGAACCGATATGGAAGACGTCGTTCAGGCCCTTCAGAGCGGCGCTCACGACTACATCACCAAGCCCTTCGACAACGAAGAGCTCAAGGCCCGCGTGGCCATTGGGCGCCGAATCATTGAACTTCAACTCGCCCTCGAAGAACGCCTTCAGGCCTCCTCGGCGCCGAACCCGCACGCGCCCCTGCTCCCCATCTGTTCCGTCTGTAAAAAAATACGCAACAAGGGCAACTGGGTCGACGTCGAAGACTACATGAAAAAACACTTCGGCGTAAGTTTCAGCCACAGCCTCTGTCCCGCCTGCCTCGAGACCCACTACGACAAATACAGCGGGTAACCCAAGACAAAAAAACCGGACACGCTCCACTTCACGCCGGCCCTTGGATCGTCCTTGTTGATCATTGGATTGTGAAAAAGGATCACGAAGGCATTGGGAGGGAAAAAAAGATGGCTCCGGCGACAGGGCTCGAACCTGTAACATCCTGGTTAACAGCCAAGCGCTCTACCATTGAGCTACGCCGGAACCTTTGGAAAGAAAACAGTGCCGTAACATAAAGAAGAAAACCGGTAAGTCAAGCGACATTTTCTTTCGAAAACGCATGAGCCCTGAAATGTTCCTGCCGAAGCGGAAAGCCATGGCCACGCCAGCCGGCCCGCGGCAACCACTAAAACCGGGTCATTTTCACAGTCAAAATAACCAGCTGTTTTTCGTTGAATCGCCCGGCGAGCCGTGTATCCTCTCAGGGTATTAGTTGCGACTAATTTAATGAGGCACACATAATATCACAGTATTCAAAAGGGACAGGGACCGTTTTATGCCACTAATCAGCATGCGGAAGATGAAGGTGAATCAGAAGGCCATTGTGACATCGGTGCAGGCGGACGGCCCGCTTGGGCGGCGCATTCGGGACATGGGCCTGATTCCGGGAACGGAGATACAGGTGGTCGGACGCGCGCCACTGCACGACCCCGTAGCGCTTCGCCTCAGAGGATTCACCCTCACCCTGCGCAACAGCGAGGCTGATTTCATCCAGTGCACAGTGGAGGATACACCATGAGCGGGAAGGAAAAAAGCAGGCTGTATGTGGCCGTCGCGGGCCAACCCAATTGCGGTAAGAGCACCCTGTTCAATGCGGTCACGGGCTCCACGGCACGCGTGGGAAATTATCCGGGCATTTCCGTGGACCGCACCGAAGGCGAGGCCCGACTGCCGGACGGCACCAAAATGCACCTCGTGGACCTGCCGGGAACCTATTCCCTCACGGCATACAGTCAGGACGAAGTTATCGCCCGAAACGTCATCCTGAAGGAAAAACCGGATGTGGTGATCAATCTGCTGGATGCCACCTCGCTCGAACGCAGCCTGTACCTCACGCTTCAGACGATGGAAATCGGCGCGCGCGTGGTGGTGGGCTTGAATATGATGGACGAAGTCAAAAAACGGCACATCCAAATTGACAGCGCCCAACTCGCGAAGCTGCTCGGGGTGCCGGTGATCGAATGCTGCGCACGACGCGGCATCGGCGGACGTGAACTGCTCGAAGCGGCGCAAAAATCAGCCGGAACCAGGGAATCGTGTCCCGCCCCGCTGCACATTTCCTATGGTCCGGACCTGGACCCCGTATTGGAATCGCTGGAAAAAAGAATCAACGAAGCCGGATTTCTTACCGACCGGTATCCGGCACGCTGGCTGGCGATCAAATATCTCGAGGAGGATGAAGTTCTTCTGCAGGAAGGACGCCGCGCGGGGCCGCTCGGGGAAGAGTTGGAGCGCTGTGTGGCGGAAGTCTCCGACATGCTACGCAAGACGCGCAACACCTACCCCGAAGCCGTCATTGCCGACTACCGCTACGGCTTCATCAACGGCCTGATGCGCCAGGGCGTCATTACACGGGAGGACGACCTTCGCTTCAATCACTCCGATAAAATCGACGCCCTCGTGACGCACCGCCTGATCGGGCCGCTGATCATGTGCGCGATTCTCTATGCCATGTTCTACATCACCTTCACCCTCGGAGCCTATCCGCAAGGATGGGTGGAAGATGCGTTCGGCTGGCTGGGCGGCACCGTGGAATCCCTGCTCCCGGACGGACTCCTGCGCTCCATGATTGTGAATGGAGCGATTGACGGGGTCGGCGCAGTGATGGGCTTTACACCACTGATTCTGATCATGTTTCTGATGCTTGTTTTTCTGGAGGATCTGGGCTACATGGGGCGCGTAGCCTACATGCTGGACCGCATTTTGCATACCTTCGGTCTGCACGGGGCCTCGGTAATGCCATTCATCATTTCGGGCGGTCTCCCCGGCGGCTGTGCCGTACCGGGTGTCATGGCGGCGCGCTCACTGCGCAGCAAACGCGAACGTCTGGCCACCATCTTTACCGCACCCTTCATGGTGTGCGGCGCAAAAACCACGGCGTTTATCCTTTTAACCGCCGCTTTCTTTCCGGAAAATCCGACGCGGGCAATGTTTGTGATCGTATTACTGGCCTGGGGTTTTGCCCTGATCACCGCCTGGCTGCTGCGCCATACCGTCATCAAAGGCCCATCCACGCCCTTTATCATGGAGCTGCCCCCCTACCGTCTCCCAACTCTTCTCGGCGTGTTGATTCATACCTGGGATCGCGTCTGGCAATACATCAAAAAAGCCGGCACCGTCATTCTGGCCGCCAGCATTCTCATGTGGGCACTGATCACCTTTCCCCAACTTCCGGCGGAACAGACTGCGCACTACGAAACCCTGCGCCGGGCGGCTCAGACGGAAGCAACCCAACACCTCGCGACCAATGCCGGGGCCGAAGAGAAGGTCTCTGCAACGCTGGAAAAACGATTGATTGAGATTGCCGACGCCGAATCGCAGGCCACACTTCAGCACACGGCAGCCGGGCGCATCGGACGTTTTCTGGAACCCGTGACCCGGTACGCCGGATTCTCCTGGCAGGCCAACATCGCGCTGATCGGGGCCTTCACCGCCAAAGAGGTCTTTGTATCCACCATGGCCACCGTTTATTCGATGGGCAGCACCGTCGAGGACGAAGAGAGCCCGGCTCTCAGCGCACGACTTGCCGCGGATCCCGCCTATACCCGACCCGCCGTATACAGCCTGATCGTCTTTCTCCTGCTGTATGCGCCATGCCTGGTGACCGTCGCAGCCATCATCCGCGAAACGGGATGGAACTGGGGCCTCTTTACACTGTACGGTTCGCTGGCCTATTCCTTTGCCATTGCGGTGTTGGTCTACCAGGTGAGTCGCCTGTTCTACTGACGGCACGCCGCCACAGAGTCAGTCACACGCACCCCGTCGCCAACCCGTACCCGTCAGGCCGCGCGGCAAGCAAAAGCCTACGGATGGCTAAACCTTCCGGGCATAGATATAGAGCGAGGAAAGAATGACAATGAAAACCACGGCCATCTGAGCCATGATCGTTTCCTCGAGCGTGGACCAGTGCAAAAAAGCAAAGAGCAGCATCATGGCATCCACGGCCAAGACCATGAAAATATTGAAATCAATGGTCTTTACAATCTGCCGCCCGATACGCACGGCTTCATAAAGCGAACGAATATCGTTGGTGAGCAACGCCACGTCGGCCGACTGGATGGCCACATCATTACCGACGGCGCCCATGGCAATACCAACATCCGCCGCCGCCAGGGCGGGCGCGTCATTGATACCATCGCCCACCATGCCCGGCACATACCCCTGACTACGCTCCCGGGTGAGCTGTGCGAGCTTATCGCTCGGCATGCATTCGGCAAGCACATCGTCCATTTCCAACTGCCTGGCGAGCCGCTCGGCAACTCTTTTATTGTCGCCGGTTACCATCACCATCCGTCGAATTCCCTGTTTTTTCAGCAAGCGGAGGGTTTCGGCAGCCCCTTCGCGCACTTCATCCTCAAAGGAGATACCGCCGATAATCCGGCGCTTGTCCCCAACCAAAACAGGGGTCAGCCCCGACATCTGCTGCGCCTCCATCCATGCACGTGCAGCATCGGGAATGGGACGCCCATCCTGCATCAGCCAGAGCGAACCGATTTTGTAGTGTTCACCCTCTTTAATCGCACAGGCGCCTCCGCCCTCGAATTCAAGAAACCGATCCGCCGGATCCGCCTTTATGCCCTGTTCCTGCCCGCGACGCATCACGGCCTTGGCAATGGGATGATTCGATTTCTGTTCGATCATCACAGCGATTTTCAGCACTTCGTCCACCGTGTGTCCGACAAAGGGCTGTATGGTGGAAACCACGGGCTGGGCGCAGGTAAGCGTACCGGTCTTATCCACAAGCAGCGAACTGATACTCTTCATCCGTTCAAGCACATCGCCGCTCTTAAAAACAACGCCCCGGCGGGCGGCCTTCAGGATGCCGGCATATACCGCAAGCGGCGTAGCCAGAATCAGGGCAAATGGACTGAGCGCAATCATCGCCGTCAGCGCCAGATGAATCGAAGGGACCAGCCAGTCCCGATTATCCCAACCCGTAAACTGACCATAAAGAATCGCCACAAAAACCACGCCGGGAACCAGAATATACATGCAGATTTTGGCCACGGTATCCACCGTGCGCTGGCGCTTGGTTTTACGCGTAGCCGCATAATGGATCAGTTTCTCAAGATAGGCCAGGGAGACATTGGCTCCCACTTTTTCGGCGAGCATTTCAAACGTCCCGTATTGCACAACACAACCGGCATAGACCTCGTCGCCCTGCTCCTTGATGCGAAACGAGGATTCCCCGGTAAGACCCGATTCCAGCACCTCGCCCATCCCGGAAATGATTTTCCCATCCACGGGAATCATCATACCCTGACGCAGCAGGACGGTCTGCCCGGTCTGCACCTCACTCACGGGAACCTCCAGAAAATCATCCCCCGAACGCACCAGCGCCACACGTGCCCCCAGCAGGGCATTCAAGGGGGAACTGCGCGTGGTGAAATGAACCACGGCCTTGCGCAGCGCGTGAGCCATAATCGCCATGAACGACATCAGGGCCGCCTCGGTCCAGAGGTTCATCGCCATTGCGCTCAGCGTGGTGATCGTAATGAGCAATTCCGCATTGACCTCACTCTTGCTGAACAGATTTCTGAAGGCGCGATAGAAATTGGAAAACCCGAGCAGGACAAGCGCCCCATTCACCACCCAATACAGCGGCGTAATGCCGGACTGCCCGCCGCCTGTGTGAGCCATCGTGAGAGAAACCAACGCCAGCACCAGCGCAACAGCAAAGACCAGATACGCCCCGTAAGAAGCCGCCCACCTGCGTCCACCACCCTCATCCAGCCGATTCAGCAAACGGCCCGGCTGACGAATCAGCTCCTCCACTTCCTGCCGATGGATCACCTGCGGATTGAACTCCACCGACACCGTGCCCTCAAAACGGCTGATTTCCACCTGCCGAATACCGGGAATTTCACTCAACCCGGAGCGCATAGCCTCCTCTTCCGCTCCCTGCTTGATACCCAGTTTAACGGTCAGGATTTCTCGAACTGATTTCTCATTGGCCTCATCGTTCATGGGCACCTTCTCCCGGCTTGTGCTGGTCTAATTTCCATTCAGTCCGTTCAGGGCCTCTTCCCGTGTCTTGCAGATCGTGAAGAACGACGAAAATCCGGAAATGTCAAACACGTCCTCCACAATCCGCTGCAGACCGCAAAGCGCCATTTTCCCCTCGTAGCTTTTCACCTTGTTGCTGGTCATGATAAAGGCACGCAGGCCCATACTGTCCACGCGTGTCATCCCGCTCAGGTCAAACAGCATTTTCGGGGGCTTCTCTTTGAGCATGTCCATGATTTTCTCCTGAAACTCAGCAGAATCCGCTCCATGCAAACGCCCGTCAATTTCCAGTACGAGCACATCCCCCTGTTTCGTCTCTTTTACTTTCAGCAGCATAACGTCCCTCTCTCTTTCTTTCTCTTATTGAATGGTTAAAAGGTCAAACTCAGCAGGCAGCAGTCGTCCTCCATGCTGCCCCGGTTCAACTCACGGGTAATGCGGTCCAACGCCTCTTCGTCGTTGCGCACCTGCTGATCACGCCGCAACAAATCAGCCAGGGTTTCCGGCGTCCAGCGCGCCGCATTTGCACGGCTGTTCTTAATCACGCCATCTGTATACAATATCAGCCGGGCTCCCGCAGCCAACGAATGCGAACGGCTCACGTAGGAAAAAGACTTCAGGGAACCGAGCGATGGACCGTTCGTGGTAAGAAAGCAGGGGGGATCCTCTCCGTGCAGCAGAATGGCGGGGGGATGCCCCCCGCTGCTGTAATACAGCGTTTCGCTCGACAAATGATAGATACCCGCCCACATCGTATAGGACACCGCGCTGTGTTTTTCCATGGGAAACTGGCGATTCAGGCGATCCAGTATTTCGGAGGGGCGCTGACGGTTGATCTCCGGCAGGATACGGGTCGTCAGCATATTCTGGACCGCCACCGAAAAAAGCGCCGCACGGAATCCATACGCACAGGAGTCCAGTTGATAGAACGCCAGACAATCATCATCCAGCCATTGATAGCCCAGAAAATCCCCACTCAAAAAGGAGCGCGGGGAAAAACGCCAGCGGATGCGCACCGGCTCCTCCTGGGGGAGCGGCAACAACGAGGAGACATACTCCGCCGCCTCCTTCAGTTCCCGCCTGGAATCCGCCTTCTGTTCCGCCAACGACTCGATCGCCTGCCCATGGGCCAGCCGCTGCGCCAGTAAACGATATTCGTAATCCAGGGTCCGGGCCGCCACATCGAGGTGCCGCCGGAAAATGTGATAATCAAAAGGCATGAAGAGCAGGTCATCCACTTGAGGATCCGGCGCCTCGGGCAGACAGTCTCCCTGTTCGGTCAGCATCAGCACATACACATAAGGCGTCTGCTGCCGGGTCTTCAGATGATGGGCATGCTCACTGATGCGATCCGGCGCCATTCTTTTATCCAGCAGCGCCAATTGGATGCCGCATTGTTTTTTCAGAATACCCTCCAACCGTTCCGGGGTTTCCGCCACCCAGACACGAAAGCGGGTTTCTTCCAGCTCGGAAAGAATCATCGCACGCAGCTCGGTGTCTTCCGTAGCCAGCAGAACATTCACCACGGCCTCTTCGTCATCCAGCAATGCCGACTGCTCAAACACCGAGGAGTTCCGCCCCGTGTTGATCTTCAACACGAGATGATTGCAATCGCCTTCCCGGCGGTATTGCAGAATATCGAGCAGCTTGCGCATGAAGTGAATACCGAGTCCCCCCACCGGTCGCGTATCCAGCGGCAGCGTCACATCCGGATCGGGAAACAGGGTGGGATCAAAGGGAATGCCCGTGTCACGCACATCCATCTGGACGGCCTGCTCATCATACATCATGGTCAGGGAGACCTTGCCGGGCCCGTCCGGATAAGCGTAATAAATGATATTCATCACGGCTTCATCCGCCAGCAGACAGATCTTCTCGATCCACTCCCGCTCCACGTCCCACATCTCCAGGGTGGATTCGATAAAATCCATCAGCAATTCAAATTGCTCCAGAACCGCATCGATCTCGAACTGCTTGACCGCCTTGACTGTTGACTTGATCATGGACTCATTCCTTGTCGCATGCGTATTCCCGTCGCCCAGCTCTGCCACTCGTTCCGGCAATGCAACGCATTTAACCAATCACAGCGTCCGTTAACAATAGCGGACTTCGTTTTTTTCCAATCACGCCGAACTTTTCTCCTTCCATATTTCAGAACACCGTGTACTCTCGCCACCAACTGCGGCGAGGAGCCTTCAAGCTCTGACCTAAGGTGAACAACCCGAAACACAGGGCTCTCCTTCAGGCCGCAGCGCGAACTGCGGTCGTTTTTGTTTTACAGGAGATCCTTATGAGCACCCGCCTGGGATTCATCGGCATCATAATAGAAAACCGTTCGCAACACGCACCGGCGGTCAACGCCATCCTCGAGCAATACGGCTCCTCCATCGTAGCGCGCATGGGTCTGCCCTACGAAAAAAAGGGCTGCTCGGTGATCACGCTGATTGTAGATGCCAACACCGATGAACTCGGTGTCATCACCGGCAAACTCGGCATCCTGCCGGGCGTATCCGTAAAATCCATGCTCAGCAAGGGAGACCACGGATGACCGCCTCCTCCCCGCAACGCACCGAGCACGACCTCCTCGGGACACGCCTCGTTCCCGAGGCCGCGCTCTGGGGCATTCACACCGCACGCGCCATTGAAAACTTCCCCGTAAGCGGATACCGCACGCCCCCGGCCCTGCTGAAGGCCCTGGCACACGTTAAAAAAGCCTGTTGTCTGGCCAATGCCGAACTCGGTTTTCTTCCAGGCGACACCGCCGCCCATATTCAAACCGCCTGTGACGAAATCGCCGAAGGGCGTTTCAACGATCAATTCCCGCTCGATGCCCTACAAGGCGGCGCGGGCACCTCCACCAACATGAACATGAATGAGGTCATCGCCAATCGCGCGCTCGAACTCGGCGGCTTCACGCGCGGCGACTATTCCCGCATCCATCCCATCGAACACGTTAACCTTCACCAATCCACCAACGACGTCTATCCCACCGCCCTGAAAATCGCAGCCATACGCTCTTTCCGCTCCTTCAGCACCGCCGCCGAAACCCTTCAGGGAACCTTCCAATCATTGGAAAACAAATGGGCTGATTTTCCAATCATTGGAAAAACGGAACTGATGGATGCCGTACCGATGACCCTTGGCAAAATCTTCTCCGCCCATGCCGACGCCGTCGCGCGTGATCGCTGGCGCGCCTTCAAATGCGAAGAACGCCTGCGTACCGTGAACCTTGGCGGCACGGCCGTCGGAACCGGACTGACCGCCCCGCGCAGCTATATTTTCCTGGTTATCGAGAAGCTCCGCGAAGTGACCGGGCTCGGGCTCGCACGCGGAGAAAACACCGTGGACCAAACCGCCAATGCCGACGCCTTTGTCGAGGTATCCGCCACCCTCAAGGCCGCCGCCTGCAATCTCGAAAAGATTGCCCGCGACCTGCGCCTCATGCACGCACGCGGAGAAATCCATCTCCCGCCCGTACAGGCCGGCTCCTCGATCATGCCTGGCAAGGTCAACCCGGTCATCTGTGAATCCGTCATCCAGTGCGCCATGAAAGTTCACGCCAACGACCTGCTCGTAGGGCTCTGCGCCGGGCAGGGTTCTCTGCAAATCAATGAATTTCTCCCGTTGCTCGGGTTCGCGCTCCTGGAGTCGCTTGCCCTGCTTGAGAACGCCTTCCTTCTGCTGGCGCACCACGCAGAAGCACTGAGTGCCGATCCGGAGGCCTGCCGGCGAAATCTCGATGCATCCCCCTCCCTGATCACCGCCTTCCTTCCGCTCATCGGCTACGAACGGGGCACCGAACTGGCGCAGGCCTTTCAGGCATCCGGAGAAACCGACCTGCGCGCTTTTCTGGTGCGTGAACTTGGCGAAGAGACCGTGAACACCGTATTGGCACCGCAACGCTTAACCGCTCTGGGATACGCTCATGCAAAACACACCTAAATCACTGCGCCTGCACATCACCCTGTTCGGACGCACAAACGTCGGCAAATCCAGCCTCCTGAACCTGCTCGCAGGGCAGGACGTCTCCATCGTCTCGCCGGAACCCGGCACCACCACCGACATGGTCGAAAAACCGATGGAACTTCTCCCCATCGGGCCGATTGTTCTGCTCGATACCGCCGGATTGGATGACCAAACCGTCCTCTCCACCGAACGCCTGAAAAAAACCGAGGAGGCCTATCATCGCACCGACGTGATCCTGCTCGTCTGCGAAAACAACCTCTTTGACGCCTTCGAGCGCAACGTCATCGAGCATGCAGCCCACGCCAAAACGCCCGTCATCGCCGTCGTCAACAAGATTGATTGCGCCCCCCCCGAACCTTCTTTTCTGGCCATGCTCAAGGAGCAGGCCGACGCCGTCATCACCTGCACGGCAACAGATCCCCGACAGCGCGAAACCCTCCTCACCGAATTCAAACGAGCCCTCCTTCTGGCCTGCCCGGACGATTTTCTGCAGCCGCCACCGCTCGTGGGCGACCTGCTTCCCGCCGGCGGCCTGGCCATCCTGATCATACCCATTGACCTTCAGGCCCCGAAAGGACGACTCATCCTGCCCCAGGTGCAGACCCTGCGCGACGCTCTCGATAACGATGCCGCCGCCCTGGTCGTCAAAGAGCGCGAATATACCGCAGCTCTTCAACGTCTCAATCAGCCGCCGGACCTCGTCATCTGCGATTCCCAGGTCGTCATGAAAATGGTCGCCGACACGCCATCCGGCATTCCCTGCACCACCTTCTCCATTCTTTTCGCACGACTCAAAGGCGACCTCGCCAAATTCGCACGCGGCGCAGCCGCCATTGACCGTCTGAAATCGGGCGACCGCATTCTTATTGCCGAATCCTGCTCACATCACGCCATGGAAGACGACATTGGGCGCGTGAAAATCCCCCGCTGGCTTCGCCAATATACCGGCGCCGACCTGACGTTTGAATCGTTTGCCGGGCGCGACTTCCCTGCGAATCTTTCCGACTACGCGCTCGTGGTGCAGTGCGGCGGATGCATGAACAACCGCCGCGAAATGCTTTCGCGCATCCAGCGCTGTGAAACCGCAGGCGTCCCCATCACCAATTACGGCGTCTGCATTTCCCAAACTCAGGGCGTACTCCGGCGGGTTCTTTCCCCGTTTCCATCCGCCCTCGATGCCTATCTGAATGAAATGCAATAAGAGAAAAACATCCCGTCATGAATAAACGCACCACGCTCCGCTTCCGTGATCCGTCTGCGTGTTTATTACTCTATTGTTTCTCCAAAACAGACCCCTCAAACGGTCCCGGTTGATAGCGGTCGAGGATCATTTCCAGAATGGCGGAGCTCTGTTCGACATGTCGATGCGGAATGGCCAATTGAATTTCATGGGCCCAGCCATCCTGAATGAAATCGATCACGATAATCTTCGAATAATGCAGCGTAATTTCCCGGCGTATCGCCGGCCTATCCCGAAAAGTGATTTCTTCAATGTTCATGTTGATACCGACCTGATCCTGAATGCCCCAAAGATCATGCAAAAGGCTCGCGAAGGTTTTATCACCAATCGGAGAAACGATGAGACTCAAGTCGCAATCGTAGGGACTGGTGAAGACCACGTCGTAGGGACGATCCTGCTTAGAGGGATGTTCCGGGGTCCAGCTCATGGGAACAGAAAGACTGAACCGGCCGTCCGGATCCCGGTATTCCCGCTGATTCTCATTGAGCAGAATGGCGGCCAGATCCTGTCCGAGGGATTCTTTCTCCGGCAGCTTTTTTTGTCTCCCGCCGTATTTCAGATCATACCCAAACGCCAGCAACGTCAGCAGCGCAAAGACCATGAGCGCCACACGAATGACAGTCTTTGTTCCCCGGTCTGCTTTTTTCCGTTTCATGTCTGGTTTATTTCCTTTTACAATTCTGCGCTCTGTTTTACACTGAAGCCTGTTTCTGGATAAGGAGGCTGTATAGATGAATACCTTTTACGAGATGATGATGGATGCCCATATCACACTTCCCTTTTACGAAGTGGCGCTGATGCTGATTGTGCTGACACTCTGTTTTCTGCTTCACTCGTACAAATTCGGTTTGCTGGCTTCATTTGCCTATGTATTCCGCATGGGCTGGCTCTTCTTCGGAACGAATTTCGACTTGGACAGCGTGGGCTACATCGTCGCCTATTGCGCTTTCGGGCTGGTGGTGTTTATCTTCGCCTGTTATCAGTTTTTCATCGGCGAGGCGTGATCCGCCGATTCTTCAGACTCCCGCTTCCGAGCCTTCCGCCTGAGGAAGCGCATCCGGCGCCGATTCCGGTTGAACCGTTGGCGTGGGTAGCGGCTGAGGGCGCTCACCTTCCTTGGGCTGAATCGGCCAATCCGGGCCCCACTGATGATCTTCCGACCAGTAATTCAGCATGCGACGCCCCTTCGATTCCAACCGCTTGCCCTGCGACTCCAGGGCGTCCGCCTTCGCAAGAGCCTTGGCCACACGCGGATCATTTTCGTCAAAACGCTCACGGATGGCCTTGTAATCGCGCATGGCGCGTTCAACGGTTTTGAGCGTGGCATTCACCATCTCACGCTTGAAATCGGTACGCACGCGCACAAGATTGGCCTTTTGATCCCCCACGCTGCGCGCGGACATGTCCATCATTGAGCGCGCCCACCAAACATACTGCTTGCCCCACTGCC
>JAQVYB010000258.1 GCA_028708815.1 Kiritimatiellia bacterium | reverse complement strand
TGAGAGGGACAATCACCCCCCTATGCAGCGCACAAAAAAAAGAAAAGCCTTTCATGCCCTGGTGAATAAATACCGCGCAACCGATGACCCCGAATCCCGCAAAGCCCTCCGCGCCGAACTCTTGACACTCATCGGACAGCACTACGACGAACGCACCGAAGAACGACGCGAGCACCTCAATCAACTCGCCGCCCAACTCGAACTCTTCCATAAAAGACTGGACGAACGCATCGCCAACCGTGACCAAATGATTCAGCAACAATTTGAACGCTTGACCTCCGACCGGCCCATGGAATAATCCATTCCCATGTTCTACCTGCTGCTGACCTCATTCATATGGGCCTTTTCCTTTCCGCTGATCGGCCACACCCTGGCCTCGGTGGACCCCTATTATCAGGCCGCCTTTCGACTCCTGACCGCCCTTCTTGTTTTTCTTCCCTTCCTGCGCGTAAAACACATCAGCCTGCCTGTCGCCCTGAAACTCTGCCTCATCGGATTTGTGCAGTATGGCCTCATGTATATCTTCTACCTGAAAGCCTACCGCCACCTGGCCCCCCACGAGGTCGCCCTCTTCACCATCTTCACGCCCTTTTACACCGCCCTCACCCACGACCTGCTCACCCGACGATTTCACCCCCTCTTTCTCGCCACAGCCTGCCTATCCATCGCCGGAACCGCCATCATCAAATATACCGAATTCGAACGGACCGATATCCTCAACGGCATCCTGCTTGTCCAGGCCTCTAACCTGTGCTTCGCCTGGGGGCAGATTTATTACCGCAAAGTCATGCAGGAAAATCCCCGCCTCACCAACACCGGGGTCTTTGTCTTTCTGTATGCCGGAGCCTTCACGGCCCCCGCTCTTTGGCTGGCCGTTCACCCCGCATTGCTGCAAGCATCACTTCAACCGTCTCAATTGCTTGTGCTCCTTTATCTGGGCGTCGTGGCATCCGGGCTGGCCTTCTTCCTGTGGAATGCAGGCGCCCGCCGCGTCGATGTCGGCGCGCTGGCCATCTTCAACAATCTGAAAATTCCCCTGGCCATAGCCGTCTCCCTGCTCGTCTTTCACGAAAAAACAGACCTCCCCCGCCTGCTCATCGGCGGAGGGATCGTCGCCCTCGCCCTCCTGCTCAATGAAATCCTGAACGCGCGCCGAACCACACCATCGAAACAGTAACGCGACTCATCACGGGATTACCTGAAATGTTTTTGAATCGCCCCGATTCGGACGCGACCAATCAGCCATCGGAAACTCACTCTTCTTGGAAAATTCACTGGCACTCAGATACAAACGAGTGGATACTTCCACGCATTGGGCATGAGCCGGAAAGGAGCAGCATGATCAAGCATGGTTGGATGGCGGGAGTGTTCTCAGTCTGTTTGTTGACCTGTGCGCAGGGAGATCTCCCGCAGGAGATGCCGCTCTATTATGGATGGAGCGAGGCACTCGCGGCACCGGCGGATTATGATGGCGACGGCAAAGGCGATCCGGCGCTGTACTATCCGGAGCAGGGGGCATGGTTCATCTGGTCGTCGCTGACGGGCGAGCAGTCCGTCCGCTATTGGGGCTGGAACGAAGCCCTTCCCATGCCGGCGGATTTTGATGGCGATGGCAAAGCCGATTTGTGCGTATACTACCCGGACGCCGGCGGCTGGTACGTTCTTCAGAGCCGCGACCAACAGCCGCTGTTCTTCAACTGGGGCTGGAACGAAGCGCAGCCCATACCGCTGGATTACGATGGAAACGGAAAAACGGATTTCGCGGTATATTATCCGCCGCAGGGGATGTGGTGCATCCTACCGCTGAGTTATCCGCCGGTGGAGGACATCAACGAGCTGCGGCAGATGTACAGCAATGCCGTCCTGGATGCGCATCAACCGACAGCAGAAAAAATCTCACGCAACCTGATCGCCATCACGGAAGACAACACCAGCCTGCTCTGGTCGAACGGCGCTGTGTGTATGACCAGCTATACAGACTGGAGCGGCTATACGAATTACATCGGCCAAAACTACACCCTGTCCGCATCGCGCGAACTATGGGTCACCGCTTCCACACAAATGAAGGCCTTCTGTGCAAGCTATCGCGGGAACAACATTCGCCTGCGAACCTGCCAGTACCTGGGCTTGCCTCCGGAAAAAACAAACGCCGGCTATGTCGTGGAATTCATGGTGGACCCACGAGTCATGTTTCGGCCCTCGCCTGATCCGGAAATTACAGATACGCAGGCTGAATTGACCTTGCGCACCAATTCACAGTTTCAGTCCGTCAGCCCGAATCATGTGGCATGGATTCAGTACAACATCGCGAGCAATTCCTGCCCCTGGACCAGCCTGGGCTACACGTATGACTGGGCGCCCCCACCCAACAGCAACATCGGCGGAAGCGAATTCGTCATCCGCACGGGATCCACGGTATTTGTCCGGGGTGTATATGCCATCGAATCCTACGGAACAACGCCTTGAGCACGTCGAAGCCCGCAAAACATCCGAACGCTTGAGTTTTCCAATCATTGGAAACTTTTCAGACCGTTTTTCCAATCATTGGAAACTTTTCAGACGATTTTTCCAATCATTGGAAACTTTTCAGGCCGTTTTTCCAACCATTGGAAACGGCAGCCGTTCATTCGCATCAGCCGAATGCAGGCATTGCACGTCTTCCGGAGTGCGGTGGCATAGAGACATGACACGACTCGACCAACGCACCGCGTTCGATGAGCCCACCAAGCCGAAACATGGCGCTCCGTCCCGCCCTTACTGCGGGAAATAATACCAGTTCTGGAAGGCCAGTTCCGGGGTATAGAGCGGCATGGCCTGATTCCAGCCGAACCGGAAGGGATCCAGCGGACCATACCGGGAACTCAGCACATTCCAGGAGTAGTCTGAAATCGACAAAACGGCCACGTCCACCT
>JAQVYB010000117.1 GCA_028708815.1 Kiritimatiellia bacterium | reverse complement strand
CAAACTCTGCATTTCCTTCATCAATACGTTGAAGGATTCGGGCATACCCGCTTCGAGCGAGTTCTGGCCTTTCACGATGGATTCGTAGATGCGGGTCCGGCCCTGCAGGTCGTCGCTCTTCACCGTCAACAGCTCCTGCAGCGCATAAGCCGCGCCATACGCCTCCATGGCCCAAACCTCCATTTCGCCGAAACGCTGCCCGCCGTACTGGGCTTTTCCACCCAGCGGCTGTTGCGTCACCAGCGAATACGGACCTACGGCACGCGCGTGAATCTTGTCGCTCACCAAATGGTGCAACTTGAGCATATACATGATCCCAACGGTCACCCGCTGGTCGAATGCTTCGCCCGTGCGCCCGTCATACAGCACCGTCTTGCCATCCACTTGACCCGCATCATTCACGGCCATCCCGGCCTCCGCCATCTTCCCGAAAACTTCTTTTTCCGAGATGCCGTCAAACACGGGGGTGTCGGCATACAGCCCCAACATCTTGCAGGCAAGACCCAAATGAATTTCCAACACCTGCCCCACATTCATACGGGAAGGCACGCCCAACGGGTTCAAGACAATATCCACCGGCGTTCCGTCCGGAAGGAAGGGCATATCGCACTCGGCGACAATCGTCGCAATGACACCCTTGTTTCCGTGGCGTCCGGCCATCTTGTCACCCACCGACAGCTTTTTCTTGCTGGCAAGGTATACCTTAACCTGCTTGATAATGCCGGCGTCCACCTCGTCGCCGCTTTCCAGGCGATCCAGCGAGCGGTCGCGGTCTTCCTCCAACTCTGAAAAACGTGCCTCGAAATCGCGGATAATGCCCTGAATCTTAATCTGAATCGGACTCGGATCTATCTCGATATGGTCATGGGCCGCCGCCAGCTTGCGCAGCAATGTTTTGGTGATCTTGCGATTGGCCGGGATAATGATTTCACCCGTTTCCACATTGACCACATCCAGCGGAATCTTTTCCCCGAGCAGCACATTGCTCAGCGCCTCGGTCAGATCCTCCGTCAACTGAGTCTTACGCGTCTTGTAATCCTCATCCACCGCCTTGACCTGCTTGCGGCGCTCCGACGACGTCATTTTGTTGCGCTTGACCGGATTGCGCGCCGAGACCTTGACATCCATGACAATGCCTTCGGTTCCACTCGGAACCGTCAGCGACGTATCACGCACATCGGCCGCTTTTTCGCCGAAAATGGCACGCAGCAGGCGCTCCTCCGGAGCCAGTTCGGTCTCGCTCTTCGGGGTGATCTTACCCACCAGAATGTCGCCCGGATGTACTTCGGCGCCGATCCGCACCACGCCACCGTGATCCAAATTCTTCAGCGCCTCTTCACCCACGTTCGGAATATCCCGTGTAATTTCCTCGGGGCCCAGCTTGGTGTCACGTGCGCCACACTCGAATTCCTCAATGTGAATCGAGGTATAGACATCCTCTTTCACCAGCTTTTCGCTGATAATGATGGCATCCTCAAAGTTGTATCCGCACCACGGCATGAAAGCCGTCAGCAGATTGCGACCCAGAGAAAGCTCGCCCTGGCTCGTACCGGGGCCGTCCGCCAGCACGGTACCCTTCGGCACCTTCTGGCCTTTCTTCACGATCGGCTTCTGATTCATGCATGTGCCGGCATTGGACCGCATGAACTTGCGCAGTTCATACACCCGATATCCAGCCTCCGCCGAGCCCGCATCCACCGGCTTGCCGGCCTTCATCGGGGGCATCGACCCATCCTTGGAAACAATCACGCGCTCTGCCGAAACGTACGCGACCACGCCCGACTCCTGGCAGATCGTCATCACGCGCGAATCGCGGGCCACACGCTCTTCCATTCCCGTGCCCACATACGAACGCTCGGTCACCAGCAAGGGAACAGCCTGACGCTGCATGTTCGATCCCATCAGCGCGCGGTTCGCATCGTCGTGCTCCAAAAACGGAATCAGACTCGCCGCCACACTGACGAGCTGTTTCGGCGACACGTCCATGTAATCCACTCGGTCCGCCGCCACTTCCAGGAAATCACCGCGCGAACGAACGGATACCTTCTCGTTGACAAATCGACCTTTGTCATCGATCGGCGCATTCGCCTGCGCAATGACAAACTTCTCTTCCTCATCCGCGGTCAGGTAATGCACGTCATTCGTGACGCGCCCCTTCTCCACCTTGCGATACGGACTTTCGATAAAACCGAATTCATTCACATGCGCGTAGGTGCTGAGCGACGAAATCAGGCCGATGTTCGGTCCTTCCGGCGTTTCCACCGGACAGATTCTGCCGTAATGACTGCTATGCACGTCACGCACCTCAAAGCCCGCACGTTCGCGGCTCAAGCCGCCCGGCCCCAGCGCGCTGAGACGCCGCTTGTGCGTCAGTTCCGCCAACGGGTTCGTCTGGTCCATGAACTGACTGAGCTGACTGCGTCCGAAGAAATCCTTAATCACAGCGGCCAACGCCTTGGGATTAATCAGCTTTTGCGGAGTCAATTTATCTTCCGTGGTATCAAACAGCGTCATACGCTCCTTGACCAGTCGTTCCGTACGCGCCAAACCTACGCGGCACTGCGCCTCCAGCAATTCACCCACCGTACGCACGCGCCGACTGCCCAAATGGTCGATGTCGTCAATCGTACCAACACCCCGGCGCAGGTTGATCAGATAACGAACCGCCGCAATCAAATCCTCTTTCTGAAGCACACGGCATTCATTGCCTTTTTCCAGCCCCAGCTTCTGCTGAATCTTATAGCGGCCCACCCGACCCAGATCATAGCGGCGCTCATCAAAAAAGATGCGCTTAATCAACTGGCGTGCATTCGAGGGCGTAGGGGGATCGCCCGGACGCAGACGGTGATAAATATCCTTCAGCGCATCATCCACGCTGCTGGTGGCATCCTTCATCACACTCTTCAGGAAAATACCTTCATCCCAGGAAACATCCACCACATGGGCGGACTTCTCTCCGGCGGCCTTCATCTGATCGGCCAGTTCCTTCGTGAACGGGTCATACTTCCTTGCCAGGATCGACTGCGAATCCGCGTCAATCACATCGTGCGCAATCACGCGGCACACAAACTGCGAAGGCTCGATCTTGCCCTTCAACGAAACTTTTTCATACGTGTAATACAGCTTCAGCAGTTCCTCGTCCGTCCCATATCCCAATGCCCGCAGAAACGTGGTCATCAAAAATTTACGGCGGCGGCGCTTGCGGTCTAAATAGATATACATCAGGTCGGACGTGTCAAACTGCACCTCCACCCACGAACCGCGGTCGGGAATAATTCGGAAAGAATACAGGATAGAACCATTGGCGTGCTGCCCCTGCTCAAAACAAATGCCCGGAGAACGATGCAACTGGCTCACAATTACGCGCTCTGCACCATTGATCACGAAGGTTCCCCGCTCCGAAATGAGCGGAATCTCACCCATGTAGACGTCCTCTTCGCGGACCTCTTTGCCCTCTTTCAGGCGGAACGTCACATACATCGTCGCCGAATAGGATGTGCCCTCACGCAAACACTCCACTTCCGACTGCTTCGGCTCGCCAATCTCGTATTTGACAAAATCCAGGATGCACTGCCCATCGTAACTTTCGATGGGAAACACTTCCTTGAAAACCGATTGCAAGCCCACCGCTTTGCGGCGATTTACCGGCGCTTCCTGCTGCAAAAAATCTTTGTAGGAAGATGTCTGAATCTCAATGAGATCCGGCAAATCAATAATATCCTTCAACTTTCCGAAATTCGTTCTGCCACCCATGCTGTAACCTCAGGTGTTAATGGTTTACGTGCGTTGATGCCCGGGGCACCGCCCTGAAAGGCGTGCGTTTGCGTAACCGAGGTGAGTCTGCCGACCACTCACAACGGAAAACAATACAAGGCACGGCGCTTCAATCGAAGCGCCTTGCCCGTATTGCTGATAATTGAATGTTTGTAACTTATTTAATTTCAACCGTTGCACCGGCTGCTTCCAATTTTTCCTTCAACTGAGCGGCTTCTTCCTTGCTGACCGCTTCCTTCACCGGTTTCGGTGCGCCGTCCACAAGATCTTTGGCTTCTTTCAGACCCAGACCGGTGATTGCACGAACCTCCTTGATCACCTGAATCTTCTGTGCGCCCGCGCCGGTCAGAACCACCGTGAATTCGGTCTGTTCTTCCGCAACCGCCGCACCACCGGCTCCGCCCATCGGCATCGCCATGGCCATCGGAGCCGCTGCGGAGACGCCCAGACGATCTTCCAGCGCCTTGACCAATTTGGACAATTCCAACACGGAAATCGTCTCAACCCAGTCCACAAACTCCGCCATTTTGCCTTCCAGTTTCGGGGCTTCCTTCTCTACTACTTCTGCATTATTTTCCGCCATGATATGTTCCTCCTAAGTTATTGTTTGGTTATGAATGAATGGTTATGCCTGTTCTTGTTTTTCCTGTGCCGCCTTCAACACGTAGACGATGCTGGACAGTTTCTGCTGGAAGACCCCCGCCAACTGCGTCATCGGCGCAGCAAGCGTGGATACCAGCATCCCGTACAGTATTTCTCGGGACGGTATGTCGGCCAGGGCCTGCACATCGTCCGAGCTGATCGTCTTTCCGGAAAGCGTCCCCATCTTCAGGCTCATTTTTTTGGTCGCCTTGATGAATTCTTTCACGACTTTCGCCGCCTGAACCACATCCCCCGATCCGATGACCATCGCCGTCGGACCGGCCAGCGCCGCCTCAAGACCCTCGTACTTCAGCTCTTTCGAGACCACACTGAACATGGAGTTCTTCACAATCCGAATGCGGGCGTTGACGTCCATCAACTGCCTGCGCAGCGTTTCGGATTCCGCCACGGTCAGTCCGTTGAAGTCCGTCAGGATCACAAAATCCGAGGCTTCCACTTCCGTACGAATCTGATTAACAAAAGCTTTCTTCTCCGGTCTCATAGTCCTGTTCCTTATGCCGCGAACTCTTTCGCCCTAATGTGCAGCCCGGGTCCCATCGTGGAACTCAGGGTGCAACGCTTAATATAAATACCCCTGGCCGCACTGGGCTTCGCCGAATTCAAGGCGTCAATCACCGCCCGGCAGTTTTCCACCAGCGATTCAACCGGGAACGACAGCTTGCCGAAAGGCACCATGACGTTGCCGTGACGATCCATCTTGAACTCCACCCGTCCGGCCTGGAACTGCTTGACCGCCGTGCCCGTATCATCGGTCACGGTGCCGGTCTTCGGATTCGGCATCAGGCCGCGCGGCCCGAGCACCTTACCCAATTTGCGCACTTCCTTCATCGCGTCCGGTGTGGCAATGGCGACATCAAAATCCGTCCATCCCCCCTTCACACGCTCAATCAGATCATCCATGCCCACTTCGGTGGCGCCCGCTTCGCGTGCCGCATCCGCCGCTGGTCCCGTTGCAAACACAATCACGCGCACGTCCTTACCCGTACCGTGCGGCAGAGAGACCGTCCCGCGAACCATCTGGTCCGACTTCTTCGGATCCACGCCCAGCCGAAAGGCCACCTCCGCCGTCTGGTCGAAGCCGGTGGCGCTGTTTTCCTTCAGGAACGCCGTGGCTTCCTGCAAGTCAAACTCCGCACCAGGGGCCACCTTTTCCAGCACACTGCGGTATTTTTTTCCACTTTTTGCCATAAGATTTACTCCACCTTGATACCCATGCTGCGGGCCGTGCCCTCAATCATGCGCATGGCATGATTCAGGTCCGTCGCATTTAAGTCGTTCATTTTGGTTTTTGCGATTTCCTCCACCTGCTCACGGGACACGGTTCCCACCTTGTCCCGATTCGGCATCGGTGAACCTTTCGCAATTCCTGCCGCCTTCTTTAATAAGGAAGCGGCCGGAGGACTCTTCGTCACGAAGGTGAACGACTTGTCCTGATATACGGTAATTACCACCGGGATGATAATGCCAACCTGACTCTGCGTAGCCGCATTGAAGGCTTTGCAGAATTCCATGATATTGACGCCCTGCTGACCGAGAGCCGGTCCGACAGGAGGCGCCGGGTTGGCCTGTCCGGCGGGAATTTGCAGCTTAATTAACCCTGTTACCTTTTTTGCCATATTGTTTATACCTAAATTGGGCCTCTACGCCCGTTCCACTTGCCAGTATTCCAGTTCAACAGGTGCCGAACGACCAAATATCGAAACGGAAATCTTGAGTTTTCCGCGGTCCGGATCCACCTCTTCAATCACGCCGTTAAAATTCAAAAACGGTCCGTCATTGACTTTGATGGTTTCTCCCGGCTCGAACTGTATCTTCGGCTGAACGGCCTGTTTCTTGTCTTCGATCTGATGGAGAATGACATCCACTTCGTCCTGCCGGAGAGGCACCGGCATATCTCCACCAACAAATCCTATGATGCCTGGTGTATCCTGAATGAAGTACCAGGTCTTTTCCTGAATGTTCCGCTTGTCATCATACAACACCAGGTTCCCCAGCACGTAGCCAGGGAAAAATTTCCGCGTGATCGTGGTCTTTTTGCCCTGCTTGACTTCCGAGACCTTCTCCGTCGGAATCAGCACCTCCCCCACGAACTCGTCCACTTCTTCCACTTTCTTGCGCCGCTCAATGCTTTCCTTGACCTTGTTCTCCTGGCCGGAAAGCACATGCAATACATACCATTTCTTTTCCATAGCAGCCATTCGGTTATTCCCTGTCCACTGGTTATCCCGGATACCGCCCCATTGGCGAGGCGACGGCGCAGGTTGAACGCTTATCGAATCAAAATCTTCAACAGGCCGGAAGAGACCACATCGCTCAACCCGACATACACCCCAAGCAGCACCACGGAAACGATCACCACCACCGTCGAATCCGTCAACTCTTCCCGTGTCGGCCAAGAGCATTTGTGCAACTCGGCGTTCACCTCTCCCAGAAAGTTCTTCACCCGTCCATATGATTCCGCCACTTTATTCATGGATGCATCCCTTCCCGGCCTTCGCCGGCTCACTCCGAAATCCTGCGCCCGCCTGCAAAGCATGGCAGGTCAGGAGGGGATCGAACCCCCAACCCCCGGTTTTGGAGACCGGTGCTCTGCCAAATTGAGCTACTGACCTGCCTGATAAATTCATCATCCGCTTATTTAATTTCCCGGTGCACCGTGTGCTTCCGTTCAAAACGGCAGAACTTCTTCTTTTCCAGCCGCTCCGGAGTCAACCGCTTATCCTTTGTAGTCGTATAATTACGGCGTTTGCACTCCGTACATGCCAGTGTGATCATCTCTCTTGCCATAACTCCGCCACTCCGCGCTCGCTTTGCGTCCCGCGCCTTGGGTTGTGAAAGCGGATCCGCCCTGTCCGGGCGAACCCGCTCACGTTGAATTCGTTCTTACTTGATAATTTCCGTCACACGTCCGGCACCCACCGTGCGCCCGCCTTCACGAATCGCGAAGCGCATGAACTGCTCCATGGCGATCGGCGTAATCAGCGTCACGTTCATGGCGATGTTGTCGCCCGGCATGACCATCTCGACGCCTTCCGGCAGCTCGATGTCGCCCGTCACATCCGTCGTGCGGAAATAGAATTGAGGACGGTAGCCCTTGAAGAAGGGCGTATGACGGCCACCTTCATCCTTGCTCAGGACGTACACTTCAGCCTTGAACGTGGTATGCGGCTTGATCGAATTCGGCGCCGCCAGCACCTGACCGCGCTCCACTTCGTCCTTCTTCGTACCGCGAAGCAGACAGCCCACGTTGTCGCCCGCCAAGCCCTGATCCAGCAGCTTGCGGAACATTTCCACGCCCGTACAGGTCGTCTTCTTGGTGTCGCGAAGACCCACGATTTCCACTTCGTCCTGCACCTTCACAATACCGCGCTCGATACGACCCGTCACCACCGTGCCGCGGCCTTCAATCGAAAACACGTCTTCAATCGGCATCAGGAAAGGCTGATCAATCGGACGAGCCGGCTCTTCCACAAAGCTGTCCAGCGCATCCATCAACTGCTGAATGCACTCGGCACCCGCGCCTTCGGGATCATTGATCGCGTTCAAGGCAGAACCACGGATAATCGGCGTATCATCGCCCGGGAACTCATACTTGCTCAGCAGCTCGCGCACTTCCAGTTCCACCAGGTCCAGCAGTTCTTCGTCATCCACGGTATCGCACTTGTTCAAAAACACCACGATCGAAGGCACACCCACCTGACGGGCAAGCAGAATGTGTTCGCGCGTCTGAGGCATCGGACCATCCGAGGCGCTCACCACCAGAATCGCACCATCCATCTGAGCGGCACCGGTAATCATGTTCTTCACATAGTCCGCGTGACCCGGGCAGTCCACATGGGCGTAATGACGCTTGTCCGACTGATATTCCACATGCGAGGTCGCAATCGTCAGAATTTTCGTCGAGTCGCGACGGCCCTGGCTCTCCGAGGCCTTGGCCACGGCATCATAACTGATGTATTCGGCCAGCCCTTTTTTACCCTGCACGCAGGTGATCGCTGCAGTCAGCGTCGTCTTGCCATGGTCAACGTGACCAATGGTACCCACGTTCACGTGAGGTTTCGTTCTCTCAAATTTATCCTTAGCCATTGGATTATTCCTCCTCGCCAATCTTGTTTTATTGCTTACCTTATTCTCTTTTTGCTCTTACGCAAAGCCCTGGAGCCCACGAGCGGGATCGAACCGCTGACCTCATCCTTACCAAGGATGTGCTCTACCAACTGAGCTACATGGGCACCATCATGTTCTCTATATTCACCGCCAGTCGTATGGCACCCATAAACCAAAATTCCAACCGCAATCCTTCAAATCCTCCCCCGCCGACCACCTGGTCGCAAACCGGCCTTCCATCCCCACGCTGGGCGTTAAAGACAAAAAACCACCCACGCTCACTTCTGCTCATAATGAAATGAAGTAGCCGGAGGCGTTAATACTGAATATTGCTTTCCCTAAAATGTGATACCACCGCTTTGGCCAGCGCTTATTTAAACGCGCCGAATTTACAGATTCCTGCGGGGCTGTCAAACAACTTTTTGTTTTTTTTGCAAAGCGAAAACAACTTGGCACTTTACCCCCACTCATCCACCCTCTACACTGCATCCCATGAATAACAACCCTTCCCCACGAGACGCCCGACGACTCGAAATCGCCCAAAACCTCCTCTCCGAAGCCCGCAAAGCCGTAGAGCGGCAGCACCCCCTCGACGCCTTTCTGGCCCGAACCTACCGCGAAAACCGTCAATTCGGAAGCAAAGACCGAAAATTCTACTCCGCCGTCCTCTTCGCCTGGTTCCGATGGAAAGGACTCTTCGAAAACCGCCCCGAACTGCCCCCCGAAGCCGTTCTCGCCTATTGTTACTGGCTCGACGCCAATCCGCCCGACCCCGCCTTCAGCGCACGAATTCCCGAGCCGCTCTCCTCCCTCGACGGCCCCCTGAGCGAAAAAATGAATCGACTCCGCACCCATCATCCTGCCCTGGCCACACTCGATCCTACCACGCTTGTTCCCGCCTGGCTTTCCGGAATCCTTGAGCCTTCCCTCGCCGAATCCTTCTCCACCGGGTTCCTCGAAGGCATCCAGCAGCGTCCCCCCACCTGGCTCCGCCTACCCCGCCTGCACGCCGAAAAAATCCTCCCTGCCCTGAAAGCTCTCCTCCCCGATGCCGAACGGCATCTTCGCTGCACCACCGCCCTGGCCACACACGCCCGATTCAATATACAGGAAATACACCAACGCATACACCCCGCCATCGAAATTCAGGATCTCGCCTCACAGGCCGTCGGACTCATCTGCCGCCCACAACCCGGGGAAACCTGGTGGGACCTCTGCGCCGCATCCGGCGGAAAGGCACTCCACCTCGCCGACCTCCTCGGCGGGCGCGGCGACATCCTCGCCACAGACATACGCTCCGCCAGCCTGCACAACCTCCACCAACGCGCCAAGCGCGCCGCCATACGATGCATACACACCGCCCATGCCGAAACCACCACCGCATCCGATAAAACATTCGACGGCATCCTCATCGACGCCCCCTGCTCCGGCATCGGTACGTGGGGACGCAACCCCGACGCGCGCTGGCGCCTCAACGAGGCCGACATCCGCCAGACCGCAGAAATCCAGCACACCCTCCTCGAATCGGCCCTGCCTCATCTCAACCCCGGCGGCAGCCTCATCTACTCCGTCTGCACCCTGACCCGCGCCGAAACCACCGACCAGATCAACACCTTCCTGCAAAAACATACGGAACTGACCCTCGATCCCTTTAATCATCCCCTCACGGGCGACTCAACCCCCGGCACCTGCTTCATCCTCCCCTGGCAGGCCTCCTGCAACGCCATGTTCATCGCCCGTATAAAGCGGAAAGGATAAAACCCTCCCCGGACTCCGTCCTTTCAGTCCCCTCCCTCAAACGACGGACACCCCGACGGCTTGTTTCGCCGGCCACTCCCCAGGGATCCCCTTCATGGGCCAACGAAAAAGACCAAATCTTCGGTATGCCAACGCTCCGAAGAGATGCCCGCCTGCCTCACCCCCTCCGGAACAACCGACGACCCGCCGGAATCCAGCAAATCCTTTCCCACGGAATAGACCACGCCCGACTCGCGCGCATAACGAAACGGTTGACCATCATACGGATCAACCGGAACAAAAGGCAGGAAATCCGGCGCCAGGTCCAGCAGCTGATCGGGCAGGCGCCCCTCCCGCTCCCGATAGGCACGGCACGCGGCCATCAGGCGCGCCCCATTCACCCCGCACTCCGCCTTGCTTTTCCACTCCACCAGCTTTTGACAAGCCGGGATAATCAACAGGTTCAGCGTACGCCCCATGCTGTTGGGCTTGTAAAAATAGAACGGCTTTCCGGTTTCCTTTTTACGGGACGCCTCTGAATCGCGCCACGCCACATCCTTATACAGGCGATGCGCATTGGCAATCGCCTCCCGATAGAAAAAAGCAAAATCCCGCTTGGTGCGGTTCGGCTGAAAAAAATAGCCGGGCAGCGGCATTCCCTTGAGCCAGGGGTATGGCTTACCCACCCCAAGAAACAACATATCATACAGGTCCATTCTTCCATCGACCAGATAGTCCATGCAATTCACCGCATAGTGGAATTCACCCTTCAACGCCCGGACCAGCCCCGGCTCAAACGAACCCAACGAACTCAGCGCATCGGCCAGACGCTCCCGCTCTTCCGGCGGGGCACCCGCATCCTGAAAAAGCGCTTCCGCCTGAATCAGCCCCATGTCCAGAATGCCCACGCCAATCAGATAAATAATGATGCTTTCGGCATCCGACTGAATCCGGTCGGCGAATTGCAACTGCGTTACACAGCTGTTCACCGCCTCATCGTATCGCCCGGCCAACCGGTCATGCCGGGTTTTGGCGGCCAGCAACCGGCCCATCTCCAGCCAGGGCCGTATAAACGGAAGCGTCGTGGAAAAATCCTTCACCTCCAGCGTGATGCAACGCTCGCAGGCATTGCCCTGCCGAATCCACGCCACCGACGCACCATTCTGTTCAATCAAATCCGAAAGCGCCTCCTCATCCACCTCTTCCCCGGCCAGATAATCCCGAAGCACATCCTTCGATTCGAGAAGTCCGTTCAGCTCATTCGTCGCCGCCAGATAATACGTATACGCATTCTCCTCCGGCAGTAACTCCGGACGCACCACCGCCAAATCCGAAACATCCGGCGGAGGAATATCCCTGCCGGCCAGCATAAATGCCGCCGGCAGCACCACCACCAAACCGAGGATCACAAAAAAAACCGTTCTTCTTTTCACTGCCGAAACCTTCCCTCAGGCATCCTGCAAACAATAGCGTGCTCCATCCCAACCGCCCGGGTGGGCCGACAGAATCTCCCCATCCCACTCCAGCACCCAGAACGACTCACGCCCGCGATAGGTCAGACTCCCCGCGCAGAACACCGGCGCATTCAATCCCGGCAACTGCACCCGTCCGCGCCGATGCACATGCCCATGCAGCACCGCCCCCACATTCGGAAAAGCCGACAACAGCTCCCGGAACGCCATGCGGTTCTCCAACCCGTGACGCCACGAATCCCCATCGTCCATATTATAATGAGTCGCCACCAGCACAAATCGGTCACGGAGCGCCTCATGCCCCAGCAGCTCGCGGGTCCACTCCATCTGCCGCTCATTCACCCGGCCCGAAGAAAGCCAAATGCACGGATTCGGCTTCACACTATTCACCGCCACCACCGCCGCACCATCGCCCAGCAACCGCGCGCACGGCAACCCTTCAGAACATCCCTCCGGACGAATCAGCTCCCCACGCATCGCGTCCGAAAAATACCGCCCATACACCACCTCCCCCATCCCCGGCAGGTAGACATCATGATTCCCCGGCATCAGCACA
>JAQVYB010000116.1 GCA_028708815.1 Kiritimatiellia bacterium | reverse complement strand
CCTCGTTCCAGCCGAGATAACGGAACATCATTGCGCCGCTGAGGGCGAGTGACCCGGGGTTGACTTTGTCCAGATTGGCATATTTCGGGGCCGTTCCGTGCGTGGCCTCAAAGATGGCCGCGCCGGTGGTGTAGTTGATGTTGGCGCCGGGGGCGATGCCGATGCCGCCCACGCAGGCGGCGAGCGCGTCGGAAATGTAGTCGCCGTTCAGATTCAGGGTGGCGATGACATCGTATTCGGCAGGGCGCGTAAGGATCTGCTGCAGGAAGGCGTCGGCAATCACATCCTTGATCACCAGGTCTTTTCCGGTGGTCGGATTTTTGATGGTCATCCAGGGGCCGCCATCGAGTTCCACTGCGCCGAATTCCGTGCGTGCGGTTTCATAGCCCCAGTCGCGGAAGGCGCCTTCGGTGAACTTCATGATGTTGCCTTTGTGCACCAACGTCACCGAGTCGCGGTTTTCCGCGATGGCATATTCGATGGCGGCGCGGACCAGGCGCTGGGTGCCTTCTTTGGATACCGGCTTGATGCCGATGGAACTGGATTCCGGGAAGCGGATTTTCGATACGTCCATTTCTTTTTGGAGGAAGGCGACGATTTTTGCGCATTCCGGAGTTCCGGCCATCCACTCAATGCCGGCGTAGATGTCTTCGGAGTTTTCGCGGAAGATGACCATGTCGGTCAGTTCCGGTCGTTTGACGGGCGAGGGGACGCCCTTGAACCAGCGTACGGGGCGCAGACACACATAGAGATCAAGCATCTGGCGCAAGGCCACATTCAGGCTGCGGATTCCTCCGCCGATCGGCGTGGTCAGGGGGCCTTTAATGGCCACCAGAAATTCATTCACGGCGGTGAGCGTCTCTTCGGGAAGCCAGACGTTTTCACCGTAGACGCGACACGACTTTTCGCCCGCATACACTTCCATCCAGGCGATACGGCGTGAGCCCCCATAGGCTTTTTCAACGGCGGCATTCCAGATGGTCATGCAGGCGCTGGTGATGTCGGGGCCGGTTCCGTCGCCTTCAATAAAAGGGATAATGGGATGGGAGGGGACCGTTAGTTTCCCGTCGGCATGGAGGGTTATTTTTTCGCCGGAGGCGGGCACGGTAATCTTGTCGTAAGCCATGGTCTGAAATCCTTTCCTTAAATCATGTCGTCTATCGCTGAAAACAGGGGTGGTTTATACGGTTAAGTCGTCCGGGTGTCCAGTCGCCTTGAACAGGAATGTGTGTGGGGTGAGTGCCTCAGGCAATGATGTGTGCATAATGGTTGGCAGGGCACTTGACAGCAGGGATTGGTTTCCGCATAGAATAGCACGCATGATTATCGTAGGGGGACTTCACGATACTTCGGGAGTGCATATGCGCAGATTTCCGGCAGAACGGCAGTAAGAAAATGAACGGGAACTGGAACATTTCGGGACTGATTCTGGAGGGGATCTGCGGTACCGGGAATAACAGAAACGATAATTGCCCCCCTTGACCGAATGACAGCTCAAGACATCGCGTACAAATATGGAGAACAATGAAAGATCAAATTCTTAATGCCGCAGAGTCTCCTCACGAACTGGAAACACTCTATCGAACCAATCCGAAAGAATTTACGCGGGCCTTCCCTGATGCGTTTGCAGCACGAACAGATTCCGCCGTAATGCGGGTATGGAATGAGCGACTGTTTTTTGAGGGACAACCAGCAGAACCTCCGGAGACATCCGCTTCCCGATGGAGCGGGCGCGACATTGGGTTGACGGTTGTTCTGGCGCTCATGGCAGGCACGCTGGCCAAACTCCCCAACATGTTCCCGCTGCTGAATGAAGAACGGTTCTACACCCGGAACCTAGGTGCGATTATTATCGGCGCGTTAATGGTCTATTTCTCTATTCAGAAATCATGCCGCATGAAGATTGCCGGCACGATCTTCACGCTCCTGCTGGGAGCAACGCTCTATCTGAATTTTCTTCCGGCCACCCCCCACTCACAAACCATACTGCTCTCATGCATTCACATGCCGTTTTTCTTCTGGTCTCTTCTGGGGATCTCGTTCCTGGGCGGCGCCTGGAGAAATCTTCCCGGGCGAATGGATTACCTGCGTTACAACGGGGAGTTGCTGATCTACAGCACCATTGTGCTCATCGGCGGCATGGTGCTCACAGGATTAACATTTGCCCTTTTCGCAATAATCGATCTGAGAATTGAACAATGGTACATGAAAAATGTCGTAGTATACGGCGCGGTGGCATCCCCGATTGTTGCGACCCTGCTGGTTGAACGAATGGTGAACAGACAATTCAAAATTGCCCCTCTCTTGGCAAAGGTCTTCACCCCCTTGTTTCTTCTTACGGTTGTGGCCTACCTGTTCGCCATGATTCTGCACCGAAAAAGTCCGTTCACGGACCGGGACTTTCTGATCGCTTTCAACGGACTGCTGCTGGTTGTGCTGGGGCTTTGCGTCTTTTCCATCTCCGAACGAGGGTCCAAAGAAAGAGCCGGTATCATTGATGTGATGAACATTGGAATGGTCTCCGTCACGCTGATCATTGATGTTATTGCCCTTGCCGCCATATTGTTCCGACTGAGCTCCTACGGCTTCACACCGAATCGTATTGCCGTCCTTGGAGCCAACCTGCTGGCCTTTTGCCATTTGGCGGGCATCCTGTGGCACTACGCACGATTTGCCGGACGCAAAGCCGGGCCTGTCGGGCTGGATCAATGGATTGTGAGATATCTTCCCGCATATACCACATGGAGCCTTGTTGTTGCCGTGGCGTTTCCCATTATGTTCTGGTTTCAATAAGTGCAGCACGGGGTCACGTCTGGCCATCGGCCCGCCTCGCCATAACGTCATTTGCAACAAGCTCCATTGAGACTGCGGAGCGCGGTTCCTAGTGTCCTGTCGGTCTTTCGGTGCTGCAATAATCTATCGGTCACTTTGAGTCTTTCAAGGTGCGAACGATCTTCAAGGAGACAGGCTGCTGGTTAACAACAGCGGATACGCTGTTGTGGCTTGGCACGAACGAGTTCAGTCGATAGTGTAAACGCATAGCTTTTTAATAAAGGATTTGAGGAGGTCTCGCGGCAGTTCAGGGGGAATGGGACCTTGTTGCCCTGAGCTACAACATGAAACGACTGTTCAACCTGAAATTCGCAGGAATTTGACAACTCTCCCCCGCACATGCGGCGTGCATCCGTTTTTGGTGTGTCTTTTGTTTAACGCGTCCTGCGCAAACTATTGTTTGCATTAAGCAATCCGTCATGATGTCCCGAATAGTATCGAAATCACTACCGTTGAGCAGCGTGGTCGGGTATAAGAGTACCTGAAGTCCGACGGATTGCTAGAACGCCCGCAGATGGCGTGAGCCATCCAGCGTGGGGGCTGACCACAGGTCGTGCCGGTTGTCGGGCAACGGTTGCAGGTTGCTTTGTTCATACCGCTGGGGATTCGAGCGATACTCGTCATAAAAGCCGTTCTGGAATTCATAGACCGAGCCTGAGTCGGGGTCGTACAGCCGTTCCTTGCCGAGAATGGCATTACTTCGTTTTGCGGCGATGATGTCCTCCGACCTGTTGCGGTTCTGCCAGCCGTTGACGATGATGTCCGATGTCTCGCGCAGGGTGTCGTCGGCCTTCATGATCCGGCGATCCCGGTGCCGCCGCCCGGGCCGTTCATGAACGGCGCGAAGGGGGCCACCGTAACCAGAAAGAGGCCTTCGCCCACCTGGCCATTGTGCGTAAACAGCGCCCGAATGAGCGTGGTTTGTGCGTCAGGCATCGTCGGGAGATTTTTCCAACAATTGGAAGGGTGCTGAGCACCCGTTTCTATTTTTTTCCAACGATTGGAAACTTTTTTGTGCGTTTTTCCAATGATTGGGAAACGCCCCGTTTTTCCGAGCCTATTCTTCCTCGCCGAAAAACAGCTCAAAAAGTTCTTTGGCTTTCTGAAATCCCTGTTCGGTCATAACGACCGACTTGGCTTTGCCCTTGGGGTCCGCAATGAATCCTTTCTCATGCAAACGATCCATCGCATCCCAATCAAACCCTTTCCATGCCCGCGCCCCGTATCCCTCCTCTCGATTATGCGCGACGAGATACAAAAGAGCCAGCGTGACTTCATCTATTTTGTCGGTGTTGTGTTTCATAATTCGCTGGGTGAACGTTAGCGCTCTCCGGCGCGAAGCGTACGGAGCAGCGCCTGGTTGTGACCTCTATTCTCTCTTGCGTCTTGTTACGAAGACCGCTAATCCGAGGATGATAAGGCCAATTGTCGTTGGTTCAGGGATCAACGTTGTTTGGATGCTCGCATCCGGGGTGGATTCATACGCATAATCCATCAGCCATCCTCCCGGCCAATAATCATTACGGTTGTATACTCGTACCCACGCATAATGCGTAGCCTCTCCGCTGAAAAACTGCACTCCAAAGAAGGCATTGGTTGCAAAATACTCGCCGAGGATGTTTCCGGCGGCGGAAGGGGTGGCAGCATCGGACAGATTAAGAAGTCTTCCTGCAGAAAGCCATGTGCAATCATGAGGTGCGATTGCACCGATTTCCACATCTTCTGCTAATGCGGCAATATGCCCTTCTCGCAGGGTCAATTTGCTTTCATTCTGAGGAACGACACGGCAACCAGTCCAATCGGAAACAAATATAAGGTCAATCACGCTGTTCTGATCTAGATCCAACTCATAGATTGTCGATGGCGTTGGGTTAAGAGAATTCAGTGACTCATGCGCCCACGTGTAGATAGGGTCCGCAAATGAGACCAGCGTTAACATATACATAGCAGTGAAATAGCAATAAAGCTTCATACCCCCCCCGTTTTTAATGATCAACAACAACTCTGTAAAATTTCAATTCATTCGTTAAATCACTGCCAGTATTGTATAATACAGTTGTCGATAGCGAGCTGACGAGGGCTTCCGAAGGAGCCCAACCCGCTATCATGAGATTTGTCTTTGTCTGGATCTGATAGTAAACCCCCGGATTGGAAACCCATCGCATTAAGTTCGAGCCATCAACACGATAATATTCAACTATTTCCGTATCATTGCTAAAGACTGACGGATCATTGCCTGAGAGAATCAATGAAACATCCTGAATACCGTTGGATAGAACACCCTTGTGATTTATGGTAACACGATACTCGTCATTAGCGGGAACCGGGATCATAACCTGTTCCACATTGTCACGAATATTATCACCGTGGTAGGTTATAAGCGCATTGGTAGTACTCAAACAAAATGGATAGTTTGTATTCCCAGATGAAGAAATTACTCTCAAATCAAGATCGTTCACAAGCATCAGATTTGTAGGATTGAGCGCGGGCACCTGACACGGTCCGGGAGGATCGGTCCAGACCATTGTCAGTTTCAAAGGGTTCGTGGTTGACTGAATCATAAAATTAATCGCTCCACCGTTTGGCAGCGAAAACTCCTTGATATGAGCACTAATGCCGCTTTCGTTATCGGTAAGCAACATGTGTGCCGCAGCTTCTGTGTCAAGCATCCCCCAACCGGAAAGGATGTCCGGGCCGGGAATATAAATGTCACATGCCGTATGAATAGCCAGTGCTTTTAATGTAGAGGAGAGCGGTCGAGAATTAGTACCCCAGAGTTTTTGATATAGCTCAACGAGCAAGTTCAGAGATCCTGCTGTAATAGCCGCACTTACACTAGATCCACTTGTGGATGAATATTTAAGTGGGCTTCCTTCGTTATAGAAAACTGACGTAACTGACACTCCATGAGCCACTATATCCGGTTTGATACGCCAATCGTCTGTTGGTCCAATACTACTGTTTGACCAAACCACAGATTGCGAAATATTCGTATTTCCAAGGGCGGCCCCGACTGTCAGTACATTTTTCGCAACGGCTTGTGGAGACAGGCAGTCAATTCGATTGGTATAAACAGCGTGTATATTAGAAATCCAGCCAGTTACTGAGCCAATCCGAACGGCATGAGTAATTGGTTGATATGGCGGAGATTTATTTATCCGCCGATCATCTCCGGTACTAAATACGGGAAGATATGTTTTTGCATTATATACGATTTCATCAATACGTCGTGTTGTATTGCTATCGTAAAATCCATATTTGTAATCCTCGTATGTACTTATGACCATATCACCAAGCCAGAACCACTCGAGATCACCATTGTATAGGAATGTGGTCCATCCGCAAAGGGTACCATATGGATTTGCGGAAACCTGAAATTCATTACTCGATGATGCATTGGCCATATCGACAACATCACGAAACCAATACCCGTAAAATGGTGAATCATAGAAATTGTATGCATGCAAAATAGCAGCATAAGACATGCCGCGCGCGTTAGTGTTTACACCAGACGCCACCATAAATCCTGCCATCTCAGTCGGGTGCTCCCATTCATTGGATGATATCTCATAACTAACTTGAAATACTCGTGGGCAACCGTTAGTAAACTCCTCATGGTTGACATGCACACACCCATGATCAAAAAGACCCAAGACAGTATTGCTTCCTGAAAGTCCATAATTGGTGCCAGCTAGTGGCCAGAGATCATAGGTTTTATTGAGAAAAGCCGCATCTACGCTGTGAGATTTGTAGTAAACGGGCTCACCACCAGAAACACCGGCAAACAATGAATCACCAGAAAGGTCCGGCCTGCGATTATGTTTTTCGCTCTGAAGCTGCCTTGTTAGTTCGTTTAGTTTAGCATGTCCAGAATTTAGATAAGTACTGCGAGAACTTTCGGAGGGAATCCGGGGTATTGTTATTTTATGATGAAACATTGGCGATTTCTCAACCTCTATTCTGCGGTCACAAGCACCATCCATTGAAAAATTGCTATCAGCGTGTTCTTCGTTTGGAAGGAAACCATGTTGTCTGGCAAATTCATAATCAGCTTTGGTAATTAAACCATCTCTGAACATGGGTAATACATCGCTGCTTTTCCCATGTCTTCCCCGCCATATGTGATTGCACAAACTGTCAGTAATAACGCCGATATTATTATCTTCTTGTTCATTCTCCTCCTTTTTCTTTCGTCACAACAAGTGATTCTACAGTTTCTGGCCATCATTCCAATTTTGAGACCTCTCTTCATATCCATCTGTTATTGAAACGGATATGCAGCGGGTGTTCATGCCGCGAGAAGGCGGATGGAAGGACTGGTTCGCGTTTTCTCTTCCGGTGCTCATACGATCTCCCATGGTGAACATTCCCGTTGTGCAGGCGGATTTCAGCGATGGCATCATCATGCTCCTGCACGAGGTGAATTTTCGAAAGAGGGCGCGGGATTGTAAAGCGTGGTTTCGGGGATTTATGATGCGTAAAATCCGGTTCATCCCGTCACAAATTCTTTCCTTCCCGCTCAGGTCTTTTACGCGATCTTCAAACAAAATGATTAACCCGATCAAAGAGGTCTTCTATATTATAGAAAGTTGCTGTTAAGATACATGCAGACAGCGCAATGGATATGCTTTTTCGCCGTCGGGGGGAAATCGTTTTATCCGGTTGGCGGTCGTGTTGATTTTGCTTTTTCAGTCTGTCAGCAAGGAGATTCAATATGCAAACGGGTAAAGGTAGGGGATTCGTTTCGGTCCGGGTGTTGTTGCTGGGCGTCGTGCTGTGTTTATTCGGAGGCCCGGGAAAAGCCTCGGCGGACGTGGTGGGCGAAATGGGGTTTGTTCAGATTGAACCGGTGGCGTTCTCCCTGGACTATGAGGACTACAGATCCTCGACTTCACGCCTGTGGTATGCCCACTTCCAGGCGGATGACGCGTACGAAACGAAGCCGCTCTTTGTGCTCCTTAACGGCGGGCCCGGGTGCGGAACCTGCATGAATCTGTTTTCCATGAACACGGCGCCTTATACGCTGGACCGAAACCGCATGGCCACGAATGATCCCTATGGGACCAATTCATACTCCTGGACCGCGTTGGGGAACCTTCTTTATATCGATGCGCCGAACACCGGATATTCCTACACGCTGGATGCGGATCCGTTTTCGTGGCACAGCACCCATATCTGGGAATTTATCGGGGGAGATAATTATAATGCGTTTATTGATGCGGCCCAGGTGCTCCGCGCCATCCTCCAGTTCCTGGATGCTCTTCCCACGCTGAAGACGAATGAGGTGATCATGGTTGGCGAAAGTTACAGCGGCGTACGTGTTTCGACGCTGCTCAACCTGCTGCTCTATCACAACACCTATGCGGCTGGATCGCGGACTTACAAAGATCCCGGCCTGATAACGGCCATTACCAATCACTTCAAAACCGTGCTGGGGAAAGAGCCTCCGTTCACGCCGGAAGAGGTGGCCACCCAGTTCGGTCGCCAGATTCTGATTCAACCGCAGATTGTCGACAAGTATCAGGGCACGGATATGTATGCCTCGTTTGAGCAGCCCGGCTCCACGATGGAGCGGTTGGGCTATGAAGCCCGCGCAACGACCAACTGGCCGGACTACCTGAACAACAACTATGGCGGCAAATGTTCATACGACGCGGTGAGCGGCTATCTGTCCCTGATCAATCGCGATGCCTACAATGCGCTTGAGTCGGCAGACTGGACGGATTTGAATGAAAACTTTTCCATGAAGCGGCTGAACAGTTGCGCCGCAATGGAAACGATCACGGGAGGATACAATCCGACCAATATCCCCTACATGGCGCCTGCCGCCCGTTCAAATGCCGTAAAATTCATGATGGGACAGTCCGTTTTTGACAATGCGACATTGAAGTGGCTGGTGAACAAATATGCGTCAGCAGCGACAATCGCCATGCTTGAGTCGATGGCGCCCGGATGGAAAACCGGACGGCAGGACATGGAGTATGATCCCGACTACCTGGTGTACAAGCTGGGGGAACTGAACGACATTGATGCGTATGTCACGGGGACGAATCCCTACATATTTCTCGGGTTCCTGGTTAATGGCGGTGGCGACAACCTGGTCGAGGTTGCTTACAACTGGTATTTCGATCCATTTGACATCTCTCCGGGAGACTCGGATCGCTATGGCAGAATGTTCCTGGAGAATCTGGCGATCGTGGATACCTTCATGACGGATGCGAAATACGATTATGTGGTCTATGCCCCGACTCTGCCCTCGCAGTTTGCCGGCAATCGCTTTACGAATTGTGTCGAACAAATCACGACCTGCCAGGGCGATGACTCGCGTCGTTATGGCAGTTTCACGGTGGATTATAAAGAAAACGCAATCGGCGAACTTCAGCAATCACCCGAATATCGCACGGTAAGCTGGCGCCATTACGGGGAAGCGGGACATGCGGTTTCCGCGTCCCAGCCCGGAGAATTCCGCGAGGATGTCGCTTCGTGGATGAACAACAACTGGTACAACGTCTACCCGCGCGAAGGCAGTGTGACCGGATCGACGGAAGTCACCGTTTATGGCGAGGATCTCTGCGTGGATTCAAACGATTTGCAATACGTGACGGTGGGTGGACTAACGGCCACGGTCGTGAGTGCATCGTCGGGTCGCATCACGTTTGTAACGCCTGCCCTGCCACAGGGGGCGGGTGATGTGGTGTTGGTTTCCGTCGAATACGGCACAACAACGATATCCAATGGGTTTTGCGCAAAACTGCCGCAGACCATTACCGTGCTGTCGCCGGCGGAATCGACCTGTTTCGGGGTCAGCGAATTGATTTCGTGCACGGCCACGTCATCGGTTGCGGGGATGGAGGTGACGTTTGCCGTCGATACGACCGATCCCGTGGATGGATTGACCAATGGCGCAACCGGCTTTTCAATGCCTGCTGTCGGAACAGCCACCATCCGTTTTGAACAGGCGGGCGATGACAACTGGTTTGCCGCCGAAACGGTGATTCGTCACGTTGCCGTAACAAGCGATACGCCGAAGGTATACTATGTGACCACGGATGGAGATAATGCCAACCATGGATTGACCTGGAGCCAGGCCAAACGCACGCCGCAGGGCGCGGCGGACCAGGCCGCAAGCGGCGACATCATTCTGGTGAGTAACGGGGTGTATAACATCAGCGAAAGCGTTCATTACGGCACCAACCGGGTGGTGCTTTCCGAAGGGGTTACGATGCGTTCGGTGAATGGGCCGGAGGTAACGGTGATTGATGGCGGCGGCCAAAAGCGCGGAGTCTACATGAAGGCCGACACCACACTGGAAGGGTTCACCATACAAAACGGGTCATTAGGTGGCGCGCCGACGAACTGGCCGGAGCGTGCCGGGGCAGGTATTTTTGCATCGCAGCGGGCCGTGATCGATAATTGTATTATCCAAAGCAATACCATTAATATTTCTGACGTATATTATGCCATCGGCGGCGGTGTCTGTATGGACAGCGATGTCACGATGAGCCATTGCCGGGTTTTGGATAACAGCGTGGCCACCGTGGGGAACAATTCTTTTGGGGGAGGCCTTACTGTAATAGAAGATGCCACAAACTGCCTGATCGACAATACGGTTATCGCCGGAAACCACACATTATATTACGCCGGGGGCATTCTCCTGGGCTTGAATTCACAAAGCACCTTTCTCAATTGCACCATAACAGAAAATTCGGCGCCGGATACGGGAAGCGGAATCTATGCGTCTCACAGTTATGCCGCCATGAACAACAGCATCATCTATGGCAATACGGGCGCGTCGGATATGAGTTTTTATGAATCAACCATCTGGTTTACCAACTCCTGCGTACCCTCCACCTCTTCGGGACATTTCGTAAATTCCATCACCAATGATCCGCAGCTTCAGTCCCTGCCGCGCGGAATGATCGGCGCGAATTCTCCCTGCCGCGATGCAGGCGCCAACACGCTGACCAACTCAACGACCGACCTCGCCGCCCGCCCGCGCGTGATCAACAACGTCGTTGATATCGGTGCTTACGAATTCCAGAGCTGGATTCTTACCGACACCAACGGAACACTCCTGCTGCCGGACATGTCGCCCGACGCAAGCCATGGAACAGACTTTGGAGCCGTCCATTACGGCGTGGCGCTGACCAATGAAATCATCCTGCAGAATGTCTCCACGGGCAGCGTTTCCGTCAACATCGTCCTGCGCGGTGACGGCTTCGACGCCTTTGCCCTGGGCGTTCCCTCGCAGCTCACCCTGTCGCCCGGCAGCGTAACGAATATCGCCTTTATCTTTCTGGCGAATTCCGCAGGAACCAGCGCGGTCGAACTTTGCTTCACAGACTTTGACTTGACGTCCTTCGTGCAACTGCGCGGAGAAACCAAAGAGAAATCCACGCTCTCAACGCCGCAGAATCTCTCCTTCGAATGTACCTACAACTACCTGGATCCGGACCCGCAGACGTTTGCGCTGAGCAATGCGGGGCCGTCCGATTGTGCCTGGCACGTCGAGAAATCGGCCGATTGGATGCATATGCTGCCCGAGAACGCCGACCTGCCCTCCACCAATGCCTTCACAAACCTGGTGGCTTATGTGATTCCCGGCGAATTGCTGGTCGGCACCTACACGTCTACCAACCGTTTCATTTCCCCGTCCGCGAATACCGTGACCCAGCTCGTTACGCTGACCGTTACGCGCGGCGTGGCCTCGCTGATCTTCTCCGACGAGCAGCAGGCGTATGATGGAACCGGCAAGGAGATCGGAATCACAACCGTTCCCTCCGATCTGCCGGTTTGCGTAACCTATGACGGGTCCACCAATCTGCCGGTGGACGTGGGAACCTACGCCGTTACCGCGACCGTGGATACGGCCAATTATTATGGAGAAGACGCCGCGACGCTGACGATCGAAAAAGGCGTTCAGACCATCGCGTTCAATCAGTCCGGCCTGATCGACGCCCGTTCCGGAATCGATTTAACCGCCACCGCTTCTTCCGGGCTGCCGGTGACCTTCACGATTCAGGACATGGTCCCCAGCAATGAGGTGAACCAGGTCAATCTGTACAACGGCTATCAGATGCGCTTCCAGATGGAAGCGTCGTGGGCCGAACTGGAGGTGGTTGCCGCTCAGGCGGGGGACGACAACTGGCTTGCCCGTGCCGTGACCAATGCCTTTCAGGTGACCGCCGTGCAGAGTTTCTCCTCCTGGGCCGAATCCATCACCGACCCGAATCAGCGCGGAACAACCAATTGCCCCGCAGGCGACGGCATTCCCAATCTGCTCAAGTATGCGCTGGGTCTTGAACCCGATCAGGCCTACACCCCGGATGATATCTTCACCTACCGCCTCACGACCAATGCCGTGGGCGAATTATGTCTGCTGATGTCCTACCAGTTATCCACCAAAACGGAAAACATAGAAGCCGGTCCTGTCAAAACGGGTTCGCTTTTCGATCCTTCCTGGAACACCAACGGCATTGTGAACACCAACACTGCTCTGATCGAAGCGT
>JAQVYB010000115.1 GCA_028708815.1 Kiritimatiellia bacterium | reverse complement strand
GGGAAGGCCTTCGGCATTAAGGTATTCAAAAGGGGGGTAATTACGGTCGCCCCGTGCCTGAATCGGAGCGGCGGAACAGATGTCGAGCGACTGTCCGCACAGGGATAGCAGTGCGGCCAAGAAGAGGAACTTGCCGACAGCACGACGGGGCATAATTTTTTGTCTGAATTCGGGCACCATTGAACCAACCCTCAAAACGGACTTATTCTGAATCATGTGCGGCGTGATGTCAATCAAATCCGGAGTGTAAGGGCAGGTGTTCGCCCGGGCGGGTATTAATACACATCCGGCACGAAGTGCTGCGTGTCCATGGGAGGGCGCACGTAGGTTCCCTGAGCCGATCGCTTTGTCAGTTTAAGCGGTTTTGGTGTGAGGTTTTTGTACGGAATCTGCGAAAGTAAATGGTGGATGCAGTTGAGGCGGGCGCGTTTTTTGTCGTCGGCCTTGACGACATGCCAGGGGGCCTGCGGGGTATCGGTTCGGGCGAACATGGCATCTTTTGCTTTGGAGTAGTCCACCCATTTTTCGCGGGATTTCAGGTCCATGGGGCTTAGTTTCCATCGTTTCACCGGGTCGTGGTTGCGGGCCTGAAACCGTTCTTCCTGGACGGCATCACTTACGGAGAACCAATATTTGATCAGGATGGTGCCGGAACGGAGCAGCATGCCCTCAAATTCGGGACAGGATTGCAGGAATTCCTCGTATTCCTTGTTGGTGCAGAACCCCATGACGTGCTCGACGCCGGACCGGTTATACCAACTGCGATCAAACAGGACCAGTTCGCCGCCGGATGGCAGGTGGGCCGCGTAACGTTGGAAGTACCACTGGGTTTTTTCCTTTTCGGTGGGAGTTCCGAGGGCGGCAACCCGGCAGATGCGGGGATTGAGACTCTCGGTGATGCGCTTGATTACGCCTCCCTTTCCCGCGGCGTCGCGTCCTTCAAAGAGAACAACGACTTTCAGCTGTTTCTGCCGGATCCATTCCTGGAGTTTGACGAGTTCAATCTGTAATTTGCGCAGTTCCTTGTTGTAGAGCTTTTTGGGCATGGGAGGGAGTCGTTCCTGCACCTCCTCGTAGTGGGAGTTTGAATGCTTGTTCAGGTCTTTTCCAGCTCTGTCTTTTTTGACGTGTTTGCTCATGGTGGTTCTCCCTTTGTCTTGAAATCACTTGGCGTTTTGAGCCGCGCAACCCCGGACTTAACGCGTTCAGTTTAGGGGTGATGCCGGGAATGAACAAGCTTTTAAAAGCCTTGTGACCGCCCTTGGAAAAAAAAAGATGAAAAAAAAGCTGAACTATCCGAATGTAATCTAGTATAAGGGGTATGCCAGTATGTAAATAGTATATAAATTTATGCAGTAAGCGGGGTGTCTATGGCTGGAAGGCCGAAAAATTCAGGGGTTGAGTTGATGGGGATTGATGGTGAGTCCTTGCGAAAGGGCAATGGGAAGCCGCGTTTTCTCTATAAGCAGCTTGCGGACGCGTTGATGCAGGAGATTGACCGCGGGGTTTTTGTTCCAGGGGATATGCTTCCTTCGATGGATGATCTTGCCTGTCGCTACTCGATTAACAAAGCGACGGTGCGCCAGGCAATCAATGAATTGGCGCACCATGGGCTGATCTATTCGGTTCCGGCGAAAGGGACGTTTGTCTCCGGTACGGATCAATCCGCGTCATCGGAACCGCTGGCCTGTCTGACGATCGGCTGGATCTCATCCGTACCGGACAAGGGGTGTACGGGTGGCTATCATACGGAGATGATCCAGGCTGCCCATCAGGCAGTGCAACGCACCGGCGGACGTTTTGTGGTGTTTTCATCGAATGGGTTGAGCCACGAATCGTTTTGGGAGATGATTCATCAGGCCGATTTGGATGGGGCCCTGCTGGTTGGGTCGCCGAATCAGCAGCCGCTCCTGCATCTGCTGAATGACTCCCTGCCGACCGTGATTCTGAACGATCGTTTTCTTGGGCGGCGAGTGAGTTCAATCTATATTGACAATGAGGATGGTGGTTTTCTTGCCATGGATCACTTGCTGACACTGGGGCACAGGAAGCTGGCGATGGTTACCGGGCCTAAGGAAATGCGGCATGTCAGGGAGCGTCGGATGGGTGCGGAGATGGCCTGTATACGCTATGGATTGCAGCCGGAGCAGTTTCAGGTGGTGGAAGGTGATTTCACTCCGGAAGGAGGCATGCGGGCGATGCAGGAATTATTGGCCGCGCGGGAGCAGCCCACGGGCATCTTTTTCTTCAACGATGAAATGGCCTGCGGCGCGCTGCGCTTTCTTTATGAAAAGACGGAGTATCGGGTTCCGGATGATTTTTCGATCATTGGGTTTGATGATATTTCGTGGGCGCGCCTGAGTCATCCGCCGCTGAGCACGGTGCACGTGGAGACGGAGTTGATGGGGACCAAGGCCGTGGAGGTGCTGGCGGATCTGATCCGGAATCAGGGAGCTGCGGGTACGGCTAATATGGTGATCCCGGTCCGCATTGAGTCCCGTCGTTCGACGCGTCGTCTTATGGCGTAGCCGGCCACTGCGGCGCGTCGTCCGGTCCGTATCGCTGGATGATCGGGGCCAGTTTATCTCGCGTAATGGGTTTTTGGATAAAGTCATTCATGCCGGCTTTCAGCACTTCATCGAGAGCATCTTTCGAGGTATTGGCACTGAGGGCCACAATGGGAATGGAGCAGCCCTGTTCGCGGAGTTTTTGCGCGGCCTCGATGCCATCCATTTCGGGCATCTGCATATCCATCAGAATGAGGTCATAGCACCCATTTCGTACGGCCTCGATTACGGCCAGACCGTTATCGACAGCCTTTCCCTCGCAACCCAGGGATTTCAGGATGTGCAGCGCCATCTTTTGATTGATGATCTCGTCTTCGGCCAGCAGGATACGGATTGGAGTCGCACTCATAAGGTTAGTCCATTCGTTTTAGTATCTGGAGTATTTCGTTGAGTTTATCTTCAATGGTTTGCTGATTTCCCTGGCGTATGGCCTCTGTGAGGCAGTGCTGCATGTGTTTGCGCAGAATTTTCCGGCTCAGGGAGTGCAATGCGGCACGGATGGCCTGAATCTGGGTGATAATGTCAATGCAGTAGTCCTGCTTGGTAATCATTTTCTGTATGCCGCGAACCTGACCTTCAATGCGTGAGAGCGCGGCGAGGTGTTCTTCGTGTGTGGTTAACTGCGGCTTGTTCATAGGTGATTTATTCTGAAGAATTGGCCGTCAGCATACCCAGAGGCGTTTCGGGTGTCAAGGAGACGGGGGCGTTATGGTTTGCCCCGAATCGCAGGCATGCCCAGCGGGATTTTCGAAGCGGAGAAAAAAGGGTATTCCGTGTTTCGTTCTATTCGTCGTCGGCAATAAATTTGATTTCCTGATTTTCAAACAGGGGTTGGGTTCCGATAATGCGTTTTTGCATGAGCGGATCTGTACGGCATTGGCCCGTGGCGGGCCGGCTTCTGCCGTATGGTGTAAAAGGGTGGTGTCATGAGCTGGATTGAGGAGAAGGAGCGAGGGACGGTTATTCAGGTGCGCGTGGTGCCGCGCTCTAAAGCGGAGCGGGTGGATGGCCTGCTGGGCGACGCATTGAAGATTCGCTTGCAGGCTCCGCCCGTGGAGGGAAAGGCGAATAAGGCCCTGCTGAAATTTCTCTCGAAACAGACCGGTCTTTCGGGTTCGCGCATAGAGTTGCTTTCGGGCGAAACCAATCGGAACAAGCGGGTGTTTTTTGCGGGTGTATCGCGGGGGGAACTTGAACGGGCTTTGCTGAAAGAATGAAGAGGCCGGTTATGACGCCGGCAATTCGTTGGGCGATTGATGCGCCGGGTGGCGATCAGATGGGCGGTGCGGGCGAGTGCGTCTTTTTGCGGCGTCCGCCCAGCCAGCCTTTGCGCCAATAGAACAGGAGCAGCGAGGCGGCGATGCAGGCCATCAGGAACAGGGCGTAGGGGTAGCCGAAACGCCAGTTCAATTCAGGCATGTTCCAGCTGGATTCCAGCGGATTGAAATTCATGCCGTAGAGGCCGGCCACGAAGGAGAGGGGAATGAAGATGGTGGAAAAAATGGTGAGTACCTTCATGACCTGGTTCATGCTGTTACTGACGCTGGACATGTAGACATCCATCAGACCCGAGGCCAGTTCGCGGCAGGTTTCAATCAGATCCATCACCTGTGTGATGTGGTCGTAGCAGTCACGCAGGTAAAGGCGGGTGCCCGGCTGAAACGTCGGCAGATCATCGCGCAGGATGGTGTTGATCACATCGCGCAGCGGCCAGGCGAGGCGCCGGAAGCGCAGCAGGTCGCGTTTGATGTGGCGGATGTCCACTAGATGGTTATCCTGTGGCCGTTGCAGGATGTCGTTTTCTATTTCTTCGAGGCGGTCGCCATACCACTCGAGTACGGGGAAATAACTGTCGGCCAGCATATCGAGAAGGGAATAGACCAGGTAATCGGTACCGCGCGTACGGATCACGCCCTGGGCCGATTTGATGCGCTGCCTCACGGCGGCGCCCAGAGGCCCCGGCTGCGATTGAAACGTGATGACAAAGTTGCTCCCCAGAAAAATGCTGAATTGATGCGCCTCCATGCGCTCCCGAAATTCGGCATGCCACCCAATCAGAAAAATATACTGGTCATGCACATCAATCTTCGGCCGTTGCAGGCCCTCCACCACATCTTCCAGCGAAAGATCATGCAGATGAAACAGGGCCCCGATTTTTTTGATGACTTCCGGATCGCCAAGACCGCTGACCTGAATCCAGGTGACGGGCCATTCCTGCGTGTAGCGGAGGAGCTTGTCGGGCGCGACCTGTGTTTCTTCGGTATAGGCGTCCGGACCGTAGGCAAGCACCTGGATGACGGGTTTCGGGGTGTCCTCGCGCTGAATCAGCGAACCAGGGCTGGTGCCCACGCTTTTACGCACGCGATCGCGATAGGAGGCTCTGGCGGCGCTGTGTAGAGAGGCGTTCCTGGCAGCGGTGCTTTTCATGATTCACCTTATGGTTTTTTCCCGGTGTAGCCGGTGGATCCAAAGCCGCCCGCCCCGCGCGAAGTGTCGGATAGTTCCTCCGCTTCCTCCACGTCCACGGTCAGGACCGGCTTCACGAGAAGTTGGGCGATTTTCATGCCCGGTTCAATCTTGAATTCGTTTTTCCCGTGATTGATGAGAATGACGCACACCTCGCCGCGGTATCCTTCGTCGATGGTGCCGGGGGTATTGAGCACGGTGATTTGATGTTTGGCGGCCAGACCGCTGCGCGGCCGGACCTGTCCTTCGGTACCGGGAGGCAGTTCAATGGCGATGCCGGTTTTGATCATCGTGGACTGACCGGGCTGCAGGATAAATTCCTGAACGGAAAAGAGGTCCAGCCCGGCATCACCCGGGTGGGCGTAATGAGGAAGCTGAGCCTCGGGAACGAGTTTTTTCACGAAAAGACGCATGGATTATCCCTTTTTTAGTATGTGTTACGGGTGTAGGCGAAAAGATTACATCAAAACGGAACGGTTTGCAAAAACAACTTACCTTTGGAAAACCGCGGGTGGTATATCCAGCGCTATGAGCTGGATTTTCTCTTAGCGAAGGGAAATCAGGAAATGTCGGGACTTTGCGGCCCCGCGGGGAGAGTCGTTTCAACCGTTAGGCGAAAAAACAGGAAACGTATTAGCTGGAAACCGTATACAGAGAGGTTAGACTGCGACTGAAATGCAGTACGTGATCTGAGAATAACTCGGTCTTTCGGGTCGGATTCTCCAGGAGTCGGAACATGAATGCTCACAACAAAAACACAGGTGGTCTGAAACTCTCTTTCGTGGTAATCGCACTGAGCACAGCCATGTTTGTGGATGAGCCGGGATGGAGTGGGCCGTCAGAATTCTTAGCCCATCCGAAGGCTGAAACAGTAGAATATTGGACGGACCCCTTTTTCTCGTCGGAGGACTTTTCTCATGCCGTATGATGTCGTTGTAGTGGGCAATATCGGAATAGATACCAACGTCTATTTTCCTCATGGCGACTATTCACCCTTGGTCGAATCCGCCTTTACAGAGGATCTGGATTACATCGGACAGGCCGGTGGGTATACCGCACGCGGTTATGCCCGACTGGGCTACTCAACGGCATTCATCGGGTATGTCGGCGAGGACTGCCTCGGTCGCTTTATACGGGAACAATTGACGCAGGACGGAATCAACACCGATGCCCTCTTTATCGATCCCGCAGGCACATCGCGCAGCATCAACATGATGATGGCCGATGGCCGGCGCAAAAATTTCTATGACGGGAAATCGCACATGACTCGGCAACCCGATTTAGACCTGTGCGAATCCGTGTTACGCGGGGCCCGCCTGATCCATATGCATTTGCCGAACTGGGCGCGCCGGTTGCTGCCCGCGGCCCGTCGAAGCGGCGCAGTGATCGCGTGTGACTTGCAGGATGTCACCGATCCGCAGGAGGCGTATCGCCGCGATTTTGTCGAGGCCGCGGATATTCTTTTCTTCTCGGCGGTGAATCATGCTGATCCATCCCCGCTGATCCGGCAGTTTCAAAAAGCCGATGCCCGGAAAATCGTGGTCGCCGGCATGGGGGCCGAGGGCTGCGCGCTCGGAATGCATGGGACCATCAGGAGCTTTCCGCCGGTGAAGATGGTGGAGACGGTGGTGGATACCAACGGCGCGGGTGATGGGCTGGCCGTGGGCTTTCTTTCCGGACACGTACTGGAACAATGCGAGCCGGAACATGCCATCCAGCGAGGACAAACCGTGGCCCGCTTCACCTGCTCGTGGAAAGCCGACAGCGACCACCTGATCACGCGCGAGCAACTCAACGCGCGATGCCCGTGGAATGGATAATCCCGCAAAACGCGCGAAGGGCGCAGAGATGTATTCAGGCAGGGATATGGTGAAGCCTGCGAGCGAGCTGTGAATCGTGAATAAGCTGAAGGGCGGATCTCCGCGATGCCGGAACGAGAGGGGGGGGCACAGGATCATCAGGATTCACATCCAATCCTCGCTGTTCATCCCGCCTGATGCGCCCGCTGACTACCCGTTTTTGCGATCTATGCGTTCTTCTTGACCTCCCTAGCTTCATGCGCAGGAGGTTCGCGGCGGGATGTCCAAGCTTCGCTGTTTTCCCCCGAAACGACGCTTTACAATCCCGCCCCCTCTTTCGATAATCCACCTCGTGTGAGAGCGTGATGATGCCAGACAATATCTTTCCGAAAATCCCACCCCCGCCCCATCGGAATCATGACAACGGGAAAGGGTCTGAGCAGACAACAGGGCAATGCGGATTATGGGGCGCAGAAACAAGGGGAATCGTTAAAATATAGGACTGACCCCTTTTTTCTGACCCCTTTTTTCGGTTTCCAATGGTTGGAAAAACCGCTCAGAAAGTTTCCAATGGTTGGAAAAACCGCTCAGAAAGTTTCCAATGGTTTGAAAAACCGCTCAGAAAGTTTCCAATGGTTTGAAAAACCGCTCAGAAAGTTTCCAAGGGTTGGAAAAACGTCTCCAAAAGTTTCCAAGGGTTGGAAAAACGTCTCCAAAAGTTTCCAAGGGTTGGAAAAACGTCTCCAAAAGTTTCCAAGGGTTGGAAAAACGCCATTTGCACCGAATACGGCACAAATGGCTCATCTACGTCGCTACCGCGCCGCAGCTGGTCTTTCTGCTGCAGGCTGTCGAATTCTTCATGTTATGTTTGCGAAATGATGGAATAATTGGGCTGCACCGGGAACGTATTCAATGGGCTATACTACAGCCACGAGAGTTTCTAAATACCCCAGATTTTCAACCCGGGTCTTCTTCGCATAATCAAGCGCATCACATACAGCCTCAATCTTTTGACAGAAGATATCGGCATTGAGACGAACCATGGACAACTCCCCCGTAGTATCACGATGTGTCGTCTGCCAGAGAAATTCATCATTCAATGGATGTTCGGGTCTGAATGGATGTATATTGAAAATCTTGTGATCAATCTGAGTTATCCACGCAGCTCCGACTTCCGTCACCGCACCCCACGAAGCCTTTGTGTTTTCGCTGGTAATAAAAAGGACGAATATCTTCTGGGTAGAGTAGCTCTCCACGAAAAATTCCTTAAGGTATTCGTATACGCCCATATTTTCAGGTACTCGGCAAATTTCGTTATCACAATTCGTATATAGAATTTCCTCTTCAGGAACATTATTATGCAGAAGCATTTGATGAACAATATCTGCAAAAGGCTTATCCGGATAGGTTTGGCTGATGAGGATTTTCTTTTTTTGGGAATCGACTACCGTCTTCAGCCCTAGGTCAGGACTATTTTCGTTGATCGACTGGGAAACCGCATTTACGATTGCCTCTTCTGTCAATCCAGTTGCAAGAGTGGCGATACTTCTAGCCGCACTTTGACTTGCGTTAACTCGAAATTCATCAATAGCCTGTTTCAAGCGTTCCTCATCCGCCTGCTGTTGTTCTACCTTTTTTCGTTTCTTCTTCGCTTTCCCAGTATCAGTAAAAACTTCCCTCATTTTCAGAATCTCGGCAAGCAACTCACGGACATATATACGAACTGCTTCATAACGAGGATCATCGGTTTTGTACCCCTGCCTATTGCTTAAAGCCATATCAGGAAGCTCAGTCAATTCGAACAAATCGACATGTAATTGTCCTACGACATAAACCTCATTCAGTTTGTTCTGACCAACAACCGGAAGAATATTGAATTCCCCCATCTTCTTATTTGCAAAAAGAGATATGAAATTATCCGGGAAGTCGGTCATCTCAGCTTTGCGTCCTCTAGTTGTCTTATAGGTCCCGATCCAACCGTCTATTTTTAAGGTATATTCATGTTCCCTCCCCTCGGTGTCCTTCATTGTCAAGGGAATGCACTTAGACTCATGAGTCGCAACCAAACGATCACGTTTAGAAGGATAAATATTGGGTACCAAATCAACTAGAGAGGAGAATTCATCCCCAAGGGTGATTAACGTACCAAGTTCTGCCATAACGTGTTGATCGAATTCTTCAATTATCACCGACTCATCATCTCGAATGACATGTATGCGGAAGTCAGCATTGACCAGAGGAAATATCTTCAAAAGATTGCGCTTCACAGCAGCAAGGGTTTTATGGAGCCTGTATTGCGGAAACCGCATAATAATGACCGACCCATGATCTTCAATATGATCAAATGCTATTTCCTCATCAGGAATTGGGGTCAGCTTGTTGTCAGCCTCAGGCCTTCGAGAAAGGACAAAGCCTGACTTTTCTCCATTGGCGGTTGTCAGAATATCGACATTCTCTGAGACAGATAACGCAGCCAGTTTACCCACACCTTTACGTCCCATTTTGCGGCGGGTGCCAGATCTTGTGAGAGATTCCTCTTCGGTTACACGTGACACCCCAGCAACATTCAGATACTTCTTAATATCACCAGCGTCGTAAGACATACCGTGCCCATCATCTTCAACACGGATGTCATCTTTGTTTGCCGTGATATATACATTCTTTGCATCTGCGTCATAAGCATTCGAAATTAACTCTGCCAACACATAATAGATATTTGTATATAGGTTCGGCCCCAAGAGCTCCAGTATCCGTGGATCTACATTTAAATGATATTCCTTCACTATTTCACCTTCCCCTTCTCTTGCGCCCACAACCAAAAAATCAACCCCTTGACTAGGCTAGTCTTTCTTCAATCGGCGACTTGACCGTGATTTTTTCGCAAGAAAACTGTGTTTGTTTGCGGCGATCCTACTAAGCCCTTGATCTGTATTCTCCCCGTATGCCGACAGATGGCTATTAATGCTCCGACCAATCAGCTCTCCAAGTCGCACAGGAACAGCGTTCCCAATCATGCGACCAAGAGTCTTACGATAAATAGGTTCACCAGGAGCAATAAACTTATATGATTTGGGAAAACTCTGAAGGATCGCCCCTTCCCTCAGGGACATCGCACGATCCTGTTCCGGATGCCCAAACCGCCCGTTTCCAAAACCATAAAATTGTGTTGTCATCGTCGGGGCAGGTTCATCCCATTTCATTCGACCATATACACTGGGATAGGTCTTTCCAGACTTTTTCCGATGACACTTTGCAACAAGCTTTTCATCCCAATCTTTCCATGATCCCCCGGGTTTAGAAACCTGAATCCTCCGAAGATTCAACTCCGATAGATCCGCACACTGATGAAGGGGATCCTTTGCATCCACCTCTCCAGCAGATAAAGCAGGCAATTTCCCAATCGCCTGACGTACAGTCCGTTTCCTCCACTTCAAATCCTTAGGACGAAGTAGTTTTATGGGTCCAAATTTTGATGCGAGGAGTACCAAACGATTTCTTTGTTGAGGCATCCCGTATTCAGAACAATCCACCACCTCATAACAAACATGGTAGCCAAGCGTTTCAAGCCCAGTTGCAAATTCAAAAAACACTGCTTGATCCATTAGCCCTGGAACATTTTCCATCGTAACAAGTTCAGGTTCCGACTCGGCGACTAACCTAGAAAATTCCTGCAATAGCCACCAACGATCATCGCTAGGTCCAGCTTTCTGATTATATCGAGAAAATGTCTGGCAAGGAGCGCACCCAGCAAGAAGCCTAACATCACAATCATCAAAGGCATCTCCTAAATTCTCTGAATCCAGATCAGTAACGGATATTTCTAGGAATTCTGCTTTGTTATTCACCGAAAAAGGATAGCGACACGCAGGATCGACATCGACCCCCAGACGCACATTGATCCCAGCGTTTTCTAAACCACGAGTCAACCCTCCTGCACCGCAAAAAAGATCTACAGCACCGACTCGAATATTAGAAGGGGCTAGCCCTTGATTATTAGTATTGTCCATTGCCCTATATACTCCTGCACCTTTTCCGCAACACACTCGTTCCTTTCAGTAAGTGAAAGTTATATCCGTTCTTTCTCAATCCATCCAGCAAATGGTTAATATTATGGACCTACCCTTTACCTTTCAACTCGCCCAACGTGTCAGTCCTGCTATTTGATCATTTTGTATTGTGGGAATCGACATTTTGACTGGTGATTCCCATGCACCTTCAGACAGCGCCACGCACCATCAAGTCGTTGATATTCCTGCCTTCACAACATACCCCAGCCTTCTCCTCGAAAAACCTGCATAAATCGAATAGACCGAAATGGTAAACGAAACGGATGGGCCTGTCAAAGGGCATCCGGGGTCGGGCCGTAAATATTCAACTTAAGCAACGAAGGGCGGGGGGTGTCTTGAAATTATTTTGCTGAAAAGCTATTCCGCCCGGCTCGCCGGGAGATGCCAACCATGGGGATTCTTGTTGGAGGAAAGATGCTTCTTGAAAACGGCGCGCGAGCCGTTCGCCCTCCGGGAAGGGGTGAATGCATTCGAACAGGATGAACCGGATTATTCTGGAGAGATCGATCCAAAAATACATGCCTATAGGGAACTCAGAGTAGAAGGGCAGGAGTGATTCGCCGCAAAAGAACGCAGTGAACGCATAGAAGAAGCCCAAAATGGTAGGGCGAAGCCTTCGGCTGAGCGGCATAAAAATCAAAATGCCAATGAGCGCGAAGTTGGAGCGCGCGCGGCAAGGGACGCGCATGCGGCACGCGGTGCCGCTCTGTTTCAGGAAGACAAACGAGGAAGGAGTGCGGCTTCCGGGATTGGTTTGTAGCCGTAACAGCGCCGCCGCGCGTTGCTTGTCGGCTTATCACAAAGCGGTGCCGCCTCTCCGGCTGTTGCCGGTTCGTTGTCTCCGCATTCCAAAATTCCCCCGAAACGACGCTTTACAATCCCGCACACTCTTTCGATAATCCACCTCGTGTGAGAGCGTGATGCCATCCGCTGAAATCCGCCTGCACAACGGGAATGTTCACCATGGGAGATCGTATGAGCACCGGAAGAGAAAAAGCGAACGAGTCATTCCATCCGCCTTGTCCCGGCATGAACACCCGCTGCATATCCGTTTCAATAACTGAAGGCTATGAAGAGAGGTCTCAAAATTGGGATGATGGCGAGGAACTGTAGAATCACTTGTTATGCGAGAACAGGAACGGAATAAATGAACTGGATTGGTTCGAGATGGTGGAAGTTTGACTTCCATACCCACACTCCGGCATCGGATGATTATGGGAAAGGCCCTGACCAGGCCCAGCATAAGCAGATATCCCATAAGGATTGGCTGCTCAACTACATGCGGCAAGGCATCGATTGCGTCGCGGTGACCGATCACAATTCAGGTGCCTGGATTGATCCACTCAAGCAGGCACTCCAAGAGTTGGCATCCGAAGGTCATCTGGATTATCGACCGCTCTACCTCTTCCCCGGCGTTGAGATTACCGTTCAGGGGAATATCCATATCTTGGCCGTTTTCGGCCCAGACAAGACTACCTCTGATATCGACTCGCTGCTCGGTGCGGTGA
>JAQVYB010000010.1 GCA_028708815.1 Kiritimatiellia bacterium | reverse complement strand
AGACCGAGCATTCGTGGCCGACCCGAAAGGGACGTCGTCTGGGACTGCTCGGGATGCGCGAGCGGGTGGAAATGGTCGGCGGAAAGTTTTCCGTCGAATCTCCCTCGGGGAAAGGCACAACCATCCAGGCCCAAATTCCGTTCGCCAACGGCACGAAAGAACGCGTAGGCCCATGATGCCACCCATAACGATCAAAGTGTTACTGGCCGAAGATCATAAAATGGTCCGGGAAGGATTGCGAAACCTGCTGGAGCACGAACAGGACATCGTTGTCGCGGGCGAGGCGACCAACGGACATCAGGCCGTGGAGTTGGCCCGAACACTTCATCCCGATGTGATTGTCATGGATATCGCCATGCCGAAACTCAACGGGATGGAAGCCACCCGCCGGATTCGCCAGACCGACCCCGACGTTAAGATTCTCATTCTATCCGCCCACAGCGATGATGCCTATGTCGAGGGCGCCCTGGCCGCCGGCGCATCCGGATACCTCATCAAGCAAACCTCCGTTCATACCCTGATTGAAGCCATCCGGGAGGTCATTCAAAAGGGAGATGCCTTTTTCAGCCCGGCGGTCGGCAGGCGATTGCTCAAGCGCCGCCAGGAGTCGCTGGAGAAGGGCGGCCGCGGCAGCACGAATGTTCCAAGCCTGACTTCGCGCGAGATGGAGGTGCTTCAGCAAATTGCCGAAGGGGAGGCCAATAAGCAAATTGCGGGATCTCTGGGCATCAGCGTCAAAACCGTAGAGAAGCATCGCGATCATCTCATGCGAAAACTCAACATCCATGATACCGCCGGAATAACCCGGTATGCCATCGCAGCGGGCATTATCGAAAACACGGGGCAATGCCCGATGTAGAATGGCGTACCCGGAGAGGGTCGAACTCCCAACCTTCTGATCCGTAGTCAGATGCTCTATCCAATTGAGCTACGGGTACGCCTGGTCTTGAAAAGACGGGGCTATGTGTAGCGGAGGGCGCTTCAACTAGGCAAGCCTTTTTGTGTAAAAAAACCTGCGCGGACTTGATTTCCCGTCTATGCCCGCTATGATTGCGGCCAATCTACAGCCCCTCGGATTTCAACTACATCATGAAAAAAAGAATACAACTCCACCTGGCTCTGCCCTTGCTTTTCCTCTTTTGCCTGACCTCCACCGAAACATTCGCGTGGTTTTCCAGCGGAAAAGATGCCACCGAGACCGCCAACGCCCTGCCGCCGGAATATCGGGCCATCACCAATCAGATCGCCGAGACCCAGCAACGCTATAACACCCTTATTCAGGAGGTGCAACAGACCCTTTCCGCCGCACGCGACCGCCTCGCCGCTCTGCAGGCGGAGGAGACCCGGCTGACCAACGAAATATCCGGCACGGAAAGCCATATCGCCCAGCTCCAAAAGGTCAACGAGCAACGCTACCAGGAACTCGAGGCGCAGCAGGGAAAGCTGGCACAGTTCGAGCAGACCCTCGGTGAAAAGAATGCACGCATCCTGCAACTGACCGACGCCGTACAGGCCGAAAAACTCCTGCGCGAAAAAGAAGAGGAAACCGCCCGTCTTCAAAAGGAGCTGGATGAAGAGAAGGTGAACGGCGCCCGACAGCAGGAACGCCTGACCGCAGAGGTATCCAACCTGAAAAACGAACTGGACGCGCAGAAAAAGACATACGCCGACCAGAAACAAACCCTGGCCGACTTGCAGGACAAGCTCGCCGCCACGCGGGAAGCCAAGGAAACCGCCGAAACCACAAACAGCGAATTGCAGAAAATCACGGCACAACTGCAGGAGCAGATTGCCGGGCTTCAAACCGCCCAGCAGAGTGCCATCACGGGGGTCTCCTCCACACTGCGCGAGTTCAACGAATTCCTGAACACCCGAACAGATGCCCCGGCGAAACCATGATTATTGAAAGCCTGATTCTTCTAGCCTTTATCGCCATCCTGGCCGCGCTCTTCCACTTTAAAATCAAGCATATCGCCGCCCGACCCAAACCGCCCGAAGAGATTGCGCGCAAATCCGCCTCCCGTCTTTCCGCCTCGCCCGGGCACTCCAAGGGCCAAAATCAGGACACCCCAGGCTCCACCCCCGCGCCACCGCAGGAACCCCGTCAGATCGACAAACTCAACCAGACCAATCCCAAAGCCGTCGCCACCATGATCGCGCAATGGGTCGATTCCGAGCCACCTCCCGAACCGCAAAGAAAACCGCTGACAAAACGTTGGTAACAGAGTGTTTTAGGGGGGGGCATTCGGCAGTCTTACAGCCCCGCAGGCAGGCCCGGCGCGGCCTCATCAATTCCGACAAAACACGAGGGTGTTGCGGGGGAGGTTGGCGTTCTGCAATTCGTGCCCGGCCACCAAACGCCCATCGGAGAGCCGGTAAAAAGTATCGGGGTGATTCCAACGGTCGGCGCAAAGGTGCTGTGCCGTATGCCGATTGGAGGTATAGCCTACGCAGGTATATCCAATGAGAACCGCCGTTTTTTCGGCCAGCCGATCCAGCTCTGCCTCCTTGAGTTCCTGCCCATTACGCACACATCCATCCGGCAACAGATAGATCGTCTCCGGTTCCCTATACCGCTCGCCGGCCACTTGCCGGGCGTTTTCACCATCGGCGCCGATATATTTCACCCCGGGCACCCCCGGCACACGCATCCTGGTGGGCTGAACCGGACGAACCGCTGCGGTGATGCGTGCCGCGGAGGCGGAGGCAGGCAGCGCAACATAACGTTCCTCTGGTGAAAGCACCACTTTGGTTCCCGCTGGAATCGTGGCCCAGTCCCGGATTTCGGATCCTTTTCTCTCGCTGCCATCCGGGAAAATATACAAGGTGGAGGCCTTGTTGTAATCCGCGCCCGCCACATCCCAGGGCGTACTGTTTTTGGTAATGACATCGCGACCGGATTTGCTCAGGCGCAGGTATTCCTTTTCACTGCGCGAGGGAGAACCGTACAAGACCAGTTCCAGATGCTCATCCGCCGCCACAAGGCGCCCCGCACGCACGTCCGGATCATACGCGGGTTTGGCCGTCAGCCCCAATTGAGCGCGCACGCGGTCGCGGGCAAAAAGCATACCGCAGCGTTTGCGTCCGCGGTGCGGTTTTTTGTGCCACTTGTTCGGCTCGCCGTAGGCCACCATGGAATGGGTAATCACACGCTCATCCGGAATGGTGTATTGGCTCTGCAAAAAGGACAGTAATTCCCGGAGCGCACGATACTGCGCCGCCGTGATTTCGCGGTCATGATAGCCTACCACCTCGATGCCGATGGCCCAGTCATCGATACCACGATGCCCTTCCCACATGCTCACCCCGGCATGCCGCGCAATCTTGCGCGTATCCACAATCCGATAAACCACGCCCCGAGTACCTACCAGGTAATGGGCCTCCCCGTTTTCGCGCAATTTATTCAGCGAACTCTTCTCATGCGCCTCGGTGGTATGCAGCACGATATAGCGGGTATGCGGGCGCACGCCCCGTGTGCGACTGTACGGGCTTAGCGAGTCTACCATCTCCATTGCCTGAGTCGTATAGACCGGCAACAAAAGCAGCAGCAGAATTCCAACCGCCCCCTTAACGAGGACGCCTCTTCCCGCCCGCTCTCGGATTGTCTTTAAATCGCCCATTCTTTCGTTTACTCCGCTCGTTTTCCGGCTTCCGCCGGAACCCATCGTTCGGCGCCAACCCTTCCCCGGCGATGGACCGCATAGCCAGCCGGGCCGTCGCGAAGGCCGCGTGCAGATTGAACCCGCCCGTCGGCCCATCCATATCCATCACCTCGCCCGCGAAAAAGAGACCGGCATGACTTTTCGACTCCATGCGTGATTCATCCACGCCCGTCAAGTCCACACCGCCCACGGTGACCATCGCCTCCTTCAGTGAATTCGGCTTCACCGGATGAAGCACCCAACCCTTCAACAGGGAAACAATCGCCTCATCCAACGGCTTTCCCGCACAAACACCCGCACAAACCGGCATCACCGCCTGCTGCACAAAATCGCGAACCATGGTACCCGGTATTCCCAAATCCGCAAGCCGTCTTTCGAGGTCTTTTCCCGATCCTCCGCGCCCTTCGCCCCGCAGTTTTTCAGCAAGTTCCACCGGCGAAAGTGACGGAAAGAGGTCCACACAAAACGTATAGTGCTCCAGATTGTTTCGCGCGATAATCCGGCTGGCATTCACCACGCAGGGCCCGGTGATACCCCACCGGTCGCAGCGCAATTCGCCCTGCGTCACGCCGGCGGTCTGGCCGTGCCGATCCAGAATCGTCAGTTGCGCGGCCTGAAAGCCCTCATCCGGATGGCGGGTCAACCAGGACTCACGTACCGCAAAGCCGACCAGTCCCGGGCGGTACGGAATCAACTTATGCCCCAGCACTCCCGCCATTTTCTGACCATCACCCACCGAACCCGTTTTGGGATAGCTCACGCCGCCCGTGGCCAGCAGAACGGCCCGGCAATGAAACGTACAAAACCGCGCCGCAACCTCCCAGCCATCCTTCACCGGGCGTATCCCTTCCACCGGGCAGTTGAACATCACCGGCATCGCCGCATCGCGCAGCAAATCCGTAAAAAAATGCAGCACATCGGCGGCCTTTTCCGAGGCCGGAAAAACACGACCATCCTTATGCGCCACGGTATTCAAACCATAGCCCCGCATCCAGGCCCGGAGTGCCTCCGGCGGAAAATCACCAATCGCCTTTCGCAGGAAACCGGACACCGGCGGCCCATACGCCTCGATCATGGCTGCGGCAGAGAGATTGGACGTGATATTGCAGCGGGCATTTCCGCACATCAGCAGCTTGCGCCCCGGCAAATGCTTACGTTCAAGCAGCACCGCACGCACCCCCAACTCGGCGGCGGTGGCCGCCGCCATCAGGCCCGCCGCGCCGCCACCCACTATCACCACTTCCGCTTCCGCTCTCAGAATGAAACCCCCACCGCGGCGGAAATACTGCTGTCGCTCAGGAAAGCATACTCCAGACGCGCGCTCACCCGATCCGAAAACACCACTGCCAGACCGACCATGCCCACCACCGGATCACGCTCTTCCAGATCGTAATCCAGCTTGGAAATCCCATCCGCCGGCGGATCAATATTCACCTTGTATGAACCGCGCAGCAGCGAATAACCTCCGCCCGCATAGGGCGAAAGAAACAAACCACCGCTCATCAGATCGATCTTCCCGGAGAGCACCAGCGAGGCCGCGAACTCATAATAGTCAAACTCGCCCTTGTAGCCCGAGCTTTTCGTGTCGTACTTCGGCACGTAATGCCCATTCACCAGGGCGTTCAGCCGCAGATAATCGCTCTCATACATCGTGTAATACACCCCCGCACCGACCACCGGCGGGGTCGAACCATCTTTCCGGTCATCATCCAGAACGCCCACGTCAAAATATGTCACCGCCACATCATTCGCGACATTCAGACGCAGCATATACACATCCTGATCCATGTCGTCCTTTACGGACCCGATCTTCACCTCCCGGTTGAACCGATCATAAATCGCCTCCAGACGAAGTGCCCCCTCCTGATTATCCAGAAAAATAGGCGCGCCGTTATCCATCGCATAACCCACCGTCACCCCCGCCAGCAACAACACCCACACCCCGCGCAAAAAACCATCCAAAGCCTTCATAGTACTCATCCTTTCGTTTTTCATTTGCCATTTCCAAGCACGTCCAGCGCCTTGTCCACATCATCCACCCGCAGCACCACCAGACCGCGATTCACGCTCGGGCCGCCCGCACAATACGCATACTCCAGATTCACCCCGTTCTCCGCCCAGAGCGCCGAGACCTCGCCCAACGCACCCGGCCTGTTCTCGATTTCAAGCAGCACCACCTCCCTGGAAAACACCAGAAATCCCTCGGCCTTCAACAGGGCGGCGGCCTCCTCGTTCCGATCCACCACCAGCCGGATATCGCCATGATCAATACCGCCCGTCAACGTCAGCGCATGCACATTCACTCCCGCGCCGCCCAGCAAACCCGCAATCCGGGAAAGCACACCGCATTCATTCTGCACCGACACCGACAGTTGAATCCCCCGCTTCGCCTCCACACACTTCATTTCCATCATACCACAACCCTTTCACCAAACACACCAATCCGGATCTCGTTTATTTTCCTTATCATTCGCCCAACCGAAAAGCAGTCAAAAAATACGAATACCCCGCCGCTCATTCACGGAACGCTCCCTCACGGCTCCTCTTCATTTCTTCCAATCATTGGAAACTTTCTTTGCCTTTTTTCCAATCGTTGGAAGTTTTTTATTCGTTTTTTCCAATCATTGGAAAAAAGATCCGGGTACGTTCCAACCAGTGGAAACTTTTTTTCGGATTTTTCCAATCGTTGGAAACGTATTGAACCCTTTTTCCAATCGTTGGAAAAAATACGAATATGCCGCAACGGCTCTTCCGCTCGTTGGAAAATCTGAAACCACATGAAAGGAGGGGCATCGTGTCCCTGTTACGAGAAGTCGAGCGGACACTCGGCGAAGAAATAGTTCAAGTCACGGGATGCACCGAACCAGTCAGCGTGGCCTTTGCCCTGGCACAGGCGCGCCATCAACTGAGGCGCCCCTTCGACCCGGGCAGCATGACCGCCGAGTTGCGGCTTTCGAGCGAAGTCATGCGCAACGCCTCTACGGCGGTGGTCCCCCGCCTGAATCGGCGCGGGCTGCGCAACGCCGCAGCGGCAGGCCTGTGTGCCGCCACGCCGGACTTCAATCTCATGCCCTCGGTGGATTTGGAGGCGGCGCGTATGCTGCTTGCCCGGCGGGGCTGGATGAAAGCCGTCACCGCGCCGGAGAAGGGCATTTACATTGACGCCATCCTTCACGCACCGGGCGAAACCGTCTCCGCGCTCATCTCCGGACGACACGACATAATCACCCAAATCAAACAGAACGGGCGCACGGTCTATAGCGGGAAAACCCGGCACTCCGTACCACTCACCTTTGTGCAAATCATGGAGCTTGCCCGCGCACGCAACCCCGTGCTCGAAGGCATCGCCCGCGATTTTCTGATCATGCAGGTACGGCGTGACACCTCGCTCCCGCTTGATCGGAGTCTTGCCGCTCTTGTACGCGCACGCATGCTCGGTTCCGCCGAACCGATCATGACCATCACCGGCTCCGGCAACCAGGGCATCTTCATCGGCGTTCCATTTTACGAGGCCTACAAAGAGCGCGGTCAGGCCGTACTGCCCGCCGCCCTTTTCGCCCTCCTCGTGCAAATTCATCTGAGCGAAACGCACAGCCGCATTTCGGGAGCCTGCGGGCTTGCCTGCAAGGCCGCACCCGCCCTTGCCGCCGCCTTCGCCTTCGATCGAGGCGCCGAGGCCGATGAAATTCAACGCCTGATTCAGGACGTCACCTTGCGTCTACGGGAGATGGATTGTCCCGGCGCACGCCCGGGTTGCGGCAACAAGGCCCTGAAGGCCTATCGAACGGCGATGGCGTGCCTGCGAAAAACAAGCGACCATCTTCGTAAAACAAAAGGACGCTGAGAACCACAACGTCTCCGCGGTGGTGAACGGGCAGCCTTGTCGGGCCAAAAACCCGACTGGTTGTTAGAGAGATTCGAGGAAGCCGCGCACAATACGCCCGCTGACCCAGCGGCGGTATTCAGCGGTGGAGCGGATGTCCGCAATGGGGTGTACTTCGCGCAGCACACAGGCCTCTGCTTCGTCCACCAATTCTTCACACAGCGTTTTTCCGGCGAGCAGTTTTTCCGTTTCAGGCAGGCGAATTGCCGTGGCCGCCACACTGCCGAGGGCCAGGGCCATATGTTGGATATCCTTCCCGTGCATCACGACCCGACAGGCTCCCATCACTTTGGAGATGGCCTGCGCGCCGCGCGTGCCGATCTTGCAAAACCGCTCGATGCCTCCCTGCGGACAAGGGGTGAGTTCAAAGCGCAGAATCAATTCATCGGGGTGACGGTCAATCTTCCGATAATCCAGCAGAAATTCGTTCATAGGGATGCAACGCTCTCCGGCGAGCGAGGCCGTCACCACGCGGGCATCCGCCACCAGCAGCGCAGGCGAAGCATCGCCTGCCGGACTCGCATTGGCCACATTCCCCCCCAACGTTCCACGGCTCTGAATCTGCCGCGCGCCAATCGAGGCGCAGGCCGCTACCAACGCGGGCAGAGCCTCGCGTGTCAGGGCATGATTCCGAATCGCGGCATGGGTCACACACGCGCCGATTCGAAGGCACCCGTCCTGCGCTGAAATTTCTTTCAGTTCCGGCACGGCGCTCAGATCAATGACCTGCTCCGGCATGGGCACCGCTCCGGCCTGCCACTGAACAACCAGATCCGTTCCACCCGAAAGCAACACCCCGCGCGTGGCTTCATCACTCAGCAACGTCAGGGCCTCATTCAGGGTTTCAGGCTGACGGCAGAAAATCTCTTCCAACGTTTTCATACGGTGCTCCGCGTTCCTTGTTCCAATTCATCCGCCACCGCACGGACGGCGTCCACAATTTTTTCGTAGCCGGTACAACGGCAGAGATTCCCCGCGTGCGCCTCGCGAATCTCCTGCTCGGTCGGACGACTGTTGCGACTCAACAACGCATACGAGGACATCAGCATGCCCGGCGTACAGAAACCGCACTGCACCGAACCCTTCTCCATGTAGGCCTTCTGAATGCGGCGCCCCAACTCCAGCTTCTCGAGTCCTTCCACCGTGAGAATCTCTGCGCCCTCGGGCACCTGCACGGCAGACACAATGCAGGAGGTGACGGGGTCGCCGTTGATCAACACCGTACAGGCGCCACACTCGCCCTCGCCGCATCCCTCCTTGACGCCCGTCAGCCCAAGATCCTCCCGAAGCACATCCAGCAGGCGATGCAGCCCGCCGAAGGTTACGGTTCGTTCCTCCTCATTGACGTTCCATGTTCTCGTGATGGTATTCATTAATCTTTCGCTCCCTGATACAGTGTTGCATAAAGATCTTCGGGGCGCATCGGGATGGCGCACAGGCGGCACCCGGTGGCCCGGCGTACAGCATTGCCAATGGCCGGTGCCAGGCCGTTCATCGTAATTTCACCAAGGCCCTTGGCTCCCGGCGCGAGTTCGTCGCACGAATATTCCAAAAACTGCAGGTCCATTTCCGGCACATCCAGTGCGGTCGGAATGATGTAGGTCTGAAGGCGGTTGGCATCGTAGAGGCCCTTGCGCACCTGCATGGTTTCCATGAGGGCGTAGCCGATCGTCTGCACGAGGCCGCCCTGCAACTGGCCGATGGCCAGCGTGGGATTGATGATGCGGCCCACGTCGTACACCGCCGTGATTTTGCGCAGGTGAATCTGCAGCGTCAACGGGTCCACCTCCACCTCCGCCACATTGCAGGCCCAGGAGTATGCCGGATAGGCATCGCCCACAAAACGTTCCTGATCCCAGCGGATGTGCGGCGGCAAGGCAAACTGATGCTCCGTCCGCAGCGGTTCACCCTGGGCCAGCAGCACCTCCGCCACCTCCTCGAACGGACGCGCCTCGACGCCTTCCGCAAAAAACCGCCCGCCTTCGAGCCGTACCGACGCCCCTCCGAAACAATGCTTCGCAGCAGCCTCCTCGAGCAGGCACTTCATTTTATGCCCGGCATGATACAGAATATTACCCACCACCATCGTGGTGCGCGAGGCCACGGTCGGCCCCGAGTCGGGGACCACCCGGGTATCGGGCAGGGGATAAAACACACGATCAAAGGGAAGGCCGGCCCCTTCGGCGGCCATCTGCGCGAGGACCGTTTTGGCGCCCTGCCCCATTTCCGTGGAACTGGCGTATAAGGTTAGGCCCGGACGTCCATCACTCAAACGCCCCAGTTCCATCGCCGCGCGGCTGCCGAATTTCGCTTCGCCATCACCGGTGAATCCCGCGCCGTGCGCAAAAAAGGAAACCCCGATCCCATACCAGCTTTTCGCGCCGGGCCGACCCTGATCGCAACGGGCCAGCTTCGCGTGGAAGTCCGACCGGCGGAGCGCTTCCTTCAAAACGGCGGGCGTACCGACACTGGTGAGCAGATGCTGCCCCGTCGGCGTGATATCACCCTCCTGCAAACAATTTTTCAGGCGGAATTCGTCCGGTCCAAGGCCGGCCTGTTCCGCAAGATCCTCCACATGCGACTCGAGCCCCCAGTAGGCCTGCGGCGCGCCGAATCCGCGAAAAGCCCCACACGGAAAACTGTTGGAGGCATAAACGAAACCGCGCACCGTCACGTTCTCACAGCGGTATCCCAGCGCGGCGTGCAGGATGCCGCGATACAACACCACCGGACTGATCGTCGTATACGCCCCGCCATCCAGAATCATATCCACTTCCATGGCGGCAATGCGGCCATCCTCGGCCAGCGCCGTGCGGTAGCGGGTCCACGATGGATGGCGCTTCGTGGTGAACAGAATATCTTCGTGACGATCATACACCATCTTGACGGGCCGTCCCGCCTTCAACGCCAGGAGGGCGCAATAGCCGCCGGGCAGCGTGGGAAACTCCTCTTTTCCGCCGAAGGCACCGCCGGTCACCGTCTGTTCCACGCGGATTTTTTCCAGAGGAAGATTCAAGACCTTCATCAATTCCGGGGCCACATAATAGGGACACTGAATGCTGCCCCGGATATAGACTCCTCCACTTTCCATCGGCTCGGCCGCCATGCCCTGCGGCTCAATATACAGCTGCTCCTGAAAGCCCGTCCAGTATTCCCCTTCCAGCACCTTCCCTGCACCCGCCAACACGCCCTCGGCATCTCCCCTGCGAATCTCTTTCTTTTCCAACAGGCGCAGCGAATCGGCCAGGCCCGTCTTGTGCCGCTCCACCATCTCCTGAATACTTTGGATGGCGGGCAGCTCCTCAACCTCGGCACGGACATGGTTCACGGCCTCGCGCGCCAGCGCCTTGCTTGGCGCGGCAATCAATGCCAGCGGCTCTCCCTGATACTGAATCCTGTCATACGCGAGAAAGGGCATGTCCAGACCGGTCATATCCACGATGTTCTCACCCGGAATATCCTCGGGCTTCACCGTCACCACCTGCGTCCAATCAAACGACTCATCAAAATGCAGACCGAGCAGCTTTCCGCAGGGCACGGGCGCACGGACGACATCGGCATACCATACGCCGGGCATAGTCAGATCATCAAGATACTGCGCTTTGCCGCGCACTTTGTCTTCGGCATCGGAACGCGTCAAACTGCGCCCGATGATGCGGAAAGAGCCATCGGATTGCTGGGTCATGAATACTCTCCAAAGATAAGAAACACCGGCGGTTATTTTACGGGTTGGCCGGAACATTACAACCTATACCCCGATATTATTACCGACCGGCGCACTTTTGTTTATTGAATAGCGCCACCGTTTTGCCCGGGAGAAAAAAACATGCGTCAGGATTTCTTCGCCTCCAGGACGGCCACAAAATTGGTCGTTCCCGCGAGCCCCTGCGGGATGCCCGCCGTCACAACGACCTGTTGGCCCTCCTGCAGCAGATTCAGCTCCAGCAAACGGTTAAACGCCTCGCGAATCATCTGGTCCGTGTGCTTCGCCGACGGCTTCAGCACAGGCACCACGCCCCAGACCAACGCCAGCCTGCGATAGGTTTCCGCCGACGGAGTCGGCGCCAGAATCGGCTGTGCCGGGCGGAACCGCGCCACCTGCCGGGCCGTCGTACCGGTCACCGTCGTCGCCACAATCGCCGCCACACCCAGGACCTCGGCCATCCCGCACGCCGCCTGCGAAACGGAATGCGCCACATCCGAGTCTTCGTTCATGACCCGCCCGGCAAACCATTCCTTATAGGGAAAGTGCTCTTCCACATCCTTTGCGATACGGGCCATCGCCTGCACCGCCTGCACCGGATAGGCGCCCATCGCGCTTTCCTCCGAAAGCATCACGGCATCCGTTCCATCCAGAATGGCATTGGCCACATCATTCACCTCCGCGCGCGTGGGACGCGGGCTGTTCACCATGGATTCAAGCATCTGGGTGGCTGTGATCACCGGCTTCGAGGCACGATTCGCGCGGGCGATGATATCCTTCTGAGCCCGCGGCACCCGCTCGAAGGGCAGCTCCACGCCCAGATCGCCGCGTGCCACCATAATACCATCCACCTCCTCCAGAATTTCATCCAGATGGTCCAGCGCCTCCGGCTTTTCGATTTTGGCTATCAGCGGGGTTGTTTGTCCGCCGTCGCGCAGCAGAGCGCGCACCAAGCGCACATCGTCCGCCGTACGTACAAAGGAAAGAGCCACGTAATCCACGCCGCATTTCCGGCCGAACTGCAAATCCACCCGATCCTTTTCGGTCAGAATCGGGATCCCGGTACTGCGCGTGGGCAGGTTGATCCCCTTGCGTGAGTTGAGCGAGCCACCGGTAATCACACGGCATTCGATATCCTCGGCGCCGGTTTTTTCCACCGTCAATTCCAGCATGCCGTCGGCCAGCAGCAGGGAATCACCGGGCTGTACGAAAGAGGGAAGCTCTCGAAAATTCACGGAAACCTCCCGGGTATTCCCGGGCACCTCGCGCGAGGTCAGTACAAACCGGTCGCCGGGGGCCAAAGTCACCGGACCATTTTCAATCTGGCCAATCCGTATTTTCGGCCCGGCAATGTCCTGCAGGATCGCCACAGGCACCGCGAGGCGCTCGGAGACCGCGCGAATCGTGCGGATCACCTCGCCATGCTCTTCATGCGTGCCGTGCGAAAAATTCAAGCGGGCCACATTCATGCCCGCCTGAATCAATTTTTCAATCACCGTCTCCGTATTGGAAGCCGGCCCAATAGTACATACGATTTTTGTCCGTTTCATCCGCTCCTTTATCGTTCAACCACCCGAGACCCGCCGGATGGACGGGGCCGGAATCGTAAAGTAAAAAGACGTGCCCTGCCCTTCTTTGGATTCAACCCAGACCTCGCCGCCGCCACGTTCTACAATCTTTTTCACCAACGCAAGACCCATGCCGCACGACGCACCGTCGTCCTCCCGATTCCCCCGGTTGAACATCTTGAAAATTTCCAGGTGGTAGCGCTCGGAGATGCCCTGCCCATCGTCCCGCACGCAGAACATCCAGTCCGCGGGGCGTTTCTCACAAAAGACATCAATATGCCCCTCTTCGCGCCCCATGTATTTCACTGCATTGGAAATCAGATTCTGAAACACCTGGTGCAACTGAGCCTGATCATAAATCACGGAAGGCAGGTCATCCGCCACGGTCACCGAAAGGCCCTTCGGAATCTCCAGAAACTCCACCACTTCACCGACCAGTTGCCGCGTGCTGAGCAGGACCGTCTCGCCTTCCCGTTTACCCATGCGCGAATACCGGAGTATCCCCTGCAGCAGGCGGCCCAGACGCAACACCCGCTCCAACGCCTTTTGCAGCTTATCCCGCGCATCCTCAGGCAAGTCCTTCCGATATTGGCGCAGCACCACCTCCAGCAGCAGGGTCACCCCCTGCAACGGCGAAGTCAGGTCGTGCGCCATCACATCCGCAAATTCCGTCAAATCCTTATTGGCCCGTTCGAGTCGGCGGTTGGCACTCTCGAGCCGATTGAGCAGCCCCCGGTTCTCCAACGCCAATGCCAGATAGCGGGAGAAACGGCGCAGGTCTTCGCGCGTATCCTCGTCTACTGCACACCCGCTTTCGAGATTATCCACCGAGATGCCACCCAGCAAATGCCCGTGTGCACGCAGGACGACAAAAAAGCAGTTCTTCACATGGGCCATAAAGGGATCTTCCGGGAAGGCGGCGGAAAAATCATCATAGAAGAATTCATCCCCCTCGCCGCGTTCCGCGCGATAGATCGGATGTTGCGGATTGCGGGGCATATTGAGATTGTGCTCATCGCGCAGAAAGCCTTCGGCATCCGTCCCGAATACCCCGTGCCAAAGTTTTTCTTCATGGTCGTAAAGAAAGATGCCCGCCCGATCAAGGCCGATCTCATGACGAATGATACGCACGGCATTTTTCAGGATGACATCCAGATCACGTGTTTCCGCAAACTGCTGTGCGCAAACCGCAATGGCGGCATTCAACGCCTGCCTGCCCTCCAACCGTCCCGCTTGCTGATCGCTCATAACCGTCCCTCTGGCAGCACCCCGTTTATCGGCGCACGAAACATACAATACCCGTTGAATCCGCCGGGATCAAGGTAATCGAATCGAAGAAAAACGCTCGCCATCCGGCCTGCCGGGCCAGTTGGCGGTCTTTCCATGCTCATATCAATGACCCGCGGACGCCCCCGGGTGATTTCAATCCTGCTTTTTTTGAGTTGCGCCATGGAATGGATGTGCGTAGCTTGTTTCAAAGGGTTGTTTGCTGCGCCTCTCTAACGCGGGACCGAGCCCTGCGGACCGGATTGCCCATTGTGTGAAAGATCGGGGATGATGTGATGAGATATACCTCAATGAGCTGTATGCTGATGGCGTTATTATGCGGCTCCTGTGCGAAGCAACCGGGCAACCTTGACCTGACCATGTATGATTATCGGGACACACGTAATCTGGTACAGACCCTATACACGGCGAAGGCCCTGCTCGAGACGAAGGGGCTGGCCGGCCTGGGTGACGTGCATGTGGATTCGGGGGAAAATACGTATCTGTATGTTTACGACATGAACGATGTTTGCTTAACCCATGCGGGAATGCCTGAACTGGAGGGAAAAGACGAACATGATTTTGTGGATGCAACCGGAAAACCCGTTGCGCTGTTGGTGCAGCGCGCCCTGAACAACCCACAGAATCCTCACGGCTGGGTGCATTATATCTGGTGGGAGCCCGGCCGGTTTTATCCCGTTCCAAAATCATCCTGCAACATCAAGGCCACTCTGCCTGACGGGCGCACGGTATACGTGGGAGGCGGCATGAACCATCCCCACGAAGAAAAAGAGTTCATTCGTATTGTGGTGGACAGCGCGGCGGATGCCATTGAGCAATCAGGCGCGGCCGCCCTCGATTTATTGAAGGATCCCCGGTCAGAATATAGTTACCGCACGGTTCGGGTCTTCGCATTCCGCCCGAACGGAGAAATCCTGATTTCACCCATAGCCGGCAATGTCAATTTTACCATAGACCTCCCGGCCTGCACCGATGCGGTGGGACATCGGCCTTTCAAACGGGCGCTTCAAGCGCTGGAAAACGAAACAACCACCTGGCAGATGTTCACGGAACAGCTTCGAGGCGAACGGCAACTCGTGAAAAAAATCCTCTATCTGCGCAAAACAACCCTGGACGGGAAGCCGCTCTTCGTCGGCGCCATCACCGATTTGCCGTTGACCCCCTGAGGAGAGTTTTCCCCATGAAATACGAATACCGTTACAACGAAGTACCGCCGTTCCGCCATATCATGGCCCTGTCGATGCAGCACGTACTGCTCATGTTCACCTCGCTGGCGCTGCCGGTCATTCTCGGGGCTCAAATAAACGCATCCATCGAACTGACCGGCGCACTGCTGGCCTTTTCCATGATTTCTGCGGGAATCGGCTCGATCGTCCAGTCATTGCGCCTCCCGCTGATCGGCTCCGGCTACCTCTGCCCCAACGTCTGCGGCCCGTCCTATTTCAGCCTTCAGGTTTCGGCAGCCTGGGCGGGCGGAATTCCCCTGATGCGAGGCATGACCATGATTGCCGGACTCGTGGAAATGACCATGGCGCCGGTCGTGCAGAAACTCAAAGGTCTCTTCCCAAATTATGTCGTGGGCATGGTGGTTGCGCTGGTTGGCGTGAGTGTGATTACACCCACCGTCACCTCGCTGTTCGGCCTTTCGTATCGGGGCGACGCCATTGCCTCAGGCGACATTCTCATCGGAGCCTTTGCACTGACCGTTATGGTGCTGTGCAACGTATGGGGCAAGGGCATCGTAAAAATGTACTGCCTCCTGATTGGCATGGCGGCAGGCTGGATCGTCGGCCTCATCGCTCTGCCTGCTGCACGGGATGCCTTAGTCCTCGTGACCGATCAACCGTGGATGGCGTTGCCGCGCATGCCCTGGAAGTTCTTTGAAATCCGCACCTCCTTCGGTCTGTTTATTCCGTTTGTCGTCATCGGAATAAGCGGCTCGCTCAAGTCATTCGGCAATCTGCTGGCCATACAGCGGCTGTCACAGCCGGACCTGCAGAAACCCGATTTCAAGCCGATTCGCAACGGGCTGATGGCCGATGGTTTTTCCACGGTGCTGGCAGGTGCCCTGGGCGGTCTGGCCGTGGATACGTCTTCCAGCAATGTCGGGCTGGCCGGGTCGACCAAAGTGCTCAGCAGATGCCTCTCAACCGCTGCCGGCATCCTTTTCATCCTGTTTGCGCTCTCGCCGAAACTGACCACGGTCTTTTCGTTGATTCCGAAACCCGTTTTGGGCGCATCAATGACCTTTGCCGCCTGCTTCATGATTGTCACCGGCCTGCAGCAGATGTTTGCAGAACCCTGGGACACCCGAAAAACCTTCGTCATCGGCATCGCTCTTTTCCTCGGACTGAGCACCGCGTTTCTCCCCTATCTGTATGCCCGGGCACCCCATACCATACAGAGTTTTTTCACCGATCCGCTGCCCACGTCCACCCTCCTGGCCGTGATACTGAATCAGGTTATCAACCTCGATCTCACATGGGCAGCCTGGCGCAAACGCTCCTTCGGAAAGTAACCATCGCACGCTCAGAAACACGGCGTCTGCATGGCTTCATTCTCATAAATATCCCGATGCAGCAGATCCGACAGCAGAGCATAGACCCGCCCCGGTTTTCCGTCAGCCACCGGCCTTCCGTCAAACAGCACCACCGCCGTCACATCACGCGTGGTTCCGAACACCAGAACTTCGCTTGCCTCATGCAGTTGCGCCACCGTGATATCGGCATAGCGAACGGCCTTCAGCCCCCCATTCCGAACCAGCACGTCGGCCAGCTCCAGCACCCGGCGCATCGTGGTCCCTGCCAGGATACGGCCCATATTAGGCGTCAAAAGTTCTCCGTCCTTCGTCACCATGCCGATATTCTCCGTGGCACATTCCGTCAGAAAGCCCTGCTCATCAAACGCCGCCATAAAATCCGCCCCGCAATCCACGGCCTCACGCGCCATCAGCACGTTCGGCAGATAATTACAGCTCTTAATCTGGGCAAAAAAAGTGTTCTTCGGCGGCACGCGGCTGATCTCCACACGCGCCCCTTCCGGGCGTTTTGTCATGAAAGAGCCCCCGAGCTTGTAAGCCATGATGTAAAGCTGAGGAGAAGAACATTCGTATGGATTCGCCCCGAGTCCGCCCGGACCTCGTGTGACCAGAACGCGCACGCAACAATCCGGATGCGCCCCCGCCTGAATCGTCTCAATCACCAACGCCTCCAGATTTTCCCGCCATGCCGGAATCGCAAGCTGCAATGCCTCTGCCGATTTACAGAGCCGTTCCAGGTGCGAACGAAGATTATAGATTTTCCCGTGAACACACTTCACACTCTCGAACACCCCGTCACCCCGATGCACCACATGATCATCCAGCGGAAGCAGCATCAGCAGCGGATCGGTAACAATCCCTCCAAACAGACTCGAATACATGGCGTAATAATCCTCGTGATACGCCCGTTTCATCGTCTGAATCCGTTCCGCAAAATCCCGCGCGCTGATTATATCGGTCTTCATGGGTTCCTTCTCAAGAGTTAAAAGGGCAATGTGACGAAGCGTCGGACGAAATTCAATCCCTAATCACCGCGATGCAATCAGCCCTCAACCCAAGCCGCATTCTTCGCTACGCGACCATTTCCACTGCATTGCCGATCAGACGATCGGCGCTCCCGGGAAAGGTTTTGTCGGAGGACTTATTCGCTGCTTTCTTCATTCGTTGGGATAATTCCTTTATATGCCAGGAGCCTGCGGGCCGCGGGCGCTCCCACTTTTGGACGGCGCGTAGCTTGTCATACGAAGCCTTGCGCGAAGTATGAGCTCACGCGCCTCGGGCGGCCGAGGCCTGCCGCCCGCCAGGAATATCCGGAACATCCTGTTCATCCCATCCGAAGGTATGCTCACTCTTCGTGCCTTGATGCCTTCGTGTAAGACAACACCCCTTTGCGCGGATCGCCTGCGGCAAAGAGATTCGGCATGCCGATGGCTACTCCTCACCCGCCGGACGCTGACGTCGGGTGCATAGATCGTACAGGATCGGGATGATCAGCATGGTCAGCATGCCGGAAACAAGAATGCCGCCTGCGGAAGCGATGCCGAGCGCGTTGCGCATTTCCGCGCCGATCCCCTGGCTCAAAGCCATCGGCAGCATACCGAGTACAGCGGCAATGGTAATCATCATCACCGGGCGAAACTGCTCGGTCGCTGCCGTCATCATGGCTTTGTGTCGAGGCACGCCTTCTCGGATATGCACGTTAAACTGGTCCATAATCAGAATGGCATTGTTCACCACGATACCGATCAGCATCACGCCACCCATGATTACGAAGATGCCCAGGCTGTAGCCGTTCAGATACAGCGCCCAGATCATGCCGATCAGCGCCAGGGGAATGGTCCCCAGAATCAGCCAGGGCTGTTTCCAGGATTCCATGATGGCGGCCAGCGTCAGAATAACCAACACCAGAGCCACCATCATGGCTTCGAGCAATCCCGCCTGCCCTTCGGCCATTTTTTCATACGTACCGGTAAACTGATAATCATAGCCCGGAGGGAAACCACCGTTGCGATCCAGCGTGGAGGAGATTTCCTGAACTGCCGTACCGAGTGGAACACCAGACAGATTGGCCAGCATTTTTGATACCCGCCGTTTATCCTTGCGGGTGATCTGAATGGGCGCTTTCAAGTTCTCCATCGTGCCCAGTGTACTCATCAGGACGGGTTTTCCGTCAGCCCCCGGGAACAGGAAGTCATCCACCTGCTCTTTGCCCTGCTCTTCATCGAACTTCACCACGATATCGTAATTCCGTGCATCCTTTTTAAAGGTTCCGGCAGTGATGCCCTCGAGATTGCCGCGCAACATCATCCCCAGCGCGATGGCCGGGGTCTTAAGATCGCTCAGTACGGCGCGGTTCGGATAGATGCGGATTTCGGGTTTGCCTTCGCGCACGGTGGTGTTGATATCCTTCATGCCGGAGATGTCCCCGGACAGTTCCCGGGCGCGCAGGGCGAGTGTATCGAGTTCCTCCAGACTGTCGCCGGCGATTTCCATTTCGATATCCGTACTTTGTCCGCCGATGGCGGATGGAATGGATACCGTAACCACGGCTTCGGGAATGTCCGCGAGCCGGTCGCGGATATCCTGCATCAGATCGCGGATGGTGCTTGTTCGGTCGGTCCGTTCATTGAAGCGCAGCAGGATTTGAGCAAGATAAACCCCTTCGGTGGCCTGACCCACCACGCCATCCGCCTTGCCGATGGTGGTCACGGTATGTCTTAGATGCGGGACCCCTTCCAGCTTTGCGTTGACTTCTTCCATCCGGCGGGCGGTCTGATCAACGGAATAACGTGTGGGAAATTCCAGTTTCACATAGATTTCTCCGCGGTCTGATTCATCCATCATGCTGGTGCCCAGTTTGCCGGCAAGCCCCATCGATTGAATCAGCCAGCCGAAAATGATCAGAAGCAGCAGCAGGGAAGCCCAGCGGCGTTTTTCGAAGAAATAGAGCATCTGCTTGTAGCGACCCAGAAAATGGTCGAATCCGCGGTTCCACCGCGATTCCATCGCCGCAATCAGTCCCTGTTTTCCTTCGGAGGAGGGTTTCAGAATCAGCGAGCAGAGCATCGGGGTCAGCGTAAAGGAAATAAACAGGGAGACCACGGTAACGATCAGCATGGTCATCACAAAGGGATTGATGAAAAGTCCGACCAGACTGCTCATGTTGGCCATTGGAAACAGCACGACGATATTGGTCAGCGCACTGGCAAACACGGCAATAAAGGCCTGCCCGGCGCCGATACACGCCGCTTCTTTCGGCGGCGCCCCCTGATCGAGCCGCTTGATAATGGCCTCGATCACCACAATGGAATTGGTCACCAGAATGCCCACTGACATACCCAGCGACATCAGCGTGGCGGCATTCAACGTATACCCGATCTGCTGCATAAAGAACAGGCCGATCACCACGGTCAGCGGCATGCTGACCGACACCACCAGCAATACGCGAAGGTTATACAGAAACAGAAAAAGAATGGCCGCCGTCAGCAAAATCCCCTGCCCGATGCTGCTCCAGGCACTCCAGTTGGTGGCGGAGGTAAACCGCTCGTCATCGGTCACCCAGACCAGCTTCATGCCGCCGGGCAATTCGCGTTCGAGTTTATCCATGGCTTTGCGCACCCGACTCACAACCTCCACGGCATTGGCATCCGCTTTTTTGATCACCTTGATGGCCACCGCCGAACGCCCATCCACTTCGGCGAGCTGGCGCATTTCGCCGGTAGTCATTTTGACGGCGCTCAGATCACGCAGGTAGCAGCGTTGTCCATTGCTGTTGGCAATTTCCAAGTCACCGATCCGCTGCACTTCGGGATAGTCGGCATCGAATTTCACGGAATATTCCGTGTCGCCTTCCTTCACACGACCCGATGGAATCGTGCGGACATTCTGTTCAATAGCGCTCACCACATCCATACTGGTCAGCCCGCGCGCGGCGAGTTTGTCTCGATCAATCAGCACATGCACTTCGCGTTTTTCGCCGCCGATCAACGTCACATCCGCTACGCCGGGGATAGTACTGATCCGGTCGCGCAGCGTATTGTCGGCATAGTCATACAAGTCCCCCACCGAGACATCGCCCGTCAGCGCCATCGTCAGAATCGCCTTGGCATTTACATCGTATTTCAGAATTTTCGGGTCCTCCACATCATCGGGAAAGTCCGCACGGACCAAATCGATTTTTTCACGGACATCCATGGCGGCAATATCCACATCCACGCCCAGTTCAAATTCCAGAAACGTCTGGCACATATTCTCCATGCAGGAGGAACTGACATGCTTCAGACCGTCGATCGTCATCACCTGGTCTTCAATGCGTTTGGCCACATCCGTTTCGATCTGATCGGGGCTGGCGCCGGGATAGACGGTGGTTACCGTCACAAACGGCAGATCAATCTTCGGCATCAGCTCCAAACCCATTTTGCGCCAGGCGTTAATACCCAGCAGCGTTAAGCCGATGATCAGACAGGACATGGCCACCGGACGCTTCACGGAAAAATCTGATAAGAACATCGTCGTTCTCCTTCTCTACCATTTATATTTTACAATCCTCACCCCGGATGGGGTGAAGGCATATAGCCCAGGGTCGCCAGACCCTGGGTTTCTGATTACCCAAGGCCCACACACCCCGGACGGGGTGCAGGAATAAGTATCTTGCGCATCTCGTTTCCCGCACCCCATCCGGGGTGCATGTTGTTTTGCTTGTCTTGTTCCCGGGGTCTGATGACCCCGGGCTATTTTCCCAGGCCCCTCCGGGGCCATCATGAACCGGACGTTTGTCCATTTTTCCAATCATTGGAAACTTTTCTCATTTAGCTCAATTAAGTAGTTCCACGCAATCGCCGTCGTTCAGCATGGACTGACCGGAAACCACCACCGGCATTCCCTCCTGCAAACCATCGCCGGACACTTCAATCCAGCCATCTGTTTCCAGACCGGTCTTCACAATCACCTGTCGAGCGGTATCCCCTTCCACCAGAAACACCACGCTCTTGTCCGCCCGTTGCTGGATCGCATTACGCGGCACACCCAAACCTTCGTGACGTTCCATGATCGCCTGCATTTTCACCATGCCGCCTGCCGCCACAAAGTCGGGCGGGTCCGTGATGCGCGCATCCATTTCAAAGGTACGCCATTTGGCGTTGATATCCGGGCTGCGATAGGTCACGGGATATTCCCCGAGCGAACGCCCGTTGGCCGTCAAGCGGACCACCGCACGCCCCGGTGCAAAACGATCGTAATATTCCGAAGGAAGAAACGCCGCGGCATCCAACAGGCGGTTATCCACAATGCGGAATACCGGGCTTCCCGGTGCGGCCATCTCCCCCAGCTCGCGCATTCGCTCGCTTACCACCCCATCAATCGGCGCGATAACGAAACTGTCCTGCTCATCCTTTTCCGCCATCTCCAACGCGACGGCGGCCTGCTTTTCCTGCGCCTTCGCCAGATCCAGCAGAGCCTCGCTGTGATCGCTCAGCGCCTTCTGTTGTTTCCATACCGAATCGTACCGCTCAAATTCATCCTGCGTGGCCACTTCCTGCTTCAGCAGTTTTTTGTACCGTTTGAAATCGAGCGTGGCCTTGTCCAACCGCGCCTTCGTCTCTTCCAGAGCGGCCTCTTTCTCCCGACGCGCACACTTCGCCACATCCAGTTCACGACGACGAATCGCCACGGCCTGGCCCAATTTCACCGCATCGGTCTGGGCAAGCTTGTCGCCCGTCTTGACCACGCTGCCCTTATCGGCCCACAACGCTTCTATCGTTCCGCCGATACGCGCCGGAACCTGCGCGACGTTCACCGCCTCCAGATTGCCCTGCACATCCAGACGCGACTCAAACGCCTGCTTGCGGATGGATTGCGTTTCCACCATTTTGGCTGCGAACACCTCAGCGGCGACATCGCCTTTTTTGGAGGATTGCGCCGCGCGGCTCAGCCCCCAGCCGGCGACGAGTGCAACGGCAATCAACCCCGGGATCAACAGTTTCGATGATGAGCTGCGTGTCATTACAGGTTCTCCTCTCCAATGGTTTCGTTATAAATCAGGCCTTCCGCTTTTTTCAGCGACAGATCAGCCATCACATGCTCATACACGGCGCGATAGTAGGCACGCCGCGTGTTGGTTAATGAAAGTTGCGACGAGAGTACGTCGATTTGCGGGTTGATACCTTCGCGGTAGCCCACCGTCACCAGCCGGTACGATTCTTCCGATTGTGCCATACTGGTCTGCCAGGCCGTTACCCGCTGCTGCGCGGTCCGGTAATTCAGCACCGCCTGCGTGATTTCTTTTTGAATGGCATCGCGGAGCGCCTCATCCTGGTAGCGGTACTGCTCCAGCCGGGCCCGTTCCTGCGCCACCTTGCCCCGGGCATCCAACCCATCAAACACCGGTATTTCAAGCGCCACCGTGGCCGACCAGCAGTCCGACCATTCCGCCACCGCCGCACGATCCGGATTGATGTAGCCCGCATCCGCACGCGCGCTGAGTGTGGGGCGCATGCCCGCACCCGCGATGACAATAGCATCCTCCTGCATCTTCAGGCGGCTGGCGGATTGCCGCAGATCCGGACGGCACTCCAGAGCTGTTTCGAGCGCCTGCGCCTCATCGACTTCGCCGGGCGTGAATGAAAGCTCGCCGACCAGCGGAATGCTGCTGTCCGGGCTGATGCGGATCAGTGTGAAGAGGGCGGTCCGTGCCAGTGCCACCGCGTTGGAGGCACGCAACTGATCCGCCCAGCTCTGGCTGTGCTGCTCTTCGGCACGCAGTAAATCGAAACGCCGTGCCGTCCCCTGTTCAAATTTGGTTTTCACCTCGGCAAGATTCTCTTGTGCGAGCACCGCCGCATCGTTGGCCACCGCCAAATCCTCGCGCGCCAAAAGCACCTCATAGAACACACGCTGCACGGTAAAAATAATATCCTGTTCGGTGCGGTTGATCCCATCGGACACCGAGCGGTTGAATTCGTTGGCGATCCGCCGGGCCGCGCTAACGCGCCCTCCCACATACAGCGGTTGCACCACGCCGAGTTTCGCGGAATAATTATCCACATCCCCGCGTACTTCCGGCATGGAATCCAAACGCGTATACGAACCGTTCACCGCAAAATGCGGCAACGCCCCCGCCGTCGCCTCGGTGACCAATCCATCCGCCACCCGACGCTCCTCGCGGGCGTAAAGAATGTCCAGGTTGTTATCCAGCGCAAACTGAATAATGCGCGGAAGATCCAACTCCACCGGTTCCGCCTCAATCGACTGACCGCGACTTATCACTACGCCCCAGCACAACATACCCAACGGAAGCAGCCATTTCATCATCCACCTTCTTTTCATCAATACCCTCCTCGTAAACTCACGCCCGGTGCCGGAAAAATCTGTTTCAGCACCTTGTGGTTAACCATTCCGAACTTTTCCAAATACTCCGCCAACAGCAGGCCGCTCTGGCTTTTTTCCGGGGCCTGATGCTCGATATCCCAGCGTAAAATCAAAACCAGATCCGCATCGCAATCACCCGCAGAATAGAGTTCCGCGCCTTCCAGCCCGCTCAGTTGATGCAGCGCCAGACAACGCTCCGGGAGTACTCGCTCCAAGGTGCGCATACCCTCAGTCGTTGCCCGAATATGAATCACTTCCTGCCATTTCATGCCGTTCTCCACGATGATTAAGCCTGCAAAGGTATCGCAATAAACGTGCCAAGCGTGGAATAAACGGCTCACAAGGGACGTTCGCCCTCCATTTGTGCCCTTTTTTGGTGGGCGAACCCGCCTTCTATAGATTTTCCAGGCTTTAAAAAATGCTCGCCAAGCTTTACAATGTCTGATATATATATCAGTCTGATCTGACAAATCCGTCAGATAGTACGGCCATTATGAGCTATGACACCGACATGACTCCTCTGGAGCGGAATGAATTCTTCCGCGAGGTCACCCTGCGCATTTGCAGCAGTCTCGATATCAACGAGGCGCTGAGGGCTACCGTTGCTTATCTGCGAAACCACATTCCCATGGATCATGCCGGGATGTATTACTTCGTGGAAGAAGAGCTGGCCCTCTATGCCGTGACCGATCCCGTGCTCGCGGATCCGGAACACATCATTGATCGCAACAGCCTGCACGATACGCCCTTTATTGTCTTTGAACCCTCCGAAATTGAGCAGCTCAAAAAAAACGTGGAAGAAAAAATACGGCACTCGGAGACCGAAATCGGAAATTATTTTTCAGACGACGATCCGCATTACCACATCGTAAAAAAACACTTCCCGCACTTGCAGAATCATTCCTACCTGCATCTCTTTCTGACCATCAACGAAGATGAAATAGGCATGCTGACGATCTGGGCCAAGGGTGAAAACCGCTTCACCACGCATCACGCGGAACTGCTGAAAAGCGTAAAAGATCCCCTGGCGATTGCGCTGAGCAACGCACGGCGTTATCAGCACATGGTGCGTCTGAAGGAACTGCTCGCAGAAGATAACCGGGCCGCCTACCGCGACCTGGAACGCATCTCCGGCAATCAGGTGATCGGGGCCGACTTCGGACTGCGCAGCGTGATGGAGCTGGTCTACCACGTCGCCCCGACCTCCAGCCCGGTTCTGCTGCTGGGCGCAACGGGCACCGGCAAGGAAGTGATCGCCAACGCCATTCACATGTCCTCGCCGCGCCGCAATCAACCCTTCATCCGCGTGCAGTGCGGCGCGATTCCGGAATCGCTGCTGGACAGCGAACTCTTCGGACACGAAAAGGGCGCGTTCACCGGCGCGGTACATACCAAGCGCGGACGCTTCGAGCGCGCGGAAGGCGGAACCATCTTTCTGGATGAAATCGCCGAACTCACCCAGGAAGCACAGGTGAAACTGCTGCGCGTGTTGCAGGAAAAGGAATTCGAGCGTCTGGGCGGATCAAAAATGATGAAGGCGGATGTGCGCGTGATTGCCGCCACGCATCAAAACCTTCAGCAGCGCGTGACGGAAGGCCGCTTTCGTGAAGATCTCTGGTTCCGTCTGAACGTCTTCCCGATTCACCTGCCTCCGCTGCGCGAGCGCAAGCAGGACATCAATGCGCTGGTGCATTTTTTCATCGAACGCAAATGCCGCGAAATGAATCTGCCCACACCGCGTCTGGATGCCGGCGTGATGGATCGGCTCACAGCCTATGCCTGGCCGGGCAATGTCCGCGAGCTCCAGAACATTATCGAACGCGCGCTGATTTTGTGTCAGGGCGGCGACCTGCAGATTCCGCCACTCGGTCAATCCGGCGCTGCTGCGCCCGCCGCCGAGAGTCGTCCGCCCCGGGAATTACTCGCGCTGAACCACGTGACCGCAGAGCACATCCGCCGCGTCCTGGAATGGACCAATGGACGCATCGAAGGACCGGGCGGCGCCGCCGAATTACTGCAAATCAATCATGGCACTCTCCGCGCCCGCATGAAAAAACTCGGCATCCCCTTCGGAAAAAAAGCGGAGCCCTTCCGCAGAACGTCCCAACCGTAAGACCCGTTGAAAACCGACCGCCCCACCCTGCCCCGAACGCGCTTCTTTTATACATCAACCCCCGGCGTAGGTGACAGCGTCATGGACAGGGGCTATTTCAACAAACCCGTTCGCGGGCTTTTCAAACAAGTCGCTTTTAATCACGGTTTCTTCGAGTCGCCGGGCCACGGCAGGCGTAACAATCAACTCGCAGCATTCCCGGGCACAGGACGCCATCGCCGCCTCTTCCGGACCGGGACCGTCAAGGGACTCCTTCATACGCCGGGAGAGGCGCGACAGCGTCGCCCCTCGGGCGCCGACCTCCATGGCCGCCTGAACAGTCGGACCACCGGTTCCGCTTTCGCAGACCAGTGAAAAGCGTACCATACCCTCCCGCTCCGGCGGACGGGCGGCATGATGGCGGCGGGCAGCAGCCGAGATGCGGCGCCAATCCGTTGAACCGCGCAACTGATCCAGTGTGCTGATCACCTGCTCCATGGAAGCCACATGCCTGCGGCGATCCAGATTCATCTGCGTATTGACCGCCAAAGCACGAACAGGCGTCCGCGACAAAAATCCCTGACCTGCCTGATTCAGACCCGCCGTCCGCACCGCCACATCCACCACCAAATCGGAATCGGCGGAGGGTGCCAGAAAGCGAAAGAGTTCCTTTTCCTGCGGGATGGTAATGCGCAGCAGGCCAAGCCGGTCGCGAAGCCCCATCCCTTCGCCATAACTGATCACCGGCGCACCCAGTCCCATCTCGAGCATGGTGCGCGCGAGCTCTCCGCCGCGCCCGCGCTGTACAATGCAGAAGATCAGATCATACGGTGCAGTCTGCAAACGGCTCTCGAGCACCCAATCCGGCGGGGCCGAACACAGATTCGACTCCTCCCAAAAGCGAAGATCCTCCCCCATCAGCACCGCATCCTGCGCACAGACGCTTCCGCGTCCGGGAAGAAACAGGTCCGCCGCGCCCGCCAACCGCACCATGGCCGCCCGTTCATATTCACGCGGAACATAAAATCGAAAGACTTCGCAGGGCGATTCCACCATGGAGGAGCGGCGTCCAAACGGCAACCAGGCCGCCCGCGCCTTCAGCGCCACCTGCTTGCCGCGCTCGGAATAGGTTTCCAACAGCCCCATCCGATCAACCTCCGCTTCGATACGTTCTGAAAGCCGTATATCGGCGATGCAGGTAATTCTGGAAGCCTCAAGCCGCTTCATGATTGCACCTCCTGGTTCTTCGGCGGCAGGGCTTCCGCCTGGCCCGCCGAATAATCGCGGTCCAGCCGGCTTCGTCGGGCGGAAATGATAAACCCGGAAAGCAGCACGGAAATAATCGGCATCACCGACGCCATACTCACCACCCCGAAGGCCTCCGCCACGCCCGCCCGCTGGCCGATGCCCAGGCCTGCGGCAATCACCAGCGGCACCGTGATGGGTCCGGTGGTGACGCCGGCGCTGTCCCACGCAATCGTGGTAATATCCTCCGTGGAAATCCACGTCAGCACCAGTGCCGTCAGATAGGTTCCCGTCAGCATCGGCACCAACGGCCAGGCAAAGAGAATACGCCCAAAGCCGAGCGCCATCCCCGAGCCAACCCCCACCGCCACCGTACAAATCAGGAACGAACGCTTATAGGTTCCCGTCGTCACTTCCTCAAGCGTAACCCCCAGCGCATTCAGCGAAGGCTCCGCCATCGTCGCGCCCACACCCATCACAAACACAAAAACCAGCACCAACACGTAACCCCAAAACGCCTCGTCTCCCGCCACCGGCTGCACCTCCGGAACATACCGGTATTCCCCCTTCGTCACATCATACCGATCCCGGTGAAACGGAACAAAGCGCGGCCCACTTTGCGCCGCCATCGGAAGATACTCCGCCACCGAACCGTCCGGACGCGCCGCACGAATCAGCAACGGCTCCTGAATGTTCTGATAAAGCACTTCCTTATCCGGGCGTTCCGTCACCTCCCACGCACGCGGAAGAGCACGCCCCGATTGATTGCCCAAACTCGAAAGACCCCGGTCCATACCGTAGCTGAACAGCAACATGCCGATAATGCTGAACACCAGCCCCAGCGCCACCTCATCCGCATGGGGCAGACGATCGCGTACCACCACCAACAATACAAAAAGCAGCACAAATGCTAACGGCAAAATGGCCTTGAAGGCATTGATCAACAGCGCCCGCATGACCGAATGAGGCACCTGAACCCGTTGATGCGGACGCGACAAGGGGGCCTCCTGCACGGGCCCGAACCGTTGCGCCACCTGTTCCGGCGTCATCTCGCGTGCCGCCAGGGCCCGCAGCTCATCCTCCCCGCCCGCGACCTGTTCGGAGAATGCCTGCCGCTCCGGCGAGAAGAACTCCTCCATCGTCCCGGGCATTGGGAAGTGCGGCGCCAACAACACCCCCAGCAGCAGCACCATAATCACCGGCAGTGCCGAAGCGAACGTCACCACGCCGAGACCACCCGAAGTCTCATCGCCCCGCCCCGCGATACGCGAGACGCCCAACCCCAGCGCAATCACCAAAGGCACCGTCACCGGTCCCGTAGTCACACCCCCCGAGTCCCACGCCAACCCAATAATCGACGCCGAGCGCAGATCGCGGGAGGCCCACCAAGAAAGGCCCAACAGCAGAGGGATCGCGATAAAGAGAAACGGCTTGAGACTCCACGCCTTCATCGCGCGAAACACGCCCGCCACCACGGCCAGCCCGACCCCCACGGCCACCATGCCCACCAACCACGAGGCCCCCGCATTCAGCAACCAATACAACAGCGGCGTCCGCCACGGCAGCGTAGCACTTCCCTGAGCCTTCAGAAATCCGATCGCCGGCTCCGCGAAGGTCGCCGTAATTCCAAGAATAACGGAAAAGACCACCAACACGCCCAGCCCGGCCCGCGCCGGCAAGCGCAAACCGCACCGCTCACCCAGCGGCATAATTGCCAGAAAAAGCCCTTCCATGAAAAAAGCCAAACCGCACACCACGGCAAGAATACCCAGCGCGATATGAGCAAAATCCTCAATGGGCGCGCGCAACACAACCAATTGAAATACAGCCAAATAAGCGGTGATGAACGCCACCGCACGCACCTGACGGGCCAATCGCTCCTTCGCGTACATCCAGATCAACGAGCATTTGCGCCGAAATGGGATATGTACCGTCAAGCCTTTCTGCATCGAATCCGCCACGTCCGCCTCCTGTGCTCGCACACGATATGATGTTCAACAGGGGGGTGATGTACCACAACGGCCAGAGCAATTCAATCAGCCCATAAATATTACGCGGCGAGATTTCTTCCGAACATTACGGGGATGCGGGGCTTGAAGGGACGTCGCCCGCCTTCTGCTCCAGAACACGCTGAATACCTTTCGCGGTTTCCATGCCGTCGGCAATGGCGCGAACGACCAGAGATTGCCCGCTCACCATATCACCTGCGGCAAAGAGATCCGGCACGCTGGTTTGATGATTGGCATTGACCTGAATGTTGCCACGTGCATCTTTGGTCAGGCCCAGGACATCGGCGAGTTTGTTTTCGCCGGGGCCGACAAACCCCATGGCCAACAGGACGAGATCAGCCTCCAACTCAAATTCCGAGCCCTTCTTTTCCACCATCTGGAAGCGTCCGTTCTCTTTGACCCACTCCACCTCCACACATTGCAGGCCGGTGACTTGCCCTTCTTTCCCCCGGACCTGACGGGTGTTCACGCACCAACGGCGATCCCAGCCTTCCTTGTGGCTGCTGGATTCGCGGTTGGTGCGCGGCCATTCGGGCCAGGGATTGTCCTCCGCCCGTTCAGCGGGCGGCCGGGGCATGATTTCCAACTGCATCACACTCGCGGCACCCTGCCGGAGCGAGGTGCCCAGGCAGTCCGACCCGGTATCGCCGCCGCCGATCACCACCACGTGCTTACCCGCCGCCGAAATTTCCTGCTCCGGCGGAATCTCCTCCCCGTCATCGCGTCGATTCTGCTGCATCAGAAAATCCATGGCAAAATGAATGCCCTTGTTTTCACGTCCGGGCACCTTCATGTCGCGTGGCGCACGTGATCCGCAGCATAGGCAGATCGCATCATAACGGTCTTTCAGATAGTGATAGGACACATCCTCGCCGACCCGCACACCGCATTCAAAAGCGATTCCTTCCTGTTCCATGAGCCGGATGCGCCGATCCACGACCTGCTTATCGAGTTTGAAGTTCGGAATGCCGTAGCGCAGGATACCGCCGGGTCGTTTGGCTTCATCATACACGGTGACCCGATAGCCGGCCCGGTTCAGCATTTCGGCGGCGGCCAAACCGGCAGGCCCCGAACCGATGACCGCCACAAGCTCGTCCCTGCGCATGGAGGGAGGCATCCCGAGCAGGCCGTTGTCATAGCCGTAATCCATCACCGCACGCTCCATTTGCCGAATCGTCACCGCCTCGCCGCCGAGTCCGGCCACACACGAGGTCTCGCACGGGGCGGGACAAATCCGCCCCGTGAATTCGGGGAACGGATTGGTGGCGAGCAGGAGTTCGAGTGCGTCGGACCAGCGCCCCTGATACACCAGCTCGTTGCACTCGGGAATCGCATTCGAGAGTGGGCAGCCGTAGCCGTGACAGAACGGCGTGCCGCATTCCATGCAGCGTGCCGTTTGTTCGCGAACCTGCTCATGCGTGAGGTCCTGTTCCACCGGTTCAAAATCCAGCAGGCGTATGCCCACCGGGCGGTACCCCGCTTCTTTGCGCTCTTCCAGAAAACCCAGTTGCTTAGTCATTGACCACCTCCACGCGCTTCGTCGCTTCATCTTCCCGGCTGAGCATGCCGAGTACTTTCTTATATTCCATCGGGAACACCTTCACGAAATAGCCCAGAGCGGTTTCCCAGTTGTCGAGAATGGCCTTGGCCTTCGGGCTCCCGGTATATTCAAGGTGTTTTTCAATCAGCGTTTTAAGTTCCCGTTCCTCGGCCCGACCGGCGACCAGCTCCAGGTCGATCATATCGAGATTGCACCGTTCATCAAAGAGGCCGGTTTCGTCATACACATAGGCGAGACCTCCGCTCATCCCCGCGCCGAAGTTCACGCCCGTGGGGCCGAGAATCACCACGCGCCCGCCGGTCATGTATTCACAGCCGTGGTCGCCCACGCCTTCCACCACGGCCTTGGCGCCGCTGTTGCGAATACCGAAGCGTTCGCCGGCACGCCCGTTGAGATACAGCTCGCCCGACGTCGCTCCGTAAAGCAGTACGTTGCCGGCAATGATACTCTCGGAAGGCTCAAACCCCGCCTCTTTCGCAGGATGAACAATGATCTTGCCGCCGGAAAGCCCCTTGCCCACGAAGTCGTTGGCCTCCCCTTCGAGAATCAGGGTCATGCCTTTGGAAGCAAAGGCTCCGAAGCTCTGTCCGGCGGATCCGCTGAAGCGCAGGATAATGGAATCTTCGGGCAGCCCTTTCTGCCCGTAACGCCGGGCCACTTCGGAGGAAATAATCGCTCCGACCGTTCGGTGATAATTACGAACCGGCACATCCAATTCCACGCGCTCGCCCTGTTCGAGCGCGGGGATGACGCGCTCCATCAGCTCAAGGTCCAGCGCCTGTTCCACACCGTGCTCCTGTTTCTGCATGCAGCGCACCTCGTCGGGCTGCGCCTCGGGTCGATAGAGTATGCGCGAAAGATCCACCCCTTTCGCCTTCCAGAATCCGATGGCGTCATTCATTTCGAGCAGATCGCTTCGTCCGACCAGTTCATCCAGGGTACGGATGCCGAGTTGCGCCATGCAGGTACGCACTTCTTCGGCGATGAAGCGGAAAAAGTTAATGAGATACTGCGGATCGCCGCGATAGCATTTGCGCAGCCGCGGATCCTGCGTGGCCACGCCCACCGGGCAGGTGTTGCGATGGCAATCGCGCATCATCACGCAGCCGCAGATGACCAGCGGGGCCGTGGCAAACCCGAACTCCTCGGCTCCGAGCAGCGCACCGATCACCACATCGCGCCCGGTTTTGAGCTGGCCATCCACTTGCAGCCGTACCCGGTTGCGCAGATGATTCAGCACCAACGTCTGCTGCGTTTCGCTCAGGCCCAGCTCCCAGGATACGCCCGCGTGTTTGATGGAGGACAGCGGCGAGGCGCCGGTGCCGCCGTCACAGCCGCTGATCAGAATCATGTCGGACTTGCCTTTGGCCACACCCGCCGCGACTGTCCCCACGCCGATTTCCGAAACGAGTTTCACGGAGACGCGTGCTTCGCGGTTGGCGCAGTGCAGGTCGTAAATCAACTGCGCGATGTCTTCGATGGAGTAAATATCATGATGAGGCGGCGGCGAGATCAACGTAACGCCGGGGGTGGAATGACGTACACGGGCGATTTCCTCGTTCACCTTGTGCCCCGGCAACTGCCCGCCTTCGCCGGGTTTCGCGCCCTGGGCGATTTTGATTTGCAGATCACGGGCGTTGACCAGATATTCCGCCGTCACGCCGAAGCGTCCGCTGGCCACCTGCTTGATGGCGCTGCACCGCGAGTCGCCATTGGGCAGGAGCTGGTACCGGGCGGCATCCTCGCCGCCTTCGCCGCTGTTGCTCATACCGCCGATGCGGTTCATGGCGATCGCGAGCGTCTCATGCGCCTCACGACTGATGGATCCGAACGACATCGCGCCGGTGACAAAGCGTTTCATGATGGCGTCGGCCGGCTCGACCTCGTCGAGAGGAACGGGCGTGGTTTTTTTGAAGCGAAAGAGTCCGCGCAGTGTGCTTTGCCGTCTCGACTGATCATTGATCAGCTCGGCATACCGCCGGTACTTTTCCACATTGTTTTCGCGGGTGGCCTGCTGCAACAGGGTGATCGTCTGCGGGGTCCAGAGATGGCGCTCGCCATCCTGACGGTAACTGTAATGCCCACCCGAAGGCAGCAGGTCCACACGCAGCAGCTTTCGATCCGCCGCTTCACAACGTTCGCCAATCTCACGGGCAATACCATCCATCCCGATGCCTTCCACGCGCGACGGAGTGCCCTCGAAATAGCGCCGAATCACGTCCTGCTTGAGTCCGACCGCCTCGAACACCTGTGCATTTCGATAGCTTCGCAGGGTGGAAATACCCATTTTCGACATGATTTTCAGCAGACCCTTGCGCAGGGCGTTGATATAGTTTTCGATGGCGCGGGTCACCGGCACTTCCTGCGGCAACTGTTTTTTCACCGCCAGGTCGGCAATGATGTCATAGGCCAGCCAGGGATTGACCGCCGAGGCGCCGTAACCGAGCAGCAGGGCGATGTGCATCACCTCGCGTGCTTCTCCCGTTTCCACGAGCAGGCCCGTGCGGGTGCGCAGACCCCTGCTGATCAGATAGCGGTTCACCGCCGCCACCGCCAGCAACGCCGGAATCGGTGCGTGAGCTTCATCCACCTCTTTATCGCTCAACACCAAAATGCGGAAGCCGTTCTGTACGGCCTGTTCCGCCTTGCGGCACAGCCCGTCCAGGGCATCCTCGAGGTCGCGCCCACTGCCGCCCCGAGGAAACTGCATGATCATGGTGGTACTGCGGAAATCCTCGTGCGGAAGTTCGCGGATACGTTGCAGGTCGTCGTTCGACAGAATCGGATGTTTGAGTTTCACCAGGCGGGCATGCTGCGGGCTTTCGCGCAGAATATCGTCCGTATTGCCCAGAAAGGTCATCAGCGACATCACCAACTCTTCGCGGTAGGGATCAACCGGCGGATTGGTTACCTGCGCAAATATCTGTTTGAAATACCAGTACAGCAACTGCGGTTTTTCGGAGAGCACGGCAAGCGGCTGATCGGCGCCCATGGAGCCGATCGGCTCGTGTCCGGCCACGGCCATGGGCCCGAGAATCACGTTCAAATCCTCTCTGCTATAGCCGAAAAGCTTTTCGCGAAAACGCAGTTTCCCGGCATCGGCGCAGACGGTTCCCACAGCGCCGAAGAAGCCGTGAATATCAATACGGTTTTCATCCACCCAACGGCGGTAGGGCTGCTGCCGAGCCAGCCGATTCTTGATTTCCACATCCTTCATCAGCCGGTTGCCGGCGGTATCCACCAGGATCATTTCACCCGGACGTAACGCGCCCTTTTCGCGCACCTCCGCCGGGGGAATATCCAGTACACCGGCCTCGGAGGCGAATACCATGAATCCGTCGTGTGTGACGGTGTAGCGTGCAGGGCGAAGGCCGTTGCGATCCAGCACAGCGCCAATGAACCGTCCGTCGGTATATGCCAGCGCGGCGGGGCCGTCCCACGGCTCCATCAGACCGGCGTGATACTCGAAGAATCCGCGCAGATCGGGACCGATGGGATATTTCACCCCCCAGGCCTGCGGCACGAGCATCGCCATCGAATGCACAAGCGACCGACCAGCCTTGCAGAGCAGCTCAAGCGCATTATCCAACGCGGCGGAATCACTGCCGCCTTCTTCAATGATGGGCGTCACCTTCAGAATATCATCGCCCAGCACCTCCGACTTCAAATTGTTCTCGCGCGAGGCAATCCAGTTTCGGTTTCCGCGCAGGGTATTGATTTCTCCGTTGTGCGCGAGCTGGCGGAAGGGCTGCGCCAGCGCCCACGAGGGAAAGGTGTTGGTGCTGTAACGCTGATGCACCACCACCAGCGCCGACTCCAGTTCCGGATCGTTCAGGTCCGAATAAAACGCCGCAAGCTGCTTCGGCAGCATCAGACCCTTGTAGACAATCGTTCGTGCCGAAAAACTGGGCACATAAAAAAGATCGTTCGCCCCCAGTCGGGAGACCAAGCGCTTTTCGCATTGTTTGCGGACGACAAAAAGTTTCCGTTCGAGCGCATCGCCGGAGAGCCCGGCGACAAAACATTGAGCAATATGCGGCATTTCGGCGCGGGCCTTTCGACCCAGCGCGTCCGGGTTCACCGGCACCTCGCGCCACCCCAGAAACTGAAGGCCCTCCCGGCCCACATTGTTTTCGACTTCGCTCATGCACCGCGGGCGGGCCTCCGCATTCCGCGGAAGAAAAAACATCCCGACACCATACGCATCCGGCAGCGGCAGTTCGATGTTTCGTTCCAGGCAGACCCGGCGGAAAAAACGGTCCGGAATCTGAAAGAGCAGTCCAACGCCATCTCCCGTTTCCGGGTCGGCGCCCGTGGCGCCCCGGTGCAGCAGATTTTTCAGCACAACGATGCTTTTATCGAGGATGGCGTGCGATTTTTCGCCATGAATGTTGACGAGGAAACCGACGCCGCAGGCATCGTGTTCATTGTTCGGATCATACAGGCCCTGCTTCCTCGGGAAGCGGGCCAATCGCTGGTGAGCCAAATCCTCTTCATTGCGTTGTTCAACCGGCTGCATGATTCAAATCTCCTTTTCCTGTTATTCGGGCCTTCGCCCCCAACCTCCCGGCATGGAACAGCGCGCGACAGGCAATCTCCCGTCACGCGCCATGCCGTTTCAACTTCGTTTTACCATTACATCATAAACAGCATTTCAGCATACGAGGGCAGCGGCCAGAGGTAATCCGGAATCAGACCTTCAAGCTCATCGGCCGGCACGCGCAACGCCTGGGTCGCTTCGATCATCCCGGGGATATCCCCTTCCTCTATTTTTGCTTCCAGCGTTTTGATGGCGGCCAGCATGACTTCCGTCTGCGTGCAGATGTCCCCCAGCAGGGAGAGTACGCCCGAGACCGATCCGCCGCTGACTTCCTTCACCGCCTTGATGCCATCGGCCAACTCCGACTGCGCACTGATGCAGGCGGGCGCAATCAGCGTCTTGGCGATCGTCACCGCACAGCGGGCCTCAATCAGTACCACACGCTGATAGCCTTCGATGTAGACTTCGTAGCGGGATTCCAGTTCGCGTTCGCTCAACACCTGATACTTGCTGAACAGACTGCGTGCCTTTTCCGTGCGGTATACCGCCAATGCTTCCGGCGTTTTGCGGAGATTCGGCAATCCGCGGCGTTCCGCTTCGGCCACCCAGTCGGCCGTATACCCATCGCCGTTGAACAGCACCCGTTTGTGCTTCTTGACAATGTCGCCCAAAATACTCTGCAACGCCGCGTTAAACTCTTCGCCTGCAGCCACGGCCTTTTCCATCTTCGTGCAGATTTCGTCAAGCACCTCCGCCACAATCGTATTGAGCACCACGTTCGCCGCCGAAGGATTCTGCTCCGACCCCACCGCACGAAACTCAAACTTGTTGCCGGTGAAGGCAAAGGGCGAGGTGCGGTTGCGATCGGTATTGCCCCGCGGAAGGTGCGGAATGGAATCCACCCCCAGCTCAATGAGTCCGCCCCGCTTCGAGCTGCTGGCCCCACCCTGTTCGATCTGCTCGATGATGTCGGTGAGCTGATCGCCCAGGAAGATGGAGATAATCGCCGGAGGCGCCTCGTTGGCGCCCAGGCGGTGGTCATTGCCGGCGGTCGCCACGGTGGCGCGCAACAAGTCGGCATGGACATCCACGGCCTTCATCAGCGCGCAAATCATCGTCATGAACTTCGCGTTCTCGTGCGGATTATCGCCGGGGCTGAGCCAGTTCTTGCCGTCCGGCCCGCAGACCGACCAATTGTTGTGCTTGCCGGAACCATTCACGCCTGCGAACGGTTTTTCGTGCAGCAGGCAGCAGAAGCCGTGTTCCTCAGCCACCTTGCGCATGATTTCCATGGTGAGCATATTGTGATCCACCGCCAGATTGAGTTCCTCAAACATCGGGGCAATTTCAAACTGTGCCGGACACACCTCGTTGTGACGCGTACGGGCCGGGACGCCGAGACGCCAGAGCTCTTTGTCCAGATCCGCCATGAAGGCCAGCACACGGCTCTTGATTGCGCCGAAATAGTGATCTTCGAGCTGCTGATGTTTGGCCGGAGAACGCCCAAACAGGGTGCGGCCGCACTGCAGCAGATCCAGCCGCATTTCGTAAAACTCCTTGTCGATCAGGAAATATTCCTGTTCGGCACCGAGTGTGGCCACCGCACGGCTGCCATTGCAGTCAATCCCGAACAGCTTACCCAGACGGCAAATTTCTTTATTCAAAGCGTTCATCGAACGCAGCAGTGGCGTCTTTTTATCCAGCGCCTCCCCATGGTAGCCGCAGAAAACCGTAGGAACACACAGCGTGGCGCCTGCGGCATCATACTTGATGAAGGCCGGACTCGTCGGATCCCAGCCCGTGTAGCCGCGTGCCTCAAAGGTGGCGCGCAACCCGCCCGAGGGAAAGCTCGAGGCATCGGGCTCGCCTTGAATCAACTCCTCGCCCGAAAATTTGGCCAGCGCGCCGCCTTCCCCATCCGGTACCAGAAAGGAGTCGTGTTTTTCCGCGGTGGCGCCGGTCAGCGGCTGAAACCAGTGCGTATAGTGGGTGGCCCCGCGTTCCATCGCCCAAAGTTTCATTGCCTCGGCCACTTCATTCGCGATTCCCGGATCAATCGTGACCCCGGTATGAATCGTGGAGGAGAGCGACTTGAAGGCCGCCTCCGAAAGATATTCCCGCATGACCTTCAAACTAAATACATTCTCGCCGAACTGATCCACCAACGTTTGTATGTTACTCATCATTCACTCCTTCAGTTAAAAAAACAGACGGGATCATCCCGCCCGCCGGCGCACAAGACCACCCGGCACACGCGAATTCACCGCGCCGACCCAAGATATAGCAATTCCCGTGCCATGTTTTTAAATGCCGGTGCTTCACGTTTACATTCAACAAGTTACGCATAACACAAAAGCCAAGGCGCCCGCCTCAAACGCTAATTAAATACATTTATGAACCTTTTTGCGTCCAATTATTACAATAATGCAACAAACAAACCTGATCCATCTTCCTCCGAAGAGGGAAAGGCCCTGTTTGAACGCCCTTCCCGTAACCGGCAAGTTGATCGCACACAACCCTTGCCGCCGATCGGGATTCCCTGTTATATAGGCAAGTGCAAGGGAGCCGTCAATCTTACAAAGGATGTTATCATGCTTAGCTTCGCCGAAGAAATCTACCTGCTGGCCCTCAATGAAACCACCGGCAAAATAGAAATGCCAAACAAAAACATCGTCCTGAACAACGCCCTCGTCGGCGCCGTACTGGGGGAACTCTCCTTCCTGAGCAAAATCGATTCGGACGCCGAGTTCATCTACATCCTGAACACCGAGCCCACCGGACGGCCCATCATTGATCTCGTCCTCGAACAACTGGCGGCACTCGATGGTGTTAAGATCCCTTCCGCCAACTGCATCGGCAGTATCTTTTTTTCCGCCGCGCCGCTCGAAGAAATGGTCCGCACTCAATTGATCGAGAAAGGCATTTTGAAAGAGGAAAAAGGCCGCATACTCTGGGTCTTCCCGACCCGACGCTACCCCATCATCGACAACCGCGAAATCAAGGACGTCGAAACCCGCCTGCGCGAAATACTGCTGAGTGATGATATTCCGGATCCGCGCGACACCGTGCTCATCGGCCTGGCTGAACTGTGTGGACTGATCGAGCAGATTCTCTCGCCGAAGGAATATCAGCGCTGCGGCGAGCGCATCGCCCTGCTTTCACGCATGGACCTGGTCACCCAGAAGGTGCGCGCCACCATCGTGGAAATCTGCAACCAATTCGCCTCCCCCGCCACGTGGGACGCCATGATGTAAGGGCCGGGCGGGAACATCTCCATTGTCTGTTATCCGTGACTGCGGGACGATGCCCGGACGACTGGCTCTCCCGGGAACGCCGATCGCCTGATCGGCAGCACCGCGGGGCAATCGGAGCGTAGCGGAGAAGGGCCGCGATACTCCCCCGACGGCCGCGAAGTGGCAAATCTACGGACGTGTCGCGTCGAAGCTCAAAGAGCGAAGACGGATTGATAATGGAACGGGAAAAGTAGTGGAGTGCTCTCCGAGCGCCCCCATGCGGGCCTGAAAAACATCGAAAATGCCCCAAAAACGGCCAAAAAACGAAAAACGCCTATTTTGCGGCTCAAAATGCGTGTTTTCCCCGTTTTTTGGGCATTTTCTGGCGTTTTTCTTCTGTTTTCGGCCGGTTTTACGCGATTTTTCTCGTTTTTGCTCAGCAAAGCCCGGACACCAGTCGGTAGATCCAGTGGACCAACAGGAGCAGAAGCACGCTCAGGCCAACGGCGCGACGATGCCGTACGATCCAGGAAAACAAACCGGATGGAATCAGTACGCGACCCGAAAGCATCCCCGCCGCATTCCACAAAAAGATTCCCCAAAACAGCACGTACACCACCGCGCCCAACGGACAAAACACCCAGGCCGCGCGCCACGAGCCGGCCGCCATCATCCAGAACGAGCGCGTCACTCCGCAAAACGGGCACGGATAGCCTGTCAGCCAAACAAACGTGCAGGCCCTCAGGGGAAACCAATGCAGCGGGACAACCTCGGCCAACAGGAGCGGGATGCCCGTCAACACCAGCAGCGGCAGATGCGCCGCCGTCACATGCCAATAGGAAGGCGGGCGCCCGCAGGAAATCCACGGGCGCCCGGCATAACAACTCCTGTTCCGATCAGATTCAGGCATTATTGCCATCGGGATTCACCGGCGTTTCTTCCGTCGGTTTTTCTTCGGCAGGAGGCGCAGGCTGTTCTTCAACGGCCTTCACCGTAATCGCACCCTGCTCAAACACATCCAGATAGGCCACCGTGAACATGCAGATCGCGGCGGGCAGCGTCAGGATGATGCCGATACCACACAGAATGGCACCCAGCGAACCGATAAGCATCGCCACAAAACCAAACCCGAGGAAGGGCCAGATGTTCGACTTGATCGTTTCAAAGGCTTTCATGGTGGCCGGCCAGAAATCCATTCCCTGATCCACAATCAGAAACAGAGCGAACATCACCGCCGTCTGAATCGCATACACAATCAGAATGCTCAGGATGCTGCCGAGGCAGGGAATCATTCCCAACACCAGAGTCAGCACAAAGGCAATGAGCCCCCAAACAAAATACAGCAGAAACGACTGCAGAAAATACTGGAACCCCTTAAACAGGTCGTTCAGCTCCGCCTGCTGGCCGCGGGCCAGGCGCAACGTGATCAGCACCGTCCCGGCCATCATCGGGCCGGAGAGAATGCCCACTGTCACCGCCGAAAGCAGCATCCCCACCAGCGCCACCAGCACCAACAGGCCCATGTTGCCCTTGGTATACAGGTTGAACCCCTTTTCCATCCATTCGCCAAACTTGACTTCTGTCTTGTCCATTATAACACCTCCGGGTTGATCCATTGTTCGGATGGAACCGGACTCGTTGTTTTTTTTCACCGGTTCATCGCACGTACTTAAAACTATCCGCGGGGCCATGGCAAGCGCATTTCCTTCTTCCCATCGATGTCGGGCGCATCTGCGGCTTGTTACACCTCCCTGCCAATCAGACGATTGGCGCTCCCGGGATCGCCGATCGTCTGATCGGCTATGCAGGCCATGTACTAAATCGCCGATCCGCCCGTTCCCGTCCAAAACCCATCACAATTCGCTGGCGTTTTTCCTCAATTCGTGCATGGTGCCTGTCGTTTTCCGCCGGGGGTGCCGGCGCGCGTAAGGCGCCGTGCTGAGAGCATACCCCATGAACCTGTTGGATAATGCCAGCGCAGGGAACGCGAAACAAAGCGATGGGCGCCCCCATCCTTTCATCCGTGTTTTCCGCCGGGCCGAAGGAAAGGATCGATTGACATGAGCACCGTCCAGACACAACTGCAGGCCGCCGCCCAGGGCATCATCACCCCGCACATGAACGCCGTCGCGGAACATGAATTTCTCCCAGCCGAGACCATCCGCACAGGCGTGGCCGGCGGACGCATCGTCATCCCCGCCAACATCCATCACGCCGCGCTGCACCCCATCGGCATCGGACGCGAACTCTCCACCAAAATCAATGCCAACATAGGCAACTCGGCCCTCAGCAGCGGCCTGGGCGAAGAACTGAACAAGCTGCACTGCGCCGTCCAATACGGCGCCGATACGGTGATGGACCTGAGCACCGGCTCGAACGTGAATGAAATCCGCGCGCAGATTCTCGCGCACGCCACCGTGCCCGTCGGCACCGTCCCGATTTATCAGGCGCTCAACCAGGTGGAAGATCCCATGGACATCTCCATCGAACTCCTGCTCGAGGTGATTGACTTTCAGGCGCGCCAGGGCGTCGACTACATGACCGTACATGCCGGCCTTCTCAAAGAACACGTCCCGCTAGCCAAAAAACGGCTCCTCGGCATTGTCAGCCGGGGGGGATCCATCACCGCCAAATGGATGAAACAACACGACCGCGAAAATCCGCTCTTCACCCATTACGACGATTTACTGGACATCTGCCGTGCCCATGACGTCACCCTCTCTCTGGGCGACGGACTGCGTCCCGGCTGCCTGGCCGATGCCTCCGACGCAGCCCAGTTCGCGGAATTAACCGTTCTCGGCGACCTCGTGCGCCGCGCACGCGCCGCCGGCGTACAGGCCATGGTCGAAGGCCCCGGCCACATCCCGCTCGATGAAATTCAGATGAACATGGAGCGCGAACGCGAACTGTGCGACGACGCACCCTTCTACATCCTCGGCCCCGTCGTCACCGACTGCGCCCCCGGCTTCGATCACATCACCTCTGCCATCGGCGCCACCCTCGGCGCCTTTCACGGCGCCGCCATGCTCTGCTACGTCACCCCGAAAGAACACCTCGGGCTCCCCAACGACCGCGACGTCCGCGAAGGCGTCATCGCCTACAAAATCGCCGCCCATGCCGCCGACATTGCCCTCAAGCGCCCCCACGCCCGCGAACGGGACGACGCCATTTCAAAAGCACGCGCCGAGTTCGACTGGAAACGCCAATTCGATCTCGCCCTGGATCCCGAACGGGCTCGCGCCCTGCGCCGCGAAGCCCTGCAGGAGCAGCAGGCCGCCGATCCCGAGTCCATGCAATCCACCTGCAACGACGACGGCACCCATCATTACTGCACCATGTGCGGCCCCAAATTCTGTTCCATGCGCATCAGCCGGGAAATTGCCGACTGAAAAGGCATTACGTCCTTCATTCAGACCACCGTCGAAGGTGAAGTCCGGTTGACAATCAGACACCAGCCTTTAAAATGCCGGTGCCCGTTGCGCTCATCCTTTAACTTTATATTCGCGGGGAGACGACAATGAATCCGGCTGAGGAACATCCGAAAATTCTGTTGGTGGATGACAGTTCGTTCATACGCTGGGGCCTGGCGACTGCTTTAAAGAAGCTGGGGTATGATCCGGTGGAGGCGGAGAGCGGCCCCGACGCGATCCACAAGCTGAATTCGGTTCCGAACATCCGCCTGGTCCTCCTGGATGTGCAGATGAAGGGTTGGTCCGGCTTTGAAACACTGGCGGAAATTCGGTCGTCAGAAAAGCAGGCGGAATTTCGGGAGATGAACAATCAGTGGGTGCCGATGGTTTTCGTGACCTCGCAGGATACCGAAAAAGACCGCTTGCGCGGTTTTGAATTGGGTGCCACCGAATTTATTCTGAAATCGGATGTGCGTGCTTCCCTGAAAAAGCTGACGGACAAAATCCTGCGTCCTTCCTGTGAATTTCATGAGTTGGGCGTCCAGGTGGTGGACGACAGCATGATCATCCGCTATCTGATCAAGTCCTGTCTGGAACCTTTCGGGGTGTCGATTTTCGAGGCGGAGGATGGCGCAGAAGCACTGGAACAGCTTAAGGCGCATCGGGATGAAATTGATGTGGTGGTCACCGACCTGCAAATGCCGAAAATGAACGGCGATGTGTATTGCAGGACGATTCGCAAAGAATTGAAACTGGTGGACCTGCCGATCATCTTTTTGAGTTCGAATGACCAGGCGCAGAAGGTGCTGCACATCTTTCAGGCGGGGGCCACGGACTATATCCACAAACCGTTTGTCCGCGAAGAGATGATGGCACGCCTCGAGGTGCACATGCGCCGTCAGTTGCTCAACACTCAACTCAAAGCCAATATTGCGGAGCTGAAACGCCTGAATCAGCTCAAGGATAAATTTCTGGCGGTCTGTTCGCATGATTTACGTTCGCCGCTCAGCGGCATGCTGGGGCTTACAGAGATCTTGAGAGAAGCCCCCGATACAACGAACACGCAGCGGGAAATGCTGACTCATATCCGAGGCGCAGGCGAGTATTTGATGAGCCTGATTAACGATATTCTCGATCTCGGGCGTACGCAATCGGATGAGTCCAACATGGCGTTTGAGCCGGTGGATTTGACGGAGATAATACAATCCTGCCGAGTCACACTGCAACATACAGCCGGACCAAAACAGGTGGAACTGACGCTGGATGGACCCGACGGAATTATCATCAACGGCAACGATAATGCCTTGCGCCGCATTTTCAACAACCTGATATCCAATGCGATAAAATTCACGCCGTCCGGGGGCCGGGTTTCGGTAGAGATAAGGCCGGACCAAAACGGCAGCGTCGAGGTGACGGTGCGCGATACGGGAATCGGCATACCCAAAAAAATGCTTCCGCATCTGTTTGATGAGTATTCAAAAACTTCGCGCAAAGGAACGGCTGGCGAAGTGGGGACCGGGCTGGGCATGGCGATTACGCACCGGCTGGTGGAATCGCACCATGGCCATATCGACGTGGAAAGTGTTGAGGACAAGGGCACCGCCATAAAGGTCTCGCTACCGATGCTGGAAGAGCAAATCCCGAGAGAGGCTGTTGACGCCCCGGTTGAACAGAAAATAGAGGAGGCCGATGCCGGAGCGATAAGGGGATTGCGCGTCTTGGTGGCGGAAGACAACCGGGTGAACCAGGAATATCTGAAGCGCTGCCTGAGTGACTGGGGCTGTGATTACGAAATAGTGGAAGATGGATTGAGAGCGGTCGAGGCATATGTGCAGGGGCAGGATGACAACCCGTTTTCCATCATTCTCATGGATATCGTTATGCCGAAAATGGATGGTCTGGAGGCCGCGCGTGAAATTCGTCGACTGGAAGAGGAATTGAATTTTGAAGAAGGTGCGGATCATCGAATACTCATCACCGCACTGTCGGCGAAAACCGATGAGGAGGCGCGCGGGGAGATGTTGGCGGCGGGCATGGACGGGCTGGTGGGCAAGCCAATCAAGAAAACGGAACTATACCAAGCGCTGCGCAACGCGATGGACAACGGGACAGAAGAGGACGTGGGGATATACATTGGATAACACCCAAAAGGATGGGCGCGAGCTTAGGTGGTTTCGTCCGGTTCCGTGCTCCAGCGTGCTTTGATTGTGCGCGTTCCTGTTGGAACGTGGACGCCGGCGTCATCAAAGGCATTCCACTCGCGACCATCCACCCACACCTGGGTCGGTTTGTCTGCGGCAGGCCAGCAAAGATCGAATCCTCCCCTGACCTTTATGGACCCTCCAAGCAGCACACCCAGAGTTCCGTCCTGCATCCTGGCGCTCATATCCAGCGTGCCGAAATGAGTGGGCAGATTGGCGACACGCAGCCCCTCTCCTTCCACCCAGTTATCAGGGATGCCTTTGAGAAGCACGAGTTTGTTCCCATCCTCATGTACAATCATGAACCGCACGGAATTGACAATGGCCGATCCAATCCACGTATGCGGCATGTCACCCATATACGAACCTTTTCGTGCATCGCTGACCACGACTTCGGGGAGATGTTTCCAACCCCGTGGACGACAATCACGGAGAATGGTGTCCAGCACCTGTTTTGCCTGATCCTTGTGCCCCAGCTCAACGAGAGCGGGTATGACACGCACTTCATACGGGGTGTATCCATGCCAACCGGGACGGAGGCGCTGACGGAAACTGTTGTAATAGATCTCGTAGGTTCGGCGCATGCGCTCCTCCGACATGATCTCCTGTTCACCACACGGAAAGAACGCAATGGCTGTGCTGGTCGGATCGCAATCCGCATACTCCGCACAGGCCGGAACATAATCAACGCCTTTCCAGTCGACCGTACTCTTCATCGATTCCTGCATCGATTTGCGAAATAGGTGGTACTGTTTTTTTGCCCAGACGGCCACCTCATCCCGTCCCGCAAGATGTGCGGCGACGGCACCGTCTTTCAATCCTTTGAGCGCGAAAAACATATCCCAGTAACTGTGCACCGGCGGATTGTAGCCTTCATGACTGATCGACCTGGGCAGCACGCCGACAAAGCGTTCGGGCGCTTCCTCATTTGCCATATACCCTGGCGCCAGCGTCTTCTCGCGCAAGGCCACGAGATACTTCATGGCCCCGTATATGGCGTCGAAATATTTAATGATCAGCGAGCGATCCTTTGTGAACTGATAGTACTGCATCATAGCGAAAAGATATTCGCCCTGACTGTCGTATTCGTTGTCCCATCCAAATCCCTGATTGATGCTCCCATCGTTATTAAGGATCGGCGGGACCCAACCCTCTTTGTCCACTCGTTGCGAGTACCAGTCCAGATAGTCACGCACTTCATTCGTACAGCCCATGCGGAGCAGCGCGCCCGAGGTGAGACAGCCGTCCCGCATGAATGCACGCTTGTAATTGCGGGAGCCCGGCTGGATGGCTGGTCCGTCGCGATTGATCATGATGTACGCGAGTTGAGCTTTCATGATGGAGATCATTCTCTGTTCGGGAATTTCGATCGTTACCCGATCCAGAAGATCGCGCCATTGCAGAGCCACCTCGCTATACACTTTTTCGAAAACGTTTTTTGCCTGCGAAGGATCGCCGCCGATTTCCCGGGCGAATTCCCGGATGTCTGCCCGGGATTCATGCACCGGAGCAGCGATAATCACGCATTGCTCTTCGCCGGGCGCGAGATCCATTTCGTAGGCGAGTGCTCCGGAAAGTTCCTTTCCCGCATTTTTCAACCCGTCGCTCCGGGGAAAACGGCCGCGCAGGAGATCCTCGATAATGTCGCCCTGCTCAAAGGCGCGTATGGCTGTTGCCGAGGGGGGCGTCAGGGAAGCGTATTGCAACGTGTCGTTCACAAAGACCCCCAACCCTTCCGAGAGGTCTTTATACTCCAGACTCTCAATCGGCGAGACCCCGCCAAACTGCCAGGAGGGATTGATCTGCACGGGACGTACCACTAGAAAGAAACGTCCTTTTTGTGGCTGATCAGTCACATTCTTCAAGGTGTAAGATACGTAGCAGGCCGAGTCCGGATCTTTGCCGCGAGCCATGGCCCGAATACGCAGGCTGATGGGCGTTGTGTGCCACCCGACGCAGGGCATCGGCAGGTAGCCCCCCTCCATACTGTGCTCCAGCACCGGGGCATCCGGTGCACACACGATTTCGTCACCCACCTGCAGGTAGGGTTGCAGTGAGCCGGCCTTCTGGCGCGGCTCGAAGTTGCCATATTCATCCAGGAGCGCTTCGTCGCTGTCACCCGGGGTTCCCACCAACGTCCAGTAGACCTGTTCATTAAGGAACTGCAACGGGTAGATGCCTCGGCGATGTTTCTTTGCGACAAAGTTATACTTGAGCAAGGAGTTCTCATGTTCGCCGGGACTGCATAGAGAGATGTCCTGAATCTCTACAGGAAGATTCCCGCGGGTCTCATCGATCCGGAGCCGGATGGCTCGTGCCTTTCTCCCTTTATGAAGAAGAATGTCTTTCCCGCCCGTTCCATCGCTAATACGGGCGACCTGTTCCCAGGTCTTGCCATCCGTGCTGGTAAACAGCGTCGCCCGGGTCGCGAAGTTCTCACCCCATTTGATCCAGATTCCACCGAGATTCTTCTCCCCGCGCAAATCGATATCGAGCGCATAGGGCGCCGACTCCGGGCCTTTCCATACGGTGTCGAATGAGCCATCAAAAGCACGCATGGCCTCTTTCCCGTTCTGGCCCTCCACCTTCACCAAGGGCTGCTCATCCACGCCCTTTATATCCACCTCGAAAATGGAGAAGCCCCAGTGCGAAGTTCCGCGTTCTGTCGCATGGATCCGCAAAAACCGCGCGCGCACGGGACGGAAAAACAGTTCGTCCGTTTTGCCGTCGCCATCCTGAGTCGTATACACCTTTTCCCACGACAGCCCATCGGCGGAAGTTTCTATGTCATACGCTGAAGCAAAAGCCGTTTCCCAATGGATGGTGCAACCGTAGAGATCAGCCAGGCGCCCCAGATCAATTTCGAACCAGTTCGGTTGCGAGTTCGGCGAACTCCAACGTGTCGCCCCGTCGCCATCAATGGCCTCGGACGGAAAAAATGCGTCGGGCTTCTGATTGGCGGAGGCCGTGGCCTTCCACTCCGTTTTCGGCGGGATTGAAAACGGGCGTTCGGCCATCTCCGTCACTTCGCACCGGGCTGCGAGAGCAGAACCGGCAAAGACAACAGCCAGGATAATGG
>JAQVYB010000114.1 GCA_028708815.1 Kiritimatiellia bacterium | reverse complement strand
CCTATCCTGAATATTCAAACACAACAGCGTATCCGCTGTTGTTAACCAGCAGGATGGCGGGCCAAAGCCCGACAGCCTGCTAGTGCCCGACAATACGATTCAGCGTCTGCTCCAACCGAATCACCGTCGAATCCAGCATAAAGCGCTCCTCAATCATTTTTCGTGCCCGCCCGGCCATGGAATCGGCCAAGGCATCATCCTGCAGGAGCAGGTGAATATATTCCACCATCATCACAGGCTGATCGGCCAAAAAACAATTATCTCCCACCTGCACAGGCAACCCTTCCACCCCGAGCGCCGTGGATACCACCGGTACCCCTGCGGCCATCGCCTCCAGAAGCTTCGTGCGTATACCCGCACCCAGCCGAATGGGACAAACAAACACACGGGCCCGATGCAAATAAGGACGAAGATCGTCCACGTAGCCCGTAATTTCCACCGAGGTATCCTGCACCGCCACGGCGTGTATGGCTGGAGTCACTCCCGGCCCCACGATCAACAAGCGGGCCGCAGGCTCGCGCTCCTTGAGCAAAGGCCAGCTCGACTTCAAAAACCACAACATGGCATCCTCATTCGCCCGGTCGCGGTAACTGCCCGTAAAAATAATCACCGGCTCCTTCGCCGGCTCCGTCCGCATACTGAAAAACGTCGTATCCACACCCCCGGCCACCACGGAAATCCGCACCCCTGGAATCCGCAACTGCATCCAGTACCGCTCCTCCGGAGAAAGAACGAGCACGTGATCCGCATTCCGATACAACATGAACTCGAAACTCTCCATTCCCTTCATGCGAAGGCGCTGAAACAACCCCGCCGGACCCCATCCAAGATACTTGATCTCATTCTGATGCAACAGGCTCAAACTCCGATGCGATGAAACCACCCGTCGAACCGCCGGCAAATACGGATTCCTGTACAGGTGCTGCCCCATCCGCGCAAATTCTGCAATCACCACGTCATAATGCGAGCGCTCCACCATCTCCCCAATACAGCGCTTCATCGCCAACGAACGGCACGACCGGAATCGAGATGGAATCGGCAGAAAAAAATAGTCAAACAGGCGGCGGAGCAAATGGCGGTCACGAGGCGCCTCGACCAGTTCCAGTTCAAAAAGCAGAGCCCGCATGGCTTCGACCTGCTCCGGCGTCTCACTGCGCTGAAAGGTGGCCAAACCCACCTCGTGACCACGGCGGCACAGGCCCTCAATGCGCTGATGAATGATGGAATATCCACCCGTCACCCCCGCATAGGGAAGCCGATTACTGATAAACAACACTCGCATAGACCGTCTCTTCCAAGTTCTTCAGAACTTCGCTGTTATAGAAGCTTTCCCCCATGAACACAAGGTTTCCAACATGGATTATTTTGAGCTTAGACTTGACGAAGGGCTTCTTCAACCCTATCAAGTTCCGCGCAACCGGCGAACGGTGTTTCTTTATGTAGGGACACCTTCGCCAATACGGGAATATCAAACCAGGGACCCTCCCGGTCCTTACATGAAGGAGAGAGAGTTACATGGCTACCATTAATTTCGGTGGAACCAAAGAGACCGTGGTCAAGCGCAAAGAGTTTTCGCTGACCAAGGCACGCAAAGTTCTGAAAAACGAAGTCATCGCGGTGATCGGCTACGGCGTCCAGGGCCCCGCCCAGGCGTTGAATATGAAAGAGAACGGCCTGAACGTCATTATCGGCCAGTCCAAGGCCTTCAAGCGCGATTGGAACCGCGCCGTCAAGGATGGTTGGGTGCCCGGCAAGACCCTGTTTGATATCGAAGAAGCCTGCACCAAAGGCACCATCATCCAGATGCTTGTGACCGATGCCGCCCAGCGCGTGATCTGGCCCACCATCAAGAAATGCCTCAACCCCGGCGATGCGCTGTATTTCTCGCATGGCTTTTCCATCACCTATCAGAAGCAGACCAAAGTGGTTCCGCCCGCCGATGTAGACGTCATCATGGTGGCGCCCAAAGGTTCAGGCACCTCCGTACGCCGCAACTTTCTTTCCGGCGCCGGAATCAACTCGAGCTACGCCGTCTATCAGGACTACACCGGGCGTGCCGAAGAACGCTGCATCGCCATCGGCATCGGCATCGGTTCCGGCTACCTGTTCCCGACCACCTTCGAGAACGAGACCAACAGCGACCTCGTCGGTGAGCGCGGCATTCTGATGGGCGCCCTCGCAGGTGTCATGGAAGCCCAATACGACATCCTCCGCAAAAACGGCCACTCGCCCAGCGAAGCCTTCAATGAAACGGTGGAAGAACTGACGCAGAGCCTCATCCGCCTGGTCGATGAAAACGGCATGGACTGGATGTACTCCAACTGCTCCGCCACTGCACAGCGCGGCGCACTGGATTGGAAACCCAAATTCAAAAAGGCCGTGGCCCCGGTCTTCAAAGAACTCTACAACCGGGTGAAAACCGGCAAGGAAGCCGCGCGCGTCATCACCATTTGCGGACGCAAAAACTACCAGGCCGCGCTGGCCGACGAGCTGGCCACCATCCACAACTCGGAAATGTGGCAGGCAGGCGCCGCCGTGCGCAGTCTCCGTCCGAAAGAACAGGCCCACGTGATTGATAAAAACACAAAGGGCATTTCCGGACGCAAAGCGTAAACAAAACACGCAGATACATTCAAAAACCGGATGGTCGAACGACCATCCGGTTTTTTTAATGTACGGAATGACCCCGCAACGGTATATACAGACATGTTTTGTTCATCATGGGCGCGCGGTATGGGAGCCGCCCATTACACAACAGGAGGAGAAACCTATGTCCGGTGAAAGCAGAATCAAGCAGGTCATCAAGCGCAACGGAACACTCGTGGATTATGATCCGGACCGCATCACCACCGCCATCTTCAAGGCTGCCGCATCGGTCGGCGGAGATGACCGCGAAACCTCCGCCTATCTGGCCCGATGTGCAGAACACTCCCTCGTAGACATGTACGGCCCCGATTGTACACCCTCGGTGGAAGAAGTGCAGGACGCCGTCGAAGATGTCCTGATCAAAAAAGGACACACCCACACCTCCCGCGCCTTCATCATCTATCGGCGCGAACGCGCCCAGGCACGCGCCTCCCGTATGAACACCCGGATGGACGCCGCAGACAACATCCCTTACAAAAAAATTTACGAAGTGCTCCGCTGGAATATGGATCACGGGTGTGAATCCATCCATGGGCTCAACCAAATCATGGCCGAGGGAACCTATCCGGATCTGGTTCACGCCTGCAACGAACGCTATCTGGCCGAAGTGTCCAGCGGTGCCGACACCATCATCAAGCGGCTGCCCGAAGTGCGCATGGCAATCATTGCCGGACCCTCCTCCTCCGGAAAAACCACCACCCTGATCAAGATGTCCGAAAAACTGCGCGAAGCCGGAATCAACAAACTCGTCGGCATTAACATTGATCACTATTTCTATGATCTCGACATGCACCCCAAAGATGAATTCGGCGACTACGACTACGAAACACCGAATGCTCTCGACCTGAACCTGATCAACGAGCACCTCACCCAACTGCTGGATGGAAAAACCATCAAAACCCCGCACTACGACTTCAAAACCGGGACCCGCCAGTTGAACGTGCATGAGCTCTCCCTCGCCAAAGATGAAATTCTGCTGATCGACAGCCTGCACGGACTCTACGAAGGCATGACCAGCAGCATCCCCACCGCCAATAAATTCCGCCTCTATATTGAAACACTCGGCCAGGTACGCGGAGAAGCCGGCATCTTTATGCGTTGGGCCGACAACCGCCTGATGCGCCGCATGATCCGCGACAGTTGGCACCGCAACCTTCAACCACTCGAAACACTGACCCATTGGCACTACGTCCGGCGAAGCGAGCTGCAATATATCATACCTTTCATCGGCAGCGTGGACTACCTGGTCAACAGTGCACTGCCCTATGAACTGCCCGTCCTTAAAAACCGTCTCTTCCGCTATTTCCCCGAAGGCATGGTTCGTTATCAGGATGACCCGAAGCGGCAGGACGCCTACATCCGCGCCAAACGCATCTATGAATTCCTGAACCCCATGACGGAACTCACCGATGACTCCTGCATACCCGACAATGCCCTGGTTCGGGAATTCATCGGAGGAAGCTCTTATAAATATTAAGCGTTGAAAAACGGGCGCCGTTGCGTTCTACTTCACCCATGATAAATGTACTTAAGGATCTCCTGGAAGCCCTTCCTCACGGCGATGCGCCGGTCAGCCGCGTTTGCACGGGGGCCTTCTGGACCACCGTGACCTCCGCGCATTCCGGCCTCGCCACCACCTATCGCGAGACCGACCAACAGCACGATGACAAACCCAGCATGGTCCAGCAGGCCGGCACACTGCAGGGCATGACCGCTCTCGAACTGGCCCGCTACGCCTTCTCGGAAAACACCGTGGCCGCCTCCATCGGGATGGCCGCACTGAACTCCGCTCTGGAAGTGGATGAATCCCGCTGCGAAGAAATCAACGCCTCGGAAGTGGCCGCGGAAAAAGGCGCCGGGAAAAACATCGCCATCATCGGGCATTTCCCCTTTGCGCAAAAGCTCCGCGCACAGGCCGAAAACCTGTGGATTCTGGAACGCGCAAAAAAGCCCGGGGCCCTCCCGGAATCAGAGGCGGAAAACATCCTGCCGCAATGCGACGTCGTCTGCATGACCGGAACCACTCTGACCAATCACTCATTCGACCGCATGATGGCATTGTGCCGGAATGCCTTCGTAATCCTCACCGGCCCCACCTCCCCGCTTTCCCCCGTTCTTTTTGACTACGGCGTGGATGTCATCAGCGGGTGCCGCGTAACCGATGCCGACCTCGTCAATCACTATATTACGCAAGGCGCCACCTTTCGCCAGTTGAAACATCAGGGCGTCCGCCTCCTTTCCATGCGAAAGGAAACATGGGCCACCCGATCTTAATCGGAAAATACGCAGCATGAACCAAGGCACTCCATTGGATAAATGCTTTCAGGGCACCCTTCTTCTCCTGGCGCCGCACTTTGACGACGAAGTGCTGGGATGCGGCGGCCTGCTCGCCCTACTCCCAAACAAGCAACGCATTCATATTCTCTTTGCCACGGCGGGCGACAGCCTGCCGATCGCCACACATCACGCCGAAACGCCAAAGGACATCGGCGAAAACCGAAAACAGGAATCCATCGCCGCACTGAACCACCTTGGAATCCCATCCGATCAGCTTCATTTCCTGAATCTACCCGAAAAACGCCTCACCGCAGAACACGAGCTTCTGACCAGAGAACTCGAAAACGTCATCCAAAGCCTCCAACCCGCAACCCTCCTGCTTCCCTTCCGCTTTGATCAGCACCCCGATCACCTCGCCCTCTATTCCGCCGGACGATCCGCCGCAGCCCGTCACGCACCAACCGCCACCCTACTCGAATATTTTGTCTACGTGAACTATCCCCTCCTCCCCCGAAAAGACATCCGCCTCTACTGCAAACCCGAACTCCTTCACAAAATAGACATCCGTACGGTTTCAGCCCAAAAAGCCGCGGCCCTGAATCTCTTCATCAGTCAAACCACCCTCTTCTATCCCGCTCAGTGCCGACCCGTCCTGAGTCAAACACTCATCGCCGACTATGCCGCCGGACCCGAATATTATCTTCAATGCCCACCCGACCGCCATCCCTGCATTCTTCCGGCAGGTCTTCTCCAGCTCGCTCAGCAGCTCCAACCAAACCTTAAACGAATCAAAGAAAACCTGCGCGCCCATCTGGGCAAAAAAAATCAGCCCTGAACACCCCAACAAGGGGAAAAGGAGTCATTATCGATTTTTCCAATGATTGGAAAAATCACCAAAAAAAGTTCCAACGATTGGAAAAATGACTGTAAAAAGTTCCAATGATTGGAAAAATCAGCGAAAAAGTTTCCAATGATTGGAAAAATCAGAAATGGCCGGCACGGCACTTCCCCATGGTTGGAAAAGGCAAAGAACCGCGTTGAAGAGAGGTTAGGCATGTTCGATTGGAAAGGATGGTGGACAGATATAGATCAATTGATACGGATGATTCGCCCCATCCTGCGCAGTCACCGTTGGTTCTTTATCCTTACCGCGCTACTCGGCGGCCTCGCCACGGTATCGGCATTTCCATATGATCAAGCCGTCACCCACTTGGCGGAAGCGGATTGGCATATCCCCTTTTGGTGGTACTATGCCGGAGAACTCAGTCATTACGGCGCCTTTGAACGGGGAACCCTGCTGCTGGTGGCGCTTCTCCTGATCGGTGGCTGGATAAAAAATAAAATCGAATGGCGGCGCGTGGCCATCGCCTGTCTGCTGGCCTGTCTCTTTTCAGGGATTATCGTCAATACCCTCAAGTGCTCCATCGGGCGCCCGCGCCCCAATGCCGGAGTGGAACAGGATGGCTTCTATGGGCCCACCCTCGATAATGATTTTAAGAGTTTTGCCTCGGCCCATGCCACCACCGCCATAGCCACAGCCACCTGCTTATCCATCGTATTCCCCTCATTAGCCGTTCCCCTCTATGTATTTGAAGGCGCCGTCTCTCTGTCGCGCATCTATGTCAAAGGGCACTATCTATCCGATGTGCTCGCCGGTGCCTTTATCGGCCTCTGGTTCGGAGCCCTCATGGGCCTGGCCTGCCGACGCCTAAACCGAGAAGAACTGGACACATATCCATCTCCACCGCACTGACATACAAAATATCCCTAAAAAATATTCAATTTTTTCCGATTTCCCTGCTTGACCTTGTAAGCGTTACCAATTATACAGGTTGCACCATCAATACAGCTATTGGTGTAACTAAAAGGAGAATTATTCATGAGAAAAGTATATGCGATAGTGGTTTGCATCGGAATGTTAGCGGTTGCAGGCGCCCGGGCTGACCTGATCAGCAATGGCAGCCTGGAAGGTGGAACAGGGCTGAGCGATGTCCCCAGCTGGACCTCCTGGGGCACAGATGGCGCACTGGACGGGACCGCCCATGAAGGGACGCAGAGCATCAAAATGTGGTTCAACAGTACTGGATTCTATCAGGACTTCGCGGTAACAGCCGGTGAAAGCGTGAACGGAAGTCTCTACTGCTACACCGCTTCCGGTGACAAATACGGCTGGGATGTCGGAAACGCTACCTATGCCGCCTTCAAGCTGGAATGGTTCAACAGCAGCGAAGACAATCTGGGCGGGGCGATCTACAGCACGCACTTCACCCCGGACAACGCGGCGGATACCTGGACAGAGCTGACGGTGAACAATGCCGTAGCTCCTGCCGGCACAGCCCATGGCCGCATGGTCTTCTCCATTGAAGGCGCCGGCCCCGGAGCCGGTTCCGTACTCTTTGATTCCGCCAGTGTCACAGCGGTTCCCGAACCAGGCACACTGGCTCTGATGGGCCTCTCGATGCTCGGGCTGCTCGTTTTCCGGAAAAAAATTCGGAAATAAAAAAACGTACCTCCATTACGTGAACGGGAGGGACCTTTCGAGGTCCCTCCCTTTTTTTATGCTCCAGTTTTCGCTTTTCCCCCGTCCTGCTCCATCCTATTATCCCCTATCAGTAACCGGGAAACGATCCGAACGGAAAATCGTAAACCAGCCATCGGAATACCGGCGCGAAAGGATTTCACGATATGAAAAAAATCAGCATCAAAATAGTCGGCGCTACAGGATATGGCGGCGTCGGAATCACGGAATTTCTTCTGCGTCATCCCCACGCCGAAATCGGTGCACTGGTGGCTCTGCAGGATGTCGGCAAGCGCATGAGCGAGGTCTATCCTCATCTGGCCGGCTTTTGTGATCTGCCGATTCTCGCGCCGGACGACCCGACGGCCCAAACCGCCTTTGACGTGGTTTTTTTCGCCACGCCGGACGGCGTGGGCATGCAGAGCGCCGGATGCGAACTCGAACGGGGCGCCAAGGTCATTGATTACAGCGGCGATTTTCGCTTCGACACCCCCGAGGCTTATGCCGACTACGCCATGCGCATCGGACGCAATCCCGAGCATACCGCCCCGAACCTGCTCGATCAAACCGTCTACGGCCTGCCTGAGCTTCACCGCGAATCCATTGCCGGCCGCGCCTCGCTGGTGGGTAATCCCGGCTGTTTCGCCATCAGTTGCATCCTGGGGCTCGCACCCGCCGCACAGCACCGGCTGGTGGATTTTTCCAGCCTGATTTGCGACTGCAAAACGGCCATCTCCGGGGCCGGTAAAAAACCCAATGCCCAGTTTCACTATCCCGCCCGATACGACCAGATGAATGCGTATAAACTCGCCGGTCACCAGCACATCTGTGAAGTCGAACGCGAATTGTCACTCCTGGCGGATGCGGATCTGAAAATCACCTTCACCGCGCAGGTCGTACCGATGTGCCGGGGCATTCTGTCCTGCCTGTACGGCACCCTGCACGAAAACAGGCCCGCCACAGAAATTCTCGAACTTTATCGTGAATTCTATGCCGACAGCCCCTTCATCCGCATCCGGGATGCGGAAACCCCGTCCGGAACCGTTCACGTTCGAGGGACGAATTACTGCAACATCACCGTCAGCGTGGATGAAAGAACCCGCCGCCTACGTGTGATTTCACACATTGACAATCTGGTCAAAGGGCAAGCCGGCAACGCCCTGCAGAACATGAACGTCATGTGCGGCTTCCCGGAAGACTGCGGATTGAGTTTCCCCGGCCAATATCCCTAGTCGTCTGTCGGGCCAACGCCCGACAGGCTGCCGACATTCCAAATGGACGTGCATCGAATATCCCGCGAGGACGATCCGATGCGTAATTCAAATGCCCCGGGCTCCATCACCCAGGCCTTCTTTTCCGGATGCCAGAAGGAAAAAGACCGCTCATTCAGTCGAAACGTCACCGTTTGTTTTTCACCCGGTTTCAAAAATATTCTCTGAAATCCCTTCAGCTCCTGCATGGGGCGATCAACGGTCGACTCCATATCCCGAATATACAATTGCACCGTTTCCGCTCCCGGCACCCGTCCGGTATTGGTGATCTCCACGCTCACTGTTCCCTGCTCTGAATTCATCTCGGGATCGGCGTATCCGAAGGTGGTATAGGATAAACCATGGCCAAAGGGAAACAGGGGATCAATGCCCCGGGTATCATAATGTCGGTAGCCCACATAAAGGCCTTCTGCATAGTCCACCGTCCCGTCTTTTCCAGTGCCTGGATAGTGCCCGAAGGACGGATTGTCCTCCAGTCGGCACGGCAGCGTCGTGGGCAACTTGCCGGAAGGATTGACCTCGCCGAACAGAATATTGGCCAATGCGCTGCCGCCCTCCTGCCCCGGATACCAGGCCATCAGGACGGACTGAACATCCTCAATCCAGCGGGTCATCTCGATAGGCGAACCGCCAACCAGCACCACCACCGTATTCGAATTGACGGCGGAAACCACCCGAATCAACGCCTCCTGTTCATCGGGCAAAACCATGGAATCCTTGTCGCGCCCCTCTCCTTCATCCGCAGCAGTAAGACCCACACACAGCACCACCGCGTCACTTTCCGCCGCCAAACTCACCGCATCCTGCACGGCGCGTCCCGTGCGCTGACAGCAGAGAAACATCTGCGCATCACCCAGCGCTTCGTAGTACTCCGCCCGCAGGGCATATCTCCGACCTGCCTCCAGAAAGCGCTTCGCCGTTTTGCATTCCGGCCCGTGATCCCACCAAAAATCAACCACCAATTCATCGTCCAGAAACAGCCGGCTTCCATCGTCACTGCGTAACGACAGATCATACTCGCCGCTCTCCTCCGGCACCAGCCAACCCGTCCACCGAGCAGAAAAATTATCCGTCGGAACGAGCGGATCCGGACTACCCGGCCCCCAGTTTGCGCAAAGGGTATCCTCGATACGCGTCACCACCGGCTCCCCGGCCAATTCACGATTATCAAAATACTCTGCAAGCAGCCCCCGTTCTTCCGTATACCCATCCGGCGGCACAAACCAGGCCGGAGAAACAGGAGGATAATCGCAGGGAATCGTCATGCCCGGCGCATAATCAACCCTTACATCCTCCCCACAGCAGGCGCGTAACCCCTCCAAGGGACTGATCATATAAAACGGATCCACCGTCGAACTTCCGCCGCCACCGACACGCCCCACAGAGGCGTGCGGCCCGATCACCGCCAACCGTTTTATCCCTCGACTCAACGGCAGGGTCCCCCCCTCGTTTTTCAAGAGCGTGATAGACTCTTCCGCCACGCGCCGTGCAAGCACCCGGTGTTCCGGCGTATCCAGCGTGCCCGAACGGTTGCAGTTATCGGGATCATCCAATCCCATCAAAAAAATAACGCGCAGGATGCGTCGTACCATGCTGTCGATTTTTTCTTCCGGCACGCGCCCGACCTGCACCGCCTCCAACAACTTGCCATGCCCGAACCAGTCCCCTTCGCCGGGCATCTCCAAATCAAGTCCGTGCAGAGCAAACTCCTCCGTACCGTGCACCGCGTTCCAATCCGAAACCACCAAACCGCGAAAACCCCACTCCTCCTTCAACACCTCATCCAGCAAATGCCCGTTCGCGCAGCAATAGGTGCCGTTGAGCCGATTGTAGGCCCCCATCACAGTCCATGTATCGGCCTCCTTCACGGACTGCTCAAAAGCGGGCCAATAGATCTCGCGTAACGCCCGCTCACTGACTTCGGCGCTGATCGTCATGCGGTCACATTCCTGATTGTTCGCTGAAAAATGTTTGGTCGAAGTGCCGACGCCCTCTCCCTGAACACCTCGAACATACCCCACCGCCAACGCTCCGGATAAAAAGGGATCCTCCGAAAAACTCTCAAAATTCCGCCCACCAAGCGGAGTACGATGAATATTGATGCAGGGCCCCAAAATGACATTCCGCCCCTTGGCCAGCGTCTCCTGTGCCAACGCCCGCCCCACATCCTGCAGCAACGCTGGATTCCATGTCGCCCCCATGCCCACGCCCGTCGGGAAACAGGTCGCCTGTCCCTCGCGCACCCCATGCGGCCCATCACACATCTTCAACGAGGGAATACCCAGCCGGTCAATCGCCCGCGTCTCCATATAGCCCCCGCCATGCACCAGACTCACCTTTTCTTCCAGTGTCATACGCCCCAGAATATCGCTGATTTTCCCCTCCATGATCATGCCCTCCTTTAAAAACGCCGCATCGGCGCCCGACTCCCCGACCGAAAACCCGGCCCCTGTTTTTTGTGTTTCTCCCATTGAGTTCTCAAAAAGAGATCGGCCATGCACCGGCAGCGCAAGAAGCAGGAGCACCAACCCGTGAAACACCAACCCCTGCATCACAGACTCAACCCTTGTTACACTCGGCATACGCCTCCTCCGGCCTGACGACCACCTGCAATAATTCCAAATGGAATCGTTTACAGTTGTGTCCGATGTCTAGTTCCATGCATCCGCCTTGTCAAGTCCCATCAGGATGCCGGAAAATTTCCTTTGACCCCACACACAAGCAACAGTACTATGTCCTGCGAAAAACGGACTTTAGCATCTTACTCAGGAGCAGGTTATGGACGAAAATACGGAGCAGCCAAAAAACCCAGCCAACACCGTTCCGCCCACGATCCGACTGACGCCGGCCGCAGGGAAAGACTCCCCGTCCGCGCCGCCGAAAATAAGACTCCAACCCGCTACCTCTTCCTTCGCAAAACCGGCTGATCCATCCGACGCAGCACGCGAAAAAAGGGAAACGTCCCGGGTGAATCTGCCTCCTATTTCGGATCGCCGTCCGGACACAGTAACCGTACCGCCGATCAAATTAAGCGCCACCGAACCTGCAGGCGCCACGCAAGCACAAGGAAATGCAGAAGAGATAAAATCCATCCGAATCAAGCGTCCGGGCACGGCCGCTCTGCGTCCGCCTACGGTGGAATCCAAAAAAGCAACTGCACGCGTGGACATTCAGGAAGCGCTAGCCTCCTCCGGCACCCCTTCTCAGCAGCCCAAAACCATTCGTTTGAAGCGCCCCGGAACCACCATTATAGAAAAAGCACAGCAACCAACGCCTGAAACCACGACGGCGTTTCGGATAGAGGAAGCCAAGAAGAGCGAAACCTCCCGCATTGAGCTGCCCGCCGAAGCCTCCGTGGAAATGCCTCGCCGTCGAAAAACCGTGCAGATCAAACGTTCGACAGGAGGCCCCGCCACGCGCGTCATGAATACCGGCAAAACCTCGAGTGCCCCCGCCCCTTTGGAAGAAACCTTCATCACCTTCAAGGCTGAAGAGGAGTCTTCGGTGGTGTTTTCCGTGGTGGGCCTGGCCGCCACGATCGTGACGTGCATCCTGCTTTACGTACTGGCCGCCCAAACCATCCTGCCGTCTCTGCCTTGGCCCGGAAAGCTCTAGCAGCCTGTCGGTCTTTCGGTGATGCAATAATCTATCTATCACTTTGAGTCTTTCAAGGTGCGAACGATCTTCAAGGAGACGGGCTGCTGGTTAACAACAGCGGATACGCTGTTGTGGCTTGGCACGAACGAGTTCAGTCGATCGTGTAAACGCATAGCTTTTTAACAAAGGATTTGAGGAGGTCTCGCGGCAGTTCAGGGGGAATGGG
>JAQVYB010000113.1 GCA_028708815.1 Kiritimatiellia bacterium | reverse complement strand
GGTTACAATTTGGGATAAAGAGGATCTTGTCTACAACGATACGTTTAAAGAATCATTCAACCGGGCTGTCCGTTGAGTGTACGGTGGTCAAGGTGGGGCAGCGGCCGGTAAACAGGGAGGATTGGCAATGATCGTGAGAAGGGTGGCACTGTGTGGGTTGTTGTTTTCACTGTGTGTTGGGCTGGTAATGGCCGAAGAGCTGGTGAATCACGATTTTGAGACGGGGGATCTTTCGGGCTGGACGAGTGAAGCGGGTCCGTTGACGGTTGAGGCATCCACCAATACCACGTTCAACCGGAATTACGCGGCGCGTTTGCATGGCGATTTTGCTTCGGCAGGCTGGGTGACCAGTTCGATTTCGCAGTTGATTCCCGTGAGTGCGGGGGACGATCTGTACGCGGTGGGTGGTATTTTCTGGAAGGAACACGGGGTTGAGAGCGGATCGGCCACGGGGTATGTGGAATTGGTGATGGAAGGAGCGGACGGCTCGACGCAGCGCTGGGATACCGTGCAGGAGGGCTGGGTGCCGTTCTCTATCTCACGGGAAGTACGTGCCATCGCGGACGCGTCGTTTGAGTCGGGCGGGATGGCGTATTGGTCGGCGGGGTGTGATGATTTGGTGGCGTCGGTGCAGACGAATGTGGTGGATGATGGGGCGTATGCGTTGAAGATGGAGGGGGCTTGGTCCGGTTGGAGCTTCAATCAGGTGTATCAGACGATTTCGTTGAATTCGGGTGATGTGGTGGTGGCCGGCGGGCGTATCAATGTGCAGGAGTTCACCATAGATGGCGGATGGGCCGTGGCCGGATACAAGCTGGAATTGAATAGTGCCAATTACTTTGAGTCGACTCTTTCAGCACCGACGACCGGCTGGGAAGACCTTTCCTTTGTGGCCGTGATCACCAACAGCGGGACGTATGTGTTTCGAACGATGATTTGCGGGGATGCCTCGGTGGATGCGGAGGTGTATTTCGATGATGCCGGGCTGGTTATTCTGGGATACGATCCGGGAACGGATACGAATGTCACGCTGCGTCTTCGCTATGTCGGGTTTTCGGGCGGGGAGAGTTATGAGACCTCGGTGGACCTCTATCTGGATTCGATCATGCTGCAGGGATCCACGGCGAATCCGGAATCGCCGACGAATATTTTCGCGCAGTTGATCAATGAGGCGGCGACGATTGCGGCGAATACGGATGAGGACGATATTCCGGCGGTGGTGTATCCGAAGCTCAACAGTTACGGTTATCCGGCGGGCTCGACGAATCCGGTGGTCTATGCGGCGCATGTGGAGGCGGCGGTTTCCGGTTGGCGCATGCGGTATATGACGAATGACGTGGTCTCGCTGGTCACGAATACGATTGCCCTGGACCCGTTGGGGGGCGAGGGCTTGGCCTTCATGGAATTTGATCAGTACATTTATTGCGATAAGTATTGGCATACGGACCGCGGCGGCGCGATTGACGTACGCACGAATGCGCCGTACTTCACGTTGGGCGATCGGGATGAAAGCGGTGCGGAGTTTGGCTCGGGGACGTTTGAGGAGGAGCACACATTTCGGGTGGGCGTGGATTCGCTCACGAATTTTCCGCGCTGCATGGGCACGCCGGGTAATGGGCGGTGGCCTTCGCGCCTGCATATCGTTTTTGAAGAGAATCTCTCTTTGTTCGATCGTTCCCGCGACAAGTATTTTGTGCTCTCGACGGTGACGACCAATGGGTCGGCTGATAACGTGAGATCGATTCGTTTTTACATGCAGGCCGCCATGCCCGCCGGCACGAATCTGGCGTTCAATACGCAGGAAATTCACATGGGCTGGTCCCCGGAGACGGCCACCTACGGCATGGTGGACTATCCGAACTGTACCTATCAGGATCACAACGAAGTGGCTTTGCGCACGGGATGGAAATACGGTCTGCTGGACGCGGACGGCTGGTTCATGAATTCGGTGGCGCGCGGCAGCGCCACCATCGAACCGATCAATTTGTATATGTTGCGGCAGGGCAACTGGATTCCGAACATTTATGAAGAGTACCTCTACATGTGGCCGAATGCGGCCTCGGGTGTGCGGTCGATCTTCGATGATGATTATCAGGACCGCCTGGCGGGGCCGATTTCCTATCACACCGGCTTCAAGATCGGGCATCGCAACGGGACCAATGAAATGGGCGAGGCGCAGTATCCCCAGGTGATCGAAATCCGCGGCAACGGCTATTTCCGGATGACGGATTACGGTGGTGTGATGGGCGGGAGTTTTCGTCCGGTTTCCGCTGATATTTTCGGGCTGTATCAATACATGGAGGATGCCCCGCTGATTCCGGATGCCTACACGCGGCTGGTTGCGCGCACCTCGTCGAGTTCGGAGCCGGACAACAGTTACCTGCAAACCTATATGCCCGTGCGTTCCAAAACCAATCAGTGGTTCACCGGCGCGATTCAGATGGATTCCTTTTATGCGCCGGATACGGCCAATGAGGAAGGCGCGTATTTTGAAATGGACACCTATCTGAATGCAAACCGCGCCGTGGTCCGCAGCAACGACGGCCCGTTGAATGCGTTTGCGCAGGTGGATATGTATTGGCGCGGTGATGAAAGCATCAACAGCGAGAAGGAAGGGCATGATTTTGATGCGCTCGTGGTCAAAAAGAGCGACGGCGAATGGATCACGCATTTGCCGATTAATCCGCCGACGAATATTTACCATCGTACGCTTTCGTCGTTCGGTGAGAATGATTCGGTCTACATCATGCAGCAGGACCGCGGGCCGGGCACGTATGGTTACGCGACGGAATCGCCGTATCGAAAGGTCAGCACCTTCGAGATCACGATGCTCAGTGACGGCGGGAAAAACATGAGCCTGGATCTGTATGAACAGAACACCATTTCGGAAATCAACGACAATTGTGTGATTGCCTGTGCTGTGAACGAGGACTTCGAACAGGGCGAAAGCCTGCACTTCAAATATCGTTATCGGGGCATTTATTCGCCCGGTGTGACGATCATCAATCCCAACACCCCGGATGGCGGCGAGAATTGGAGCAACCAGCAATACACCATCGAATACTATGCCACCGATGGCGAAGATAAATTGCTCCAGACCCGCATCTATTACGGCAATGGAAAAGACGACGATTGGACGCTGATCAATACCGATGGTTTGATCGTTATTTCCACCAATACAAACAAAGGCGCCTATACCTGGGATGTCTCAACGGTGACGCCCGGGGCCTACTACATCAAAGTCGAGGCCGAGCGCGTGAGCGGCGGCAAGACGGGCTTTGACGTGTCCGACGCGCGCCTGCAGGTCGGGCCGGTCATCGGGTTTGCCAACAATGGTTCCACGAATGTGACGGTGGTGACGAATGCCTTTGGTCTGGTCGGCACGAACATGAGTTTTGAGACGGGCAATGTGATGGGCTGGTCTTCCGCTGGTGATGATTTGGATATCTATGTGGGCACGGATCATGCGGCGGATGGTCTGTATGCCTGCCGTATGGATGGAAGCTGGTCCGGCTGGAGCTGGAATAACATCATGCAGGAAGTGCCCTGTATTTCCGGGGAGGTTTTGCAGGTGCAGGCGTCCATCTACCTTTCCGCCTTCACCCGCTCCGGTTCCGAAGATCTCCACTGCGGCATGAAGATGGAAGACACCAACAGTGTGACATTGCCCACCGAAGTGACCATCACCCAGACCGCCACCACCGGCGCCTGGCTGAACATCACCATGGAGCGAACCGTGCCCTATACCGGAACGCAGCGTCTGATTCTCTTTGTTTGCGGAAACGATTGCAGTTCAGCGGATATCTGGTTTGATCACATCCGCGTGGCCAGCACGAACACCGGCGCCATCGTGACCAATCGTGTGCGCTCGGGTTACTGGGAAGGCGATGCCGTTGTCGACGTCACCGAGCAGGATGCGCTTAGTTTCTTTGTGGGCTCCTCCTTCACGAACGATGATCCGTCCATTTGGGTGGCCGATGAATACGACGTGACCAACAGCGTCGCCCTCTCCGGTTATCTGGATCGCCTGCTGCCACTCGAACGGCGCGTGGAAATTCCCTGGACGGCCTTTGACTCTTTGGATAAGACGGCCGTCAAATCGCTCGGGATTACGTCGTCCGAATCCTGTACCACGGATATTTCACGGGTGCGGTCCGTGACCAGTCCGCTTCAGGTTTCGGCACAGATTCTGAGCCCTTCGGTTTACAATCTCTCGGGTGTGCCTCACTATAATCCGGGTGACACCGTGACGCAGGAGATCACCCTGTCGAATGCCACCGCGCAGGCGTTGGAGGGGATCACTATTCAGGTGCTGCAGGAATACGGTGAAACGCAGATGTGGCTGGATAGCTCGCACGGTGAAATGTGGAGCGCGAAGCTGCGGCGGGGCGACCGTCTGGGTGGAACCTTTGAGCGGCGTCTGACGAATCAGACCCTGGCGGCAGGCGGGACGTTGGTCTTTACCAACACCTACACCCTTCCGCGCGGGCGCATGATCGACCATACGCGCTTTGCCATTACCTCGGATGACGACTGGTTTATCTTCCGCAATTATGCCGCCTATGCCCAGATACGCGTGGTGGTGCGGGATACCGACGGCGACAACATGCTGGAAGACGATGGTCTGGTCCTCTATTCCATGGATGATGACTTCGATCTGGATAATGACGGAATGACCGATGGGTATGAGCTGCTCTACAGCGGTTCGATTACCGGGATGAACGCCGCCACCGATACGGATGCCGATGGGTTCAGCAATCAGCGTGAATTCATTGCCGGCACGGATCCGACGGATGCCGACTCGGTGCCCTGCGTATACACGCTGGCGCTGGGGGACAGCACCGGGTACGCGCAGGTCGGTTTTGATTCGGCGCTTAACCGCCTGTACTGGCTGGAAGCCTGTCAGAATCTGCTGGCGCCGGAGTGGATTCGCCTCACGTCGAACTACGTGGAAGGAACAGGCGGCCGCGTCGTTATCGAGGATCCGCTGGCCGAGAATGCCACCAACCGCTTCTACAAACTCGGAACCAAAGTCGATCGCCAGATGTATTGATGGAGCGGAAGCCCGAACGGCGTTCCTGACGCATTGTGATTGCAACGCGCGTTGAAATTCACTTCCATGCTGTCGTTATCATGCGTTGAAACAGATGGAAAGGAGCGTTGTATGAACGGTGTTCGGTGGTGTGCTTCGATTTTTCTTTTGGTGTGGATGGCCGGAGCGGTGCAGGGGGCGCGGAATCCGATTGCGCAGGTTTCTGCGGAGCCGTGTCTGGGGGCCATCGCAGTTGATGCGGCCTCGGGGGAGGTGCTGGAGGAGTTCAACGCGGATGCGGCAGGTTATCCGGCCAGCATGGTGAAGATGATGGATGCCCTGATTCTTCTCGAACGGGTGCGCGACGGCAAGCTGCGTCTGGATGAAAGGGTTCCGGTCACGGCGGAAGCGTCCCGCATGGGTGGTTCGCAGGTCTACCTGAAAGAAGGCGAATCGTTCACGGTGGATGAGTTGCTTTATGCGTTGATGATTCAATCCGCGAACGATGCCGCTGTGGCGCTGGCGTTGTATGTGGCGGGCACCAAGGAGGCCTTTGTTGATCTGATGCGGCAGCGTGCGGCGGAACTCGGCATGACGCATACGCGCTTTGAATCCGTGCACGGTCTTCCCCCTTCCACTGGGCAGCAGCCTGATGTTTCCACCGCCGGCGACATGGCACTCCTCGGCAGGGCCCTCACGCAGATTCCCGATATTTTCCGCTACACCTCCACGCGCGAACGCGGGTTCCGTGATGGTTCGTTTATCATGCGCACACACAATAATCTGCTGGGCGACTGCGAGGGATGTGATGGATTTAAAACCGGCTATTTCAAGGCCGGCGGCTATTCCATCACCGCGACGGCGGAACGGAACGGACGACGCGTTATTGCCGTGGTCATGGGCAGTAAACAGAAAAATGTTCGCGATCGGAAGGCCAGGGAATTGCTCTCCGCCGGATTCATGAAACTGCCCGCCGTCCAGCCGACGCCGGCTTTGCAGGTGGCGCCCACACCCAACCCTTCGCTGGAACAGACGCCGTCCGCCGCATTCGAAGAAGAGAGCGATGCGGCAAGCGGGGGCGGGGCGGAAAAATCGTCCGGCTGGTGGTGGAAAACGATTCTGGTGCTGGTTGTGCTGACGGCCTGCATCCGCGTGCTGCTTCCAATGATTGGAAAGACGCGCTGAAAAAGTTTCCAATGATTGGAAAAATCGCTGAAAAAGTTTCCAACGATTGGAAAAATGGGTGAAAAAGTTTCCAATGATTGGAAAAATGGGTGAAAAAGTTTCCAATGATTGGAAAAATGGGTGAAAAAGTTTCCAATGGTTGGAAAAACAAAAACTATGCATCCCGGGGTGAAAGGATTACCTTTTCATGGTTATGAGGAGTTCTTCTGAAACCATTCCGTATGCCGTGCTGGGTCATCCGATTCGGCACAGTCTTTCGCCGTGCATGCACAATGCCGCCTTTGAGGCGCTTGGGATGGATGCGGTGTATTTGGCGCTGGAGGTGTTGCCGGGGGATGTGGGGACGATTCTTCCCTTGTTGGGGCGTGCGGGTTTCGGGGGGGTGAATGTGACGTTGCCGCTGAAGGAGGAGGCGTTCCGGGCGATGGATACGCTGGATGAATCGGCGCAGCGTTTGGGGGCTGTCAATACGGTGGTGTTTCACGAGGGTAAAACACGGGGTTTCAATACGGATGGCATGGGCTTTGTCAGGGCGGTGCAGGGGCATTTCCATTTTTCTTTTCCGGGCAAACGGGTGTTGATTCTGGGTGCGGGCGGTGCTGCACGTGCGGCGGCGATGGCTTCGGCTGCGGAACAGGTCGCGGGATTGGTGATCGCCAACCGTACGGTGGAACGGGCCGAGGCCTTGGTTGCGGATGTGCGGCGTTGGTTTCCGACGGTGGAGGTGAGGGCCATCGGATTGGGTGAGGCGACGGAGGCGGCCCGCGTCTCGGATCTGGTGGTGCAGTCCACTTCGATGGGGTTGCAGGATGCGGCGCCGCCGATTCTGCCTCGTGATGCTTTTCACGAGGGTCATTGTGTGTATGATATGATTTATACGCAACCCCTGACGTCGGTTTTGGTTGAAGCGAAACAGGCCGGTGCGTGCGTGGCGAACGGATTGGATATGCTGTTGTATCAGGGTGCGGCGGCATTTGAATGCTGGACAGGCCGGACGCCGCCGGTGGAACGGATGCGCGAGGCGCTGCAACGGGCGGTGTTCGATTGATTTGGAACAGGTGAAAACGGGAGACGACGCATGATGGAGCTGGAGATCACTTTTGGCGGGGTGCTGTATACGCTTTTCTGCGTGTTTCTTTTCGGTGCGTGTGTGGGTAGTTTTCTGAATGTCTGCGTGTATCGGATTCCGCGGGATGAATCGGTGGTGAAGCCGCGTTCGCATTGTCCGCATTGCGGCAAGTTGATTGCGTGGTACGATAATGTGCCGGTGCTGAGTTATCTGCTGCTGGGAGCGAAGTGCCGTCATTGCGGGGGGCGCATTTCGCCGCGGTACATGCTGATTGAGTTGCTGGTGGCGGTATTGTTTACGCTGGTCTGGCTGCTGTATGGGCTGCTGGAGCGGGGAGGATCCTATGTGATGCTGCTGGACCCGCGCATTCCGGTGTACTGGCTGGCGATGTCGGGTTTGGTGGTCGCCACGTTTGTGGATTTTGAGCATTACATTATTCCCGATCGCATCTCCCTGGGGGGTATTGCCGCGGGACTGCTGCTGAGTGGGTTGCTGCCGCAGATCCACGGAACCACCTCGCATGTGGCTTCTTTTGAGGCAGGCCTGATCGGTGCGCTGGCGGGTGGAGGTTTGCTGTGGGGGGTGGGTTTCCTGGGTAAACTCATCCTGAAGAAGGAGGCGATGGGCATGGGGGATGTCAAACTCCTGGCGGCCATCGGGGCCTTTTTGGGTTGGCAGGCGGTCTTGTTCACCGTGATTATCTCTTCGTTTGCGGGTTCGATTGTGGGGGTCAGCCTGATTGCGGTGGGTGATAAAAAATGGCAGAGCCGTCTTCCGTACGGGCCGTATATCGCATTGGGTGCGCTGCTCTGGATGCTCTGGGGAAGCGATTGGTGGATGGCCTATCTGATGTGGGTGACGGGCGCGACTTAATCAAAGGATCATACGGCTATGAAGCAACTGAAAGAGGATCTGCGAAAACGTCTGGCCGGCGAGGCGGCGCTGGTGCGCGTCAGTGGGTTGCTGCTGCGGCAGGTGGTTGCATCGGATTCGGAAAGCCGACTGGATGAGGTGCTGACGATTTTGCTTAAGGCTTCGGAAGCGGAACGGGCGCATCTCTTCAAAAATGTGGAAGATCCGGAGTTGGGCCTCTGCCTGAAAATCACGCACGGCGTCGCCGGCGAGGGCGTTGAGTTGCCTCTGAATAACCCGGCGCTTGACCGCAGGCCGTATCAGGGTTTGTTCGATGAGTGGATAGAGACTTTTTCGAAGGGGGGCATTGTTCAGGGGAATGTGGCCGATTTTAATCCGGTGGTTCGTTCCTATTTTGAGGCGATCGGCGTGGGATCGGTTTTGCTGATTCCGGTGCTGACGAATCGGATTTGGACGGGGCTGGTCGGCTTCGATTCGCGGGGTCCGCATCGCTGGGATGAAAAGGATGTCGAGCTGCTTCGCTCAGCGGCGGATATAATCGGCGCTTATCAGGCTTCGTTGGCGCTGCATGAAAAACTGGAAACCACTCGTCAGCGGTATGAGCTGGCGATCAGCGGTTCGAACGATGGTATCTGGGATTGGGATTTGCGCGACAACAGTCTTTTTCTCTCCGTCAAATGGAAGGAACAGGTGGGGTATCGGGATGAGGAACTGAAAAACTGCTTTGAGACGTATTACAACCTGATGCACCCGGATGATCGCGAACGGGTCATGGCGCATGCGAGGAAGTATTTTCGAAATGAACTTGATGTGTATCTGTGCGAATTCCGGATGCGGCACAAAAATGGAGAGTGGCGCTGGTTTATGGCGCGGGGGGCCGTGGTACGCAATGAAGAAGGCGTGCCGGTTCGGATGGCCGGCTCGCATACCGACATCACCGAGCGCCGCATGTATGAAGAGGAACTGCAACGGACCAATCGCTATCTGGAAGAGGCCAACCTGCGGGCCAATACCATGGCGTCCGAAGCGGAAATGGCCAATCTCTCCAAGAGTGAATTTCTGGCCAACATGAGTCACGAAATCCGCACTCCGATGAACGGGGTGCTGGGGATGGCCGATCTGCTGCTGGATACGAAGCTGGATGAGGAGCAGTTGAGTTATCTCGAAATTATTCGGAGCAGCGGGCAGGCTCTTCTGGCTCTGATCAATGACATTCTTGATTTTTCCAGGATTGAGGCGGGGAAGCTGAAGATTACGGAGCAAGCGTTCAGCCTTTCCGAGTCCCTGGAAGAATGTTGTTCGACGCTGGCCGTGCGGGCCCAGGAAAAGGGCTTGGAATTGGTTTGCGCGGTGGATCCGGATGCGCCCGAGCATCTTTGGGGTGATCCCAATCGGTTGAGGCAAATTCTGACCAATCTGATTGCAAACGCCATTAAATTCACCGATGCGGGCGAGGTGGTGGTTCGGATCGGCGCGGAGCCGGTCGGAAATGACCCGTCGGCTGAAGAAGAAAGCAGCTCGATTATGCTGCGCTGTTCCGTTTCCGATACCGGGATCGGCATTCCTGAAAGCAAGCGCGCGCAGCTGTTTAATAAGTTCTGTCAGGTGGATTCTTCGGCCACACGCAAATTCGGTGGTACGGGGCTGGGGCTGGCTATTTCCAAAGAACTGGCAGAGATCATGGGTGGTGGCATCGGTGTAAACAGCGAGGAAGGCGCCGGGTCGGAGTTTTGGTTCAACGTGCGGATGAGCCGGACCTCGAAGGTGTCCGTGGCGGAATCAGGCAGGCCGTTGGGGCTGGAAGGCATGTTGGTTTTGGTGGTGGATGATAACGATGCCGCGCGCGAGGCTCTGCTTGCATGCGCGCGGCAGTGGGGTCTGCGTGCCGACGGAGCGTCCGATGGTCTGACGGCGCAGAAAATGCTTTTGACGGCTCAGCAGAAGAATGATCCGTACGCGGTGGTGCTGGTGGATAAGGAAATGCCTGAAATGGATGGGGTAACCCTCGGGCGTGCAATACGGGAGAAATCGACTTTGGCGGAAGCCCGGCTTATTCTCATGACGCCACAGTCCGGATGCGGCGAGGCGGGTCTCGTCGGAGAAAGTGGTTTTTTCGGCACGCTGAGCAAGCCGATACGCAGGTCTCGTCTTGCCGAACTGCTTTCGCGGGTATCGGCGGAGAAGGAACGGATAAAGGGAATCAAGGCATCGGTTGAAGAGGCCGCCCCCTCCCGGAATGCATTTTTGTCTTTCGGTGGTGGAGAAGTTCGCGTGCTGTTGGTTGAAGATAATCCAACCAACCAGCTGGTGGTTCTGAGTATGCTGAAGAAATGCGGCGTGCGGGCCGATGTGGCGGAGAATGGACAACAGGCGCTGGATGCTCTGAAAAAAGCCCCGTACGATTTGGTGTTTATGGATTGTCAAATGCCGATTATGGATGGCTATGAGGCCACGCGAAAAATACGGATATGGGAGCGGGAGGGGGGGGCGATGTGCTCCCTGCCGCCGAACGACTCTTCGGCGTCCGCTGCGGGGAATCGTCTGTTGCCGATCATTGCCATAACGGCTCATGCCATGGAGGGCGATCGGGAAAAATGTATTGATGCCGGGATGTCGGATTACATTGCCAAGCCGGTAACCATGGAGGGGATCTATGCCATGCTGCGCAAGTGGCTTGCGCCGGAATGGCACCGGGAGACGGTCCCTGACGGCGCTGCAGGCGATTCGCAGGGGGTGGCGAATACGGAATGGGTGACAGAGGAAACTCCCCCGGATTCGCCGCTTGCGTTTGATCGGGAGATGCTCCTGGAGCGGTTGGGAGGCGATGAGACCACCCTGATGATGATTATGGAGGAATATGTTCAGGACTTTCCCGCCAAAATACATCAAATAAAGGAATGGTTGAGTCAGGGCGCCCTGGACGAGGTGTTGCGGCAACTGCACGCCCTGCGCGGAACGGCTTCCACGGTCTGTGCAGAGCCGTTGCGGCTCTATCTTTTGCAGTGGGAGAACAAGCTGAATGAGACAAGGGACTTATCCGATGCAATAGAGGATCTTGATCAGGTTGAACGCCTTTATCTGCAAGTGAAAACGGCGTTTGAGGCGGATGATCACGGCTGAATGTCAGGGGCTGATCCCTGATCTGTACGTATGCCGCGCGGGATGGGTTTATCGGTGGCAACGTGGTGCACTCTGAGCGCCGTGGTGTTTCGTCGTGCGATCTGCGTCCGCTTGGCGGGCGCGAATGGCTATGGTCGACCCCATGCCGCGCGATGGCGTATGGCCCGGCGATAGACTTCCACATATTCGCGGGCCGATATCTCCCAGGAGAATCGCTTCTGCATGGCGGTGGCTTGCAGCATGTGAATATGCGAGGGGCGGTCGTACCAGGTGGAAACGGCCCAGCCAATCGTATTGTATAGTGCATCGGCGGTGGGATCATGGAATTTGAATCCGGTGCCGTCGCCGCTGACTTCGTCGTAATTTTCCACGGTGTCGTCGAGTCCCCCCGTGGCCCGCACAACGGGGAGTGTGCCGTAGCGCATGGAGTAAATTTGGTTCAGTCCGCAGGGTTCATAAAGGGAAGGCATGAGAAAGAAGTCCGAGCCGGCCTCTATCAGATGACTCAATTCGACCGAGAAGCCGATGTGGGCACCTGCGCGTCCGGGGTAGGCGGCGGCTAACCAGTTGAAGAAGTCCTGCGTGGCACTGTCGCCGGTTCCCAGTACAACGAACTGAACATCCATTTGATTGAGTATGCCGGGCAGGACGTCCTGAAGCAGGCGGAATCCTTTCTGCGGGGCGAATCGGGAGACGACTCCGAGGAGGGGTACGTCTTCGCGCTCGTGGAGGTTGAAGCGGCGTTGCAAATCGCGTTTGCACACTTTTTTTCCGGAGAGATCATCTGCCGAATAGCGGGCCGGGATGAAGGGATCAATTTCCGGATTCCAGTGTTCGTAATCCGCGCCGTTGAGAATGCCGGTGAGGTCGGATGCCCGATTGTTGAGATAGGGAGCGAGGCCCTGGCCTCCGATGGGGCCGAGTATTTCCTGCGCGTGATTCGGGGACACGGTGGTTATGGCATCCGCATATACAATGCCCGCTTTCAGGAGGTTGATGCGTCCGAAGTCTTCAAACACGTCGTGATGAAACAAACGCTGGTCTATTCCGAAATAGGGGAAGGCGGCGGCATCGTAGACCCCCTGATAACCAATGTTGTGTATGGTCAAGACGCTGGCCGTGGAGGAAAGAGGCGAGAGCACCCGATCCCAGGTTTTGAGAAAAACGGAGGTGATGGCTGTCGGCCAGTCGTGCAGATGCATGACATGCGGAATGAAGTGGCGGTCCTTGCAGAGTTGCAGGGCCGCTTTGGAGAGCAGGGCAAAGCGGTAGGCATTGTCGCCATATTCGCCGCCGGGGCCGTCGTAAATGCCGGGGCTGTTATAGTAGCCGGAAAAATCCAGAAACCAGACGGGGACCTGGTCGGTCAGCATGGTCTTAAAAACGCCCACCCAGTGTTCGGTGCCTTCACCCAGGTGAATGCACGCGGCGCCGTCCGGGCTTATGTGGTGGGCTTGCTGATCAATCTGACGATAGAGCGGCATAAGAATCTGAAAGATCGGAAG
>JAQVYB010000257.1 GCA_028708815.1 Kiritimatiellia bacterium | reverse complement strand
AAAAGGAAAGCAGTGGGTGGCGCGTGGCGGAATAGGTGGCCCATACGGCGGCCAGCAGGAGCGTGGCGCCGAGGATTTCCGGCAGGCTGCGGCAGGAATAGGCCAACCAGTAGCAGGAACCCGCAAGGAGCAGAATCAGGATGGTGCTCCAGCGGATGCTGCGTCCAAGCCGGATGCACAGAAGAAAGAGCAGCATGCCGCCGAGTGCGGAGAGGAGGGCGAGAATGAATTGACGCCCGGGCATGCCGAGGGCGGAGAAGGGGGCCAGGAGGAGGGAAAGCCCGTAGGGATGCCAGGAGCGCCATTCCCCTTCGGGGGAAAAGGCGCTGATATGAAGATAGGCCCGGAAGTGATTGATGACGCGTGCGCGGACTTCGGTCTCTTGTTCGGGGGTGAAGGTCTCGCGGGTCATGAGTTCGGTGATGGCGTGGTCCACATCGAATCCGAAGTTGTTGCGAATGTTCAGGTCGCCGTCCTGGTGGAGACTGGCGGCCTGAATAAGGTAGTGTCCTTCATCGACCTGGTGCTCGCCGACACGGGATGAGATGAAGATGCCTGCGGCGGTGTAGAGTGCGGTGAGTCCAAGCAGGAGCGCGATGGCCGTGCGGCGGATGGATTGGGTGTTTTTAGAAAAGGAGGGGGAGGGGGGAAGGTATCGAGCCAGGACGAGCGTGAGGACCGTGAGCGGGAGGTAGAAGAGCAGGTTGGATGAAAGCCATGGCGGGATGACCGCCGGGAGCAGCGGCCCGATGAATGCCCAGGGCAAAAAGGCGGCAGGGAGAAGGGAGCGAATGCGCGGGGCGTCGGTGAGTGCGGTTCTGCGCAGGCGACGGTAGGCGGCGAGGGTTGCGAAGGGCAGGGGAACGCTGATCAGCAGAAAAAGAAAAGAGAGGCCGGGCCAGGGGATGAGATGAACCGGAGGATGTCCCTCGATTACGATGGGAATAGACGGAAAAAAGGGAATCAAAAGCATGAAGAGCCAGAGGAGAATTCCCGTGGCAATTCCTGCAAGCGTTGGCAGAAGTCTGGACGATTTGTTTTTCATTGTATGCGTAGCCTATCTGCTTCATTCATTTTGTCGAGACACCACCGCGTACCCGCTTTTGTTAGCCGACAGCCTGGCGGGTCAAAGCCAGCTAAGCTGCCGGCAGGATATAGGCTTGACACAAAGCGGCGCAAGCGGAAAATCGGCCCGCCACCTTTGGCAGGATCGGATCGGCATTAGGAAAACAGATGGATATGGATGTGAGCAGAGAGCGAATAAAGACGGTACTGATTTGGTTGGTCATTCTGGGCAGTGCGGTATTTTTTCGCAGCGCGGGATTGTATCGGGGTCTGAAGACGGGGTCGATTTACCATCCGGACTCACCGAAGCAGGTCTACTCGTTTCATAATTACATGAACGGGCGGTATATCTGGTACGATGGATCGCTTTTCATTGATGGGTATCCGCTGTTTCTGAATCATTTTGATGAATGGCTGAGCCGTCCGCTTTTTTGGGGGTATGAGCGGGTGGCGGGGCATGTGTTCGGAGAGCGGGAGAATCCGCGTGCTTCGGGGAATCCCTCGGATGATTACTATCCCAATGCGATTTGGTTGTTTTATTGGACCCGTACGCTGCGGCTTTTGTACGGGCTGCTGATTGTATGGGCCGCGTATCGTTTGGCCCGGTTCGCCGGGATTGGGCGTTCCTGGGCGCAAGGAGCAGCGCTGCTGACGGCGCTGAATCCGTTGGAAGTGGTGGTTTCTCATGCAGGTACGGGTGATGTCGGGGTGGCGCTGTTCGGTGCGACTCTTTATCTGCTGCTTTTTCGGCATATCCGTACGGGGCGCTCGGTTTGGTGGGCCGGCGCGGCGGTGCTTGGCGGGTTTGCTTTTGCAAGTAAGTATCAGGGGTTGCTGATCAGTTTGGTGCCCGCGCTCTTCCTGTTGCTATATGAGGGGGCGTGCCGTCGTCGTCTCTGGCGGATGATCAGGCAGGGGCTGCTTTATCTCTTTTTTCTGGTGGTTGGCGTCCTGGCCGCGACGCCGCAATTCTTTATCAAGGGAAAAAAGACGCTGGAGTTGATGCTGGCGAATTTTACTTTTTTGGCGAATTACAAGACGCCGGCGGACATTCTGGACAAACCGCTGCTGGAACGTGCGGTGCTTGGGTATGAAAAGAATTTCATCCCGCTCTGGAGTGCGATCGGTCTGGTGGTGTCGGTGGCGGCCTTGGCGGGGGTTTTGCTTGCATTGCGGCAGTGGTGGATGTCCCGGAAAGCGGAGGATGCCCGCGTGTCCCGCGCCGCATCGCTCCGGTTGGCCTTGTTTTCAGCCCCGTTTCTCTGGGTGCTGATTTCGTTGTTCGGTAAGTATAATGTGCAGCCGTTCCATTTTTCCTATCTCAATGTGCCGCTGATTCTTTCTGCGGTGTTTTTGCTGGATGCAGGCTGGTCGCGCGGTGGGCGTTGGCTTCGCGGGGTGGTGCTGTGCGGTGCGATTCTGGTGTTTGCCGCGCCGCTCCCGTCGATGTTTCGGGAACATGCGTTGTGGATTCGTGAAGAGTCGTATGAAACGCAAAAGAAACTGAGCACTCATCTGATGGATTCGCGTTATGCGGGGGATGAAGATGTGCATCGGGTTCGTCTGTTCAACATGGAGGATGGCACGAGCCTGCCGGTGTTCCGTAACCGCATTCGTGAGCTGGTGCTTCCGAACGCCGGCTTCTGGAATGCCCTGCATATCGCGCCGGTTCCCACCGTGCCGTTTCCCGATCCGGTCTACTGGATATTCAACAATGGGCCGATTTATCCGCGCAACGACCGCGAGTTTCTGGCGGCGAAGAATGACCGGACGGAAAAGGCTGTGATTTGGAGCGCTCCGCCGGAGCGCATCGTGCTCGGGGTGCGCAGTGGCGTTTGGCCGACCCGCGTGGTGTTGCATGCAGGCGGGGAGGCTCATCGCGTGGAGCTTCCGCCCAATACGCAAACAACGGTTCCGATTTCCGTTCATGATTTGTGCGTACTGATCACCAACAGCGTGGAGCAGCCGGATGCCTGGATGACCCGTCTGTGCGTGGATACGGAG
>JAQVYB010000009.1 GCA_028708815.1 Kiritimatiellia bacterium | reverse complement strand
ATCATGCCATTTATGAGCTGAACAGCGAGATTCAGAACGAGGGGGAAAAGGGGAGCACCTATCTTCAGACGGGGCCGGCCTTTTCCTATGATTCCAGCTGTGATCGGATCATTGAGTCCTATTCCGTCGATTCGGACTCGGAGGCGCAGGCCCGGCGCTGAGCGGTCAGTCGGCGCGCAGGCGCGGCTGTTTTCCCGAGGGTAAGAAGACGAAGACAGATCGGGGTGGGCGATGGTCGGTGAAACCCGCGAGGCCGTCTGCCGTGGGTTATTCGGTTTCGGTTATCGAGTGGGCGTCCATTAGTGTTTGGCAGGCAGCCCGTCCCACTTCACGGGCTAGAATCTGATTGCCTAACAGGGTGTAATGGCAGCACTCATCGGCGTAAATGGTTTCCGGTTCGCCGTTGAAGATGCCGGTCAAGTCGGCCACCGAAACGCCTTGCCCCATTAAGCGGTCTTTGGCTTTCAGTAAATGGGTGTAGCCATTGGCCAGCGGATAGTAGAATTCGGACTCCGTATGATAGGCGGATTCCTTTTCTGTGGGCAGCAAGTCGCGTGTTCCGGCGAAATACTGGTTGGGCTGAATACACACAAGATAGGGAATGCCCAGTCCGTGAAGGAGGGTGTCGATCAGTAGGTTTGAGCGTTCCCAAAGCCGTGATGCCTCCTCGAACAGTTCCGGGTCTTTCTCAAAATCGGCATAAACAGGACCCGTTTGCTCATAGGTTAAGGTTCCTTCCTGTCCTTGCTGAGCGACCCTTGTTTCCACCTTTTCCTGCATGTCGGATATGCTTTTGGCGGTGTAGATATGCAGGGTTCGGCCCAAAAAACGGACAAGCGCTGAGCGAACCCAGCCGCTGTTCTCCGCCCAGCTGTAAAACGTGCTTTCGCGTTCTCGCGCAGCGGCCACGCGTCGTTCGAAATCCAGCAATGCGGGTTGTTTTTCATTGCGGGCTGTTTCCGCTGCCCAGTGGAGCGGGAAGGACGGATCAATATTAAAGACTCGGGCATTTTTATAGTAAATGTAGAGTTCGTTTACGCCATCGATATTGATCACCATATCGACCTCGGTACCCAGGCTGAGGTAATAGGCGAGCGCGAGAAGCTGTTGGGGTTGTTTGTAGCCGCCTTGGCAGATCGGGTTAAATCGAATCGTTCGCCCTTTCAGTGCCGGACATTCTTCCAGTGTTTTGCGCAGGACGTCGTCGGCAAAGACACACAGATGGGTGGCCACCGAACCGCCCAGCACGACCACAATAAAATCCTGGTCATTCGACCGTTTGAGGACGGCGTCGTACTCGCTGTAAAAGCCGTAGGCCGTATTTTGACGTCCGTTGAACGGGGTGTTTCGATCGGCATTATAGACAAAGCCCAGGTAGGGGTGCCGGGCAATTATTTTATCGTCTTTGGGTTGGGTCTCGCCTTGCTCTTTCTGAATGAAGGGAGCCCAAAGGTGCTCGGTAAGTTTTATTGAGGTGGCCGAGTAGGGCCAGCTGTGATCGCGTATGCCGAGGAGTAGCGCGCTGAAGATCTCCAGCAAAAAAACAAAGATCAACACGGAGATGAGACACCCAACAAGACGCTTTTTCGTTTTATATGACATGTCCAGAGCGTGTCATAATCGCCTGAAAAGGGTCAAGTCGTAACAAAAGCGGCGGGGTGCTGCTTTTATGTGCGACCGAATCGTGAGATCCTATTCCGGAGGCGCGGACTTCGGAGGCGCGGTTCTCTTTTCGTTTAGAAACTGAGCGATACTCTCGGCAGCCAGGCGGTTGCCCGCCCGGTTCCAATGGCTGTCCCGCAGGCGGTACAGCGTTTGTGTTTTCCCGGCGTTGAGAAAGGCCGGATATAAATCTAAACAGGCGATGCCGAGCGGGCCGAGCGTGGCCCTCAGAAGGTGGTTGGGTTGATCGTTGACCCATTGATCCGGGGGCAGATCGGGATAATATTCGGCTTTAACTTTTTTTTGCAGGTCGGTGTTGATCTGGAGTTCGTCTGGAATGAGGACGACCAGGAATTCAATGCTGCGGTCTTTGCACAACGCGGAAAAGGTTTGCAGGTAGCCGGTGATTTCCTTCAGCTCGTTCAGCAGTTTGGCGTTGTCTTTCAGGCAGATATAGCTGCGGTCCAACTCGATGTTCAGGTAGGTGGGTTCGTCAAAGGTCGGGCAGTCATCGCAATACTCGGTGTGATCATAGAGGATGCCGGGGGAGTCCGTTTTGTTGAAGGCCCGGTAAAAAAAGCGAAGCAGGGTCAGCACATAGGAGTGTGTGTAGAGCGGACGGTCGGCTTCCTCTTCGATTCGGTCCTGGAAGTCGTTCCCGACAAAAAAGGAAAGAATGACCATGTCCGGTTCGAAGCTCAGGCCCTCGTTGATGAAGAGGGCCAGGTAATCTTTGACGCCGATGGCGGAGATGCCGATGTTGATGACCTCGGTCTTTTCCCCGGCCTTGGCGAGGTGCTCTCCCAGCAGCGTGTAGTAGTTGTCGGGATAGGGCACGACCCCGACGGCAAACGAATCACCCATGCCCAGAATCCGAAAGGTCTCCGGTTGTTTCGGCGTAATTTCATCGCCGGGGAAGCCCAGCGAATTGAATTCATAGCCGTGATGGAGGCTGTGCGGGCGCGCGCGATAGCGATTGTAGCCGGCGTCGTAGAAAATGAACGAGGGGGCCAGGTGATGATAGAGGCGAAGCGCCATTTCACAAAGAACCAGGGTGAGCAGCGGGATCAACAGCAGTTTGAGAAGAAGTTTTTTCATTACGTACAGAGAAACTGAAACACGTTGTCGGGGAACCAGTCCAGGACTTCCTGCGCGGAATTAAACCGCGTCCGACCGTTGACTTCCTGATAGGCGTAGTGGCAGGTATCCAACGCGGGAAAAACAACGCGTGCGGGTTCGATGCCATGCACTTCCACGAGCAGGATCGGGTGTTCCTTCTGCAGGATGTTTTTCATGCCGAGAATGGCGGCGCCTTCCGCGCCTTCGATGTCTATTTTTATGAATTGGGGCGGACGCAGGGCCAGACGCGTGGCCAGGGCATCCAAATCGGAACAGTGCACCTTGATTTCGTGTCCTATTTTGCCGCCGTACATGGAATTGGTCGCGGTCATGCCGATGCCGGTGTTGGCATAGTTGATCGAAAAGGCGCACTCGCCCGTATGGTTGTGAATGGCCTCCGGGATGATTTCGCAGTTCTCCGCGCATTTTTCATGCGCCAGGTTGGTTTGCAGAAAATAGAGGCACATGGGGTTGGCTTCAAAGCAGTAGACCCGTCCGGCAGGTCCGACCAGTTGGGAGAAGGCCGTGGAGTAGATGCCCATATTGGCGCCGATGTCGTAGGCCACCCAGCCGGGTTTGACCTGTTCCTTGATGGCGCTCCAGACGGGCTTTTCGAAGGACGAAAAGTTTTTGGCATCCCAGGCGTTGGGTACGAGCAGATTGTTTCGGTTGTACGTTTTGAGTCGTTGCGGTCCGTCGAAGGAGGCTTCTTTGGCGAGCACCTCGAAGGGGAATTCCTCGCGGATAACGCTGCCTTCGGCTCCGGCGGGGGACAAGAGGAGCAGCGAGTAGCGTCCCGGTGCTTCGGGAAAGAAGCGCAGGATCCGCTCCGCCGCCGGGTGCGGGAGCGGTTTGAGATACAGAATCGAGGCGTGGCGGATGCAGCATTCGCTCTCGGCGGGGAGTTCCTTTTCCAGATGGAACTCGCACAGGCTGCCGATTGGAATGGTGTGTTGAGGCGACAAATTATGGTCAACGATCAAGGTCATTTTTTTCCTGACGGTTATTCGATCAGATAGGCGGGGGGGCGGGCCTCGGGGAAGCCGAAGTCCAGCATCAAGTACCACGGGCTGAGAAACTCCATGAGGAATTCGCGGATGGCCCAGGAGCCGGTATCGGGGTAATAAACGCCGAATTGCGCATTGCGGAAACTGGGGTGCGCGCGCCGATAGCGTCCGGGCACGGGCAACAGCTGGCCGCCGCCCCACAGGAAGGTGCGGGTTTGGCCGTTCAGAAAGTTGCAGTACCATTTTCCGGTGCCGGAATCATAGACCACGAGATCGTGGCGTCCATCGCCGTTGTAATCAAAGGGGACCGGACGGGCGGAGGCCCAGCCCCAATTCAGATTCAGAATGACCTTGCCGGTGAGGACGTCGCGGGCAGTCCAGGCGCCGGTGTCGGGTGAATAGACGGCGATGTCGTCACGCCCATCGCCATTGTAATCGCCGGGTACGGGGATGGCGGCGGGGTAGCCGAGGTCCAGGGTCTTGGTTTTACCGTTGGCGAGCTGGATGTACCACCGCCCGGTGGACGGATCATACACGGCGGGCGTGGCGCACCCCGTGCCGCTGTAGTCCGCCGGGAGGGGCATGGACTCGCTCCAGCCCCATTGCGTGGTCCACTGAGTCTGGGTCTTGCTCTTCCAAACGTACCAGGAGCCGAGGGTCGGGGCAAACACGGCGCGGTCGGTGATGCCGTCGCCATCATAATCGGCGGGTACGGCCTGGGCTTCGGCCCAGCCCCATTGTTTGGTCTCGGTGCGCATCCAGCTTCCGTTTTTGTTGAACCAGGTGTACCAGGTGCCGTTTGAGGGAGCATAGACACAGAGGTCATCGTAGCCGTTGCCATCGTAATCGCCGGCGAGATAGGTGTATTTGGAAAGGACGCGGCTGTCGCCGGAGACGGTGATTCGGCGGTACTGAACCGCGTTGTTACCCACGTAGGACATGTGAATGTCGCCATTGAAGTCGACGCAGATGGAGCCCACGACGCTTGCCGCGCAGACATCCACCTCGGGCCCGCAATCGGCCAGTTTCGCGGCGTTGGCCGGCACATAACGGAGCTTGGCGCGCCCGGCGCGAATCCAGCTCACCCAAACGCCGCCCCGGTTGGCGGGATATTGCTGCACTTCGTAGCGTCCGCCGGTGCCGGTGCGTCCATCGGGATCGAGGCAGAGCAGACCGCCCTGCGGACTGAAGGCGAAGTAGCCGTTGCCGTTATTGTCGGTTCCGTGCCAGATATTCAGGAAGATGCCGTAAGGCGCGCGTTCGTCATACACGGCCACTATATAGGCGGTTTGCGGTTCCGTGCTGTCGGACACTACGGAGGGATAGGCGTGATCGTTCAACATGCCGGGGTAGTAGTCCCAGTCGGACCATTTCAGGCAATCGAGTCCCGCCGCGGCGCGCAGCGAGTTGTTGTAAGACCATTCGGTGGCATGGTGTTTCACGCCGACGTTCGGTCCATTGGCATGTTGTACGCTTCCGGCTTTACTGATCCAGAAGTAGGCCTTTTCTCCTCCGGCGCCGTCATTCACCGTGCCGTTGGCACTTTCGTAAATATTGTAGGCGGAGGCGTTGAAGGTGTATTCCTCCCAGACGCCCCGGTGCGAACCGAAGTAGCATTTGCCGAGAGCAGATGGATCCAGCGAGAGATTGGCGACATCATAGGTGCCGCCGCCCCATATATCTTCGCTGTTAAAACTCGGCCATGCGCCGGGCTTGCTTTTGATGTTCGGGCGCACCGTAATTCCGATGCCCATGTTTGGATACCAGAACGTGGCGGAAATCCAGGCGGTGTCGTTGGCGTCGATCTCCATATGCGGCGACCCGAATTGCGGGCTGTTGAAGAGGGCCGAGGAATCGTATTTCACGGTGGAAAAGGACCCGTTGACCAGGTCGGAAAAGTAAAAATTGTTTCCAGGAGCCTCGGTGGTGACCACATGCGGCGTGGCGGCGCTGTCCACGGCAATGCTGCTGCGTACGCCCCCCGCTCCGGTTACCGTCAGTACCGCCGCCCCGGTGTTTACCACGGTCGGCGCCGCCTGCACCTGAAGAGCTGCACCGAGAATGCCCATCGTCATCCACCATCGTATTGCCATACCATTCATCCTTGAATCTCCCCCCTGAGCTGTTTGCGCGGCCTGCTGCATGCGTGCCGTTTGCGTGTTATGAAATACAATCCTGCCGCCTGCGGGTCAATCCTGTTTTAATAGCCGGGGTGGGGCTTCTTGGAGAGTCTCCGCCGCGGCCCGGAACACGAACGCGCGAAAGAAAAACGGGGCCGCCGCCGGCACCGGTTGGATCAGTCCAGCGGACGCGGGGCGCACAGGTTGTCGGCCGATGCCGCGACGCGCCCGCATCCGATGCAGATGAAGCGCGCATCCCGCACCAAATCCTTATATTCTTCGGGACTGGTTTGAAGCATTCGCAGGTTGAACAGATGACACAGATGATGCTCGTGCCCTTCGCAGTTTATCTCTTCTTTGGACTGTTCTGACATGATTCGCCTCCTTTTCGCTTTCCGTCGCCTTGAGTGGAAACAGGAGCCAGGATAACCGAAATGCGGCGCAAAGTCATACCCTTTTATCAAGGAACAAAATGCGGTCCGGCGAGTTGGTGGGCGAGGGTTCATTCTCCGGAGGGGACGTTTGGAAAGAGAGCGGCATGCGGCATTCAGTCCGACAGCGTCTTTCGCAGGATGGCGACGCTTCCAAAGAGGGCCGGAATATCCGCCTCCTGTTGATTGGCCATCCATCCGCAGGTGTCGTGCGAATAGAATCCGATGTGGGTGGGATCCCGGAGATAATACCAGGAGGCAAAGGCGTCGGGTTCCGGGCGCATCTGCGTCATGATGCCCAGCAATCCGCCGGGATTGAGCATGTGGAAGAGGCGTTCCCATTCACGTGCCGGATCGCGCAGGTGTTCCGCCACTTCGGTGACGGTGATAAAATCATAGCGGCGTTGAAATACCTCGGGGCGGTGGGCGTAAAAGGGATCGTACAGGTCCATCTCAAATCCGGTGCTGCCGAAAAGGATGGAGAGTGTCGGGCCCGGTCCGCATCCGAAGTCGAGGCCCTTGGCGCCGGGACGCAGAAGGGCGCGCATCGGTTCGAAGAGGGTGGAAAGAAAACGACGGTATCCCGGGTCGTCCGGGTGGTTTTGGTGCTGATCGTAACGTGCCCGTTCCTCGTGTTTGCTCAGATGATATTCGGGCGGAACAAACACATAGTCGCAGGTCGAACAATGGTGATAGACACGGGTGGCATCGCGGAAAAACAAGGGGCTGTCCGGTGTCTGGCAAAGAGGACACCGGCTTTTTGGGGGGGCATCTGCGGGTTGGGTGGCCGGCGTCGTCACGACTCAGGCTCCAGCCGCGTGAGGCGTTGGACGGCCTCCAGTTGCTTCAATGTGGCGCGGCGGCGATTGTAAAACCCCTGCGTTTTTTCAAGCAGGATATCCCAGTCGGCCTTGGTGGGCGGGGTATCGTAATCCCAGCGTTCTTCATCGGAACGCTTGTACTGCCACTTGAGGTGTTCTCCGGGTAGAAAGGTGACACGCACCTCGCGTTTCACGCCGCCCGATAATCGTTCCTTCCAGCAAATCATTCGCCTCATCGTGGATCCTTACTGAATGGTCTTACGCACATGGTCAGTCGTCTATCATGAGAAAGGCCGGAAGACAAGAAAGGGCGACAAGCATTTTGACAGCGGGGGGGGTGGGCCGCTACACTAACACCTACGCCGGTTGCACACGAGGGATGTGCAGGTATTGTTCTGCACCGGTACCGGTGGGTTTACGACGGAATACAAGGGATGGGGTTTTTATGAAGATGTTGGGCCGTTTTCTTCACGCCGGTCTGTGTTTGTTTGGGGATGCAAGCCGCCTGTTCGGCTTCCTGGTGTTTGTTGCTCTTGCCGGCCTAACGCCGGCGGCTGCCGGCGGGCTGATACCGATCACCAGCGCCGGGGAGGTTGATTATCCCCCGTTTTGCACCCTGGACGATGAGGGAAATCTGACCGGCTTTTCCATCGAACTGCTGCAGGCCTCGCTGGCCGCTATGGGGCGCGAGGCAAGCTTTCAAACGGGTATCTGGGCGAATGTGCGCGGGTTATTGGAACGCGGAGAGGTGGAGGTGCTTCCTTTGGTGGGGCGTACGCCCGAACGCGAGAACCTGTTTGATTTCACGGTGCCGTATATGGTTCTGCACGGGGCTATTGTGGTGCGTGACGATACCCACGACGTCAGCGATCTGCGCTCGCTGAGCGGGCGGCGGGTGGCCGTGATGAGAGGCGATAATATGGAAGAGTTTCTTCATCGGGAAAAGCGTGATTTTGAGATCTGCCTCACCGATACGTATGCGCAGGCGCTCGAAGGCCTCGCCAATGGGTTGTACGATGCCGTTTTGATTCAGCACCTGCTCGCCCTGCGCTTGATTCAGGAGTTGGGGTTGAGCAATCTGTTGGTGGTGGACCAATTGCTCGAGGGGTTTGCGCAGGAGTTCTGCTTTGCGGTGAAGGAAGGGGATGCGCAGAATCTGGCGATGCTGAATGAAGGGCTGGCCATTGCGGTGGCCAATGGCACACACCGGCATTTGCACGCCAAGTGGTTTGCAGAAATGGAACTGCCGGTCCATCGGCGTATTGTTGTGGGAGGAGATGATCGTTATCCCCCCTTTGAATTTCGCGACGAACGGGGGCGTCCGGCAGGATATAATGTGGATTTGACCCGTGCCATTGCGCGGGAAATGGGGCTGGATGTCACGATACGCCTTGGCCCATGGGCCGATATAGTGAAAGCCTTCGAAGAGGGCGAAATCGATGTTTTGCAGGGTCTTTTTTATACCACAAAACGGGGGTTGAAATTTGATTTTTCACAGACACACAGTGTGAATCATTATGTGGGCGTCGTACGACGTGGGGAAGAAGCTCCGCCGGAAAACCTGCTTGATTTGGTGGGGAAAAAAGTGGTGGTGCAGCAGGGTTCCGCGATAGAAGACATGCTCCGGGACAACGGATTGGCGGACCAGCTTGTCATGGTGGGGTCGGAAGAGGCCGTTTTATCGGCCCTGGCCGAAGGGGAATGCGATTGTGCTTTGGCGCCGCGGGTGTCCACCCTCTATTTTATTGACCGAATGGGCCTGGAGAACCTGGAGGTGGGCAAGCGGCCGTTTGCCTCGATGGATTACTGCTATGCGGTGCGCCGTGGACAGCAGGCGCTTCTTGCTGAATTCAATGAAGGGTTGCGGGTGGTGGAGGCCTCTGGGGAGTACCGCCGCATTTATGATGAATGGTTGGGGGTGTACGAGAAACACCCCGTTTCGTTTATGCCGGCCCTGCGCCTGGCGATGTTTGTGCTGGTTCCCCTGCTGTTGGTTCTGCTGGTTGTCGTTCTGTGGGTTTGGTCCTTGCGGCGGCGCGTAGCGGCACGCACGAGCGAGTTGAGGGAAAGCATGGATCGTTTTCGTCTGCTGGCCGAGTCTGCGCCTGTGGGCATCGTCATTTTTTCCAGCGGGAATAAAACCATTCATGTCAGCCGGCAGTTCACCCGATTGTGCGGCTATACATTGGAAGACATTCCAACGGCAAGTGACTGGTGGGTGTGTGCCTATCCCGATGAGGAGCAGAGACGGAAGGTTTTCAACGTCTGGCGGGAAAGCTTTGAAACGCAGAAAGAAAATGGATTGGAAATAGCACCCATGGATTTTTCCATTACCTGCAAAAACGGTGCCGTCTTGCAGACCGAACTCCGCCTGGCAAGCACGCCGGAGTGGTATTTCGCAATTTTCACAGACGTCACGGATCAGCGCAGACTGGAAGCACGCCTGCGGCAGTCGGAAAAAATCGAAGCGGTGGGGCGGTTGGCCGGCGGAGTGGCGCATGACTACAACAACATGCTGGGCATTATCATCGGCTTTGCGGAACTGGGCCTGGATGATGTCGGCGATAACGAGAGCGTACGCAGCAGCCTCCTGGAAATTATCAAAGCGGGCAAACGTTCCGCTGACATCACCCGTCAGTTGCTGGCCTTTGCCCGCAAGCAAACCATCCGCCCCACACCGCTGGATTTAAACGGGGCCATTGAGGGAATGTTACTCATGTTGCGGCGGCTCATTGGCGAGCATGTTGACCTGGGCTGGGTGCCCGGGGCGAACCTTTGGATGGTGCACATGGATCCTTCCCAGATTCATCAGATACTGGTGAATCTATGTGTCAATGCCCGCGATGCCATCTCGGGTTCCGGGAAAATCATGGTGGAAACAACCAACGTCACGTTGGATGCCACTTTTTGTTCCGGGCATGGCGAGGTGGCGCCGGGGGAGTATGTTCTACTGTTGGTCAGTGATGACGGGCATGGTATGGATCAGGAAGTCAGGGAGAATCTGTTTGAACCCTTCTTCACCACTAAAGCCGTGAACGAAGGTACGGGACTTGGGCTGGCCATGGTGTATGGTGCTGTAAAGCAAAACAATGGGTTCATCACGGTATATTCCGAAGTCGGCAGGGGAGCCTGTTTTAAAATATACCTGCCGAAATATACCGGAAAAGAGCAGGCGCCGTATGTCGAGCCTTTTTTAAGCACCCCCCTCGGGAAGGGGGAGACCGTTTTGCTTGTGGAGGATGAACCCGCCCTGCTCGAACTGACCCGCAAAATGCTTGAACGCATGGGCTATCAGGTACTGGCCGCCGGCACCCCCCGCGAGGCGCTGGAACTTGCCCGTGAACCGTGCAGTAAAATTCAGCTTCTGCTGACCGACGTTGTGATGCCGGAAATGAGTGGGCGGGAGTTGGCTGTTCAGATGTGCCGCACGTGTCCCTTGTTGCGGGTGCTTTACATGTCCGGCTATACGTCTAACATGATTACGTCTCAAGGGGTGCTGGATGACGGCGTTCACTTTATCCAGAAACCGCTCACCTTCCAAACGCTGGCCGCGAAGGTCCGCGAGGTCCTGGAAACATCCGAACAGCAAGCGGGGGGCCCTTGCCAGTGAGTGATTGCTGATGGCATCTATTGGGCAGGCCTCTATCCAAAGCCCGACAGAGGGCTTGTCGGGGCGTGCAGATTTTACCACAAAGGGGTAGTCCTTGACGGTGGGCGTTGATAGTATCCGCCGCAATAACCAACCCAAAGACCAAGGAAGATGCATGAAGAAACTGATTGCCGGCGCGTTGTTTGTGTACCTCCTGATTTACGTGATTCCGCTGGGGCTTCGTCCAATTGCCCTGATTGACGAGGCGCGCTACGGAGAGATTCCGCGTGAAATGATTGCGGAAGGCGACTGGGTTTCGCCGCGTCTGAACGGGTTGCGCTATTTTGAGAAACCCGTGCTTGGGTATTGGATGAATGCCGCCTCGATGCAGCTTTTCGGTCAGAATGGCTTTGCCATCCGCCTGCCGTCGGCTCTGGCGGTGGGTGGGACGGCCCTGCTGGTGTTTTTTCTTCTGCGCCGGGCCACTTTTTCCACGGGTATCGCGTTGCTTGGTGCGGCGATGCAGGTCACGTTTGCCGAGGTGTGCGTGGTGGGCGTGACCAGCGTGCTCGATAGTATGCTCACCTTTTTTGTTACAGGCATGCTGACCTTTTTCTATTTGGCGTACCGATCGGAATCTGTCGGATGGCGAGTGTTGCACCTGCTGTTCTGTGGAGTTTTCGCCTGGCTTTCTTTCATGACAAAGGGGTTTCTGGCGTTTGCGGTGCCGGTGATCGCGGTGGTGCCGTTTTTGCTTTGGCAAAAGGACTGGAAACGGCTCTTTACGATGCCGTGGATCCCATTGGTGACGGTCGCTTTGTTGATCCTGCCCTGGGCCTTGGCCATTCATCAGCGTGAGCCTGATTTCTGGAGTTATTTTTTCTGGGAAGAACATATTAACCGCTTTGTGCCCGAATCTCTGAGTCAGCCGCTGCACGAGAGCGCGTTCTGGAAGGATTTGTTGGGGGAAAAGGTGATCAATCGGCTGGTGGTGCGGGAAACCCAGCATGAAGAGCCGTTTTGGTTCTTCATACCGATCATGCTGGGTGGGGCCATTCCCTGGGTTTTTGCGCTTCCGGCAGCCTTCAAGGGGCTGTTCGTCACCCGGAAAGGCGAGCCGCTGATTCGATTTGCGATATGTTGGTTTGTGTTTCCCTTTTTGTTTTTTTCGGCCTCGAGCGGCAAACTGGGCACCTATATTCTTCCCTGCTATCCGCCCTTGGCCATTCTGGGCGGTTGGGGGCTGTGCAAATACTTCGGATTGGGGGTTCGCAAGGCCTTTAATGTGGGTGCGTGGATCATGGCGGGGCTTTTTGCGCTGGTGGCGGTCGGATTGCTGGTCAATTACGTCACGGGTTGGCCGGAGGTGGTGTATCAGCCGTCGGAATGGATGAAATTCGCGTTGCTTCTGGCTGGTTTGTGCTGGTTGGCGGGTTGCGCGGCGGCGGCGGCGCGTAGGCCGGACTATCGCGCCAAGCTCGTGCTTTTCGCATTGACTCCGGTGCTGGTGCTGGCCTCCGCGCATGTGGCCCTGCCTGCACGATTGGCGGTGACGGAAAGCGCGCAGGATTTTCTGCGTCGGCACCGCGAGCGGACTGAACCGGCTCTGGTGGCCGCCAACAAGTATCTGGCGCATTCGGCCTGTTTCTTTCTCGAACGGGACGATCTCTATCTGTTCGACAGTCGCGGCGAGTTTGAATATGGTCTGAGTTATCCGGATGCGCAACACCGATTGATGACGGTGGATGGTTTTGATGCCATGGTGCGCGATCCGAACCGTGACAAGCCGCTGATTCTTCTGCTGGACCATGAGCACTATCTGGAACGGGAGGAGTATTTTAAGACCCACGAACCGTCTTTCGTTGAGGTGGATGGTAAGTTGATGATTCTTCAGTACGATTGATACGCGGATCATGAAAAAAAAACAGGTTCTATGGATGCTGCTGCTGGTGGCGCTGCTTTGGCGTGCAGCCTTTTTCTGCGTCAGCGTGAACCGGGTGCACGTCTCGGGCGATGAGTGTATTATGGCGCTTCAGGCCCGGGGTATGACGCAGTCGGCGGAGGACCCGGCATTTCAAACCAAGCAGCGTCCGCGGGGGGTGTTTGGGCGGTTTCCGCTGCTTTTCATGGCGCAACCCTACCTTTTTCCGGTGGAATCCTATCTCAGCGCACCTTTTATTCGCCTGCTTCCGGCCACGGCGCTCGGATTGCGCCTGGTTCCTTCGATTATGGGCCTGTTCTCCAGTCTTTTCGGCCTGCTGTTGCTGAGGCGCTGGGCGGGGGAGGACGCGCGGGTAGACGGGCTGCCTGCGGCGTTTCCTGCGGCGGCCTGGCTGGTGGTTTTTCCTTCGGCTTATGTATTGATGCTTCAATGCGTCTATATGTTACCGAGTTATCCGGCGTTTATGTTGCTGGGGTTGGCGGCGCTTTGGGCGGCGGAACGGAATCGGGCGGAAACGGGTTGGAATCCGGGCTGGGCGCTTTTGACCGGTTTTCTGGCGGGGCTTGCGGGGAGTTCCACGCTGCTGGCGCTTCCGTTGGCGGGTGCGTTGGGCGTCATGACGGCGGTGGGGCGCAGCCCGCGCAAGGCCTTGGTCGGTCTGCCGTCTTTTGCGTTGGGTCTGGCGGTGGGGTTGGGTCCGTATTTTCTGGCGAAGGCGTGGTATCCCGGGGCTCATGCGGCGGTCTCGGCCACGGTCTCTTTTCCGGAGGCGCTGGAACGGCTCTGGAATCCGGCGCTGAAATTCACGCTGCCGACGGCGCTGGGGTTTGTCGGTACGTTGATGCCGGATGCGGTGGAAATGGTGAGGGGGTTTCTTCCGGAGTCTCTGCTGCCTGTTGTGGCGGTGGGGTGGCTGATTTTTATGGCGGCGGTCTCGGTGTGCTGCGTGGTCTCCTTTTTCCGCCGGGCGGTACGGGCCCGTTGGCCGGACATTTCGGGGTTGGACGTAATCACCGGATTGAGCTGGGTGTATGTGTTACTTTTTGTGATGACCACCCGATTCGGATCGCATGAGTTCCGCTATCTGCTTCCGGTGGCTCTGTTTTTTCCGTTGGTGCTCGGCGGCGTACTGCGCGGAAGAACAACAGCCGGACGGCGCGTGACGGGGTTCGCCGTGGCGGCCCTCCTGCTGGTGAATATCACCACCTCTTTGGCGCTGGCACGCACTTGGTTGAGCGACTCGTTTAACGGCTATTTTACGGATACGCGCCCGGCCATTGAAGCCCTGCGCGAAAAAGGAATCCGCCATGCCTACAGTTCCTATTTTGATGCGTACACGATCAATTTTCTAACCGACGAGGAAATTTTATGCGCGCAACCTTTCAATGAACGATTTTTCGGGTGGCCTTATCCGTATGCGGACCTGGTGGACCGCGCAACCAATGTGGCCTATGTGCTCGGGCCGGGCCGGCGCTTCCGCTGGATGGATTTTGAAAGCGATATGGAGCGCAGCGGCTTGACGTATCAGGTGCAGACCTGCGGGGTCTGTCGGGTCTATACCGATTTTCAGGGAGGCCCGGAAAAACGTGGGCATGCCCTGTCGCCTGACGTGGTGCGCGTAAGCGTCAGTCATTACCCGGCGGACCAGGATTCCCTTTCTGACGGCGTGCTGACGCATTACTGGCGATCGCATCAGGCTCAGGAGGCGGGGATGTGGATTCAGCTGGACCTGCCGCGCCCGGCCGAGCTTGAATGCCTGCGCTTCTATTATAATGAGTACCCCTTTGATTATGCCGATGCGCTGAACATCCTGATTCGGCGCAAAGACGGCGTCTGGACGCCTGTAGCCACCAATGTGCCCATTGATATGGCCGCGTTTGATGTGGTCAACGGGCATCCCGTGTATGGTTGGCAGGTGCAGGATATCCCGCTGACAGGAGCGGAAGCCGACGCGATTCGCATCGAAATTGCCCGTCCGCGTGCCGGGCGCGATTGGACGATCGGGGAGCTGGAGGTCTATGAGCGGCCCCGCTCGGCGGCACACTGATCGCGCTGTTTTTCGGCTGTTATATCCCCTGAAAACCGCTGGTTTTTGGCGAAAAATTCCCGGTTTAACGCCTTGCCATGCCTGGGGGCCTGTGCTACTTTGCCTCGCTTTAGATGTCCCGGATGAGAAGTGCGTGGGCTGCTTTTCACAGATTGCATGGGACGAAACCAAGCCCGAATGAACAAGTAAGTTATATCATGGAAAAACAGAAAACCCAAAAAATGCACATGGATTTCAACCTCAACAACTATGAGGGAGATGCACAGGCCGAAATGGCAGCCATGTATGAAAACACCTTGAAAGACTTCAAGGAAGGCTCGATTGTCGAAGGCAAGATTCTGGAGATTCGTCCGGACTCCGTATTGGTGGATATCGGCTACAAGTCGGAAGGGTTGATCCCTTCGGAAGAATTCAAAGACCTCGAAAACCTCAGCGTGGGCGACACGGTAGAGGTTCTGCTTGAAAGCATGGAAGATGACGAAGGCATGGTCGTGCTCAGCAAAGAGCAGGCCGAGCAGCAGAAAAACTGGGAGCGTGTGCTCAGCGAATTTCAGGAAGGCACGATCATCGGCGGAACCATTACCGGCAAGGTGCGTGGTGGCCTGCTGGTGGATGTGGGCGTGGAAGCTTTTCTGCCCGGCTCGCAACTGGATGTGGTGCCTATTCGCAACGTGGATGAGTACGTTGGAAAATCACTTGAATTCAAGATTCTCAAGATCAACACGGAACGGCGCAATATCGTGCTGTCCCGTCGTGAACTGATGGAAGATCAGCGTCGCGAGCAGAAGAAAGTCCTGTTGATGGAGATCAAGCCCGGGCAGATGCGCAAGGGCATGGTCAAGAACATCACCGACTTCGGCGCCTTCATCGACCTCAACGGTATGGACGGCCTGTTGCATATCACCGATATGAGCTGGGGCCGCATCAACCATCCGTCGGAAATGCTGTCCGTCGGCGAGGAACTCGAAGTGGTGATTCTGGATGTGAATCTCGAAAAAGAACGGATTTCCCTCGGCCTGAAACAGCGCCTGAAAAATCCGTGGGATGACATCGAAGTCCGTTATCCCATCGGCAGCCGCATCCGCGGCAAAGTCGTCAACATTATGCCCTATGGTGCATTTGTTGAAATCGAGGAAGGCGTGGAAGGATTGGTCCACGTTTCCGAAATTTCCTGGACGAAGCGTATTGCCAAGGCCTCGGATGTGATGAAGGTGGGCGACATGGTTGAGGCCGTGGTGCTGAACATCAACGAGACCGAAAAGAAGATATCGCTGGGCATGCGCCAGACCGAAGAGAATCCCTGGGATCTCGTGGCCGACCGCTACCTGATCGGCACCCGCATTACCGGCAAGGTCCGCAATTTCACCACCTACGGGGCATTTGTGGAACTGCAGGAAGGCGTGGATGGCATGATTCACGTTTCCGATATGTCCTGGATCCGCAAAATCAACCACCCGTCCGAAGTCTTGAACAAGGGCGATGAGGTCGAGTGCGTGGTGTTGGAAGTGGACCCGAATAATCAGCGCATCAGCCTCGGGCTGAAGCAGGCGCAGGATGATCCGTGGTCGAAGATTTCCGAACAGTTCAGCGTAGGTGCGTTGGTCAACGGCAAAGTCAGCAAGCTGACGTCGTTCGGTGCCTTTGTCGAGCTGGCGGAGGGCATTGACGGGCTGGTGCATATCAGCCAGATCAGCGAAGATCGCGTCGAAAACGTGCGCGATGTGTTGAAGCCGGGCCAGGAAGTGCAGGCACGCGTGGTCAAAATTGATCCCGTGGAACGCCGTATCGGGCTCAGCATCAAGGCCGCCGCGCTTTCGGATGAGGAATTTGAAGTCAGCGAGGATATGCTGACCGGCCTCCAGCCGGGTGAAGACCTGGTGGACCTGGCCGGCGCCTTTGATCAGGCGTTTGGACAGAACACCGGCAAAGCACAGGAATGGCATCCGGGCCAGTAAGCGCCTCGGAGCCTTTCAGGCGAATCAATGAAAAGGGACCTGCCTCGGCAGGTCCCTTTTTTCTTCTGCACCCCAATCGCTATCGGGCCTCGCCTTCGGCCTCGGTTCGCCGGGGTTGAAATCGGGTTTTCTTCTTCATTTCGATTCCGATACCGATTATACCCATAATGTGCAGGAATCTGCGATGAGGGATTCTCCGCTCTTTACTCGACAGCGGTGGCTATTCGGGGTACAAGCTGTGCCCTGTAGGGAATTGCTGAACCACATGGATTGTGAGCGATTATGAAAGAGTTGCGGATTTTGGTGATTGAGGACGATGCCTTGCTGCGAAAGGCGATTTACGATCGGTTGCGTGCGATGGGTCACGACGTTCAGGCACGCGACTGTCTGGCGCAGGCCCGGCAGGTCCTCGAAGAGGCGGAGTTGGATTTGGTCCTTTCCGATATGCGGCTGCCGGATGGCGATGGACTGAAATTCATTGCCGAGCAGAAAGAGCTGCATCCGGATCTGGAAATGGTGATCATGACCGCCTATGCGGATATTTCCACCGCTGTGGAGGCGCTCAAGGCCGGCGCGTTTGATTATCTGCCGAAGCCTTTCGAGGATGAACAGCTCGATAAGATTGTACGCAATGTGGCGGACAAACAGACGCTGACCCGTCAGGTGACCTCGCTGAGCGAAATGCAGGTCAAAGAATGCGGCGAGGTGCTCAGTTTCGGCGAGATGATCGGCTCCTCCGTGCTGGCAAAGATTTTCGAACGCGCACAACTGATCGCGCAGGCACCGGATACCACCGCCTTGGTGATGGGAGAAAGCGGAACCGGGAAGGGGATGCTCGCCCGCGCGATTCATATGTCCAGCCCGCGTGCCAAAAAACCGTTTTTGGACATCAACTGTGCGGCGATTCCCGAACAACTGATGGAGAGCGAACTCTTTGGTTATGAAAAGGGAGCGTTTACGGATGCCAAGCAGCGAAAGCCGGGGCTTTTCGAGGCGGCAGAGGGGGGAACCATCTTTTTGGATGAGATCGGCGATATGGACCAGAAGCTTCAGGGAAAAATTCTCAAGGTGCTGGAGGATAAGTCGTTTCGTCGGTTGGGTGGAGCAAAACCGGTGAGTGTGGATGTACGTGTGGTGGCGGCGACCAATCGCGACTTGAAAAAGCGAGTGGAGGAAGGGCTCTTTCGGGAAGACTTGTATTACCGTCTTTCCATTCTGCCGATTATCATGCCGCCGCTCCGGGATCATAAGGAGAATATTGAGCCGCTGGCCCGTTATTTCCTGAAACTGCTCACGGCGCAGATGGGGCGGAAGGTCACGGGATATACCCCGCAGGCCGTCGCCGCTCTGCTTGCCTATGACTGGCCCGGCAATATCCGGGAACTGCGTAATGTTGTAGAGCGCAGCCTGATTCTGACACCGAGCGGAGAGATTGAGCCGGATGTGCTCGGTCTGCCCTTGACCGGCGTTCTTCAGCCGGAGCTTCCCACCCCGGCCGGTCCTTCGGGAGACTTTCCTCCCATGAGCCTTTCGGAATGTGAAAAGAAACTGATTCTTTCCGTGCTCAAAAGCGTGGACGGAAATAAAAACAAGGCGGCGGAAATTCTGCAGATTCACCGGACCACCTTGTATAAAAAAATGGCGGAATACGAAATATCCTAGAGAAATCCTGTGGTTTTCAGTTGGGAAACACCATTCGAAGGCCGTTGTGGCATTTCGGGTGCTAAAGGGGAAGCCATGTTGAAGAAGACTACATACAAACGGCTTGCAGCGGTAGGGATCGGCTGTTTTGGTACGCTTGTGCTGTCTCTGGCGGCTGCGGCTCAACAGATTAACCCCCCGCCGGAAGCCCCCCCGAAGGGGCCGGGACGCCTTGTGGAACTCCAGCAGAAGGCTGAAGAACGCGACAAGCTGGCCGAAAAGTGTCAGACACTCGAAGATGAACTCGTGACTCTTCAGCAGCAGCTTGGCATGGGGGATGAGGCTCGTCCGCGTGCGGGGCGGGGAAGGCTGGACTCGCTCGAACGCAAGGCCGCACAATTTGAACAGGTGGTGCTGATTAACGAAGCCAAGACCGAACAGATTCGTCTGCTGGACGAGGAAAACGAGGAATTGCGCCTGGCGATGACGGAAACGGAAGAGCAGTTTGTAGGGTTGCGGCTTGAGTATGAGAGCATGGTTCAGTCGAATCAGGTGTTGCAGGGGGTGATTGAGTCGCTGCATCAAACGATTGATCAGCTCCTGCTCGGTAATTTTGAGTATTATGAGGTGCGGGAAACGGGAGAAACTCTCTATTCCATTGCCGGGCTGCCCATGGTGTATGGGGATACGAACAAAGCCAGCCTGCTTATCGCGCCCAACCGTAAGCGTGTTCCCGATCTGAAAAATCTGCAGTCGGGTGACGTGCTGGTGATTCCCCGCTTCCCGGCCAGCGGAAAATATCTTTGGTAAGAAGGAGTTCCGTGTGGATGTACAAGCATTATCCTCTTCCGGCCCGCGCATCCTCCTGATGGAAGATGAGCCGCTGGCACGCTGGCTGGCGTTGAAAGCCCTCGAAGAAACCGGTGCACAGGTGGTGGAGGCGGCGACCTGCGAGGAGGCGCTGCGCCATTTGGAAACGTATGCTTTTGATCTGCTGGTATTGGATTACCGGTTGCCGGACGGGAATGGTGCCTCCGTGGCTGCCTCTGCACGCGAGAATGGTGTATGCTGTCCGATTTTGCTGTTGAGTGCCGATGCCGATGACTTTGCTGCGGAGGTTTCCGCTCCCGACTCCCTCTTTTCCGGCGTGCTGACCAAACCACTGGATGTGGATGAGTTGCAGCGGGCCGTGCAGAAGTATTGTTCCGCCTCCGGATCATCGGCTTTCGATGTGGAGGGCGCCGCTGTGAGGCGGGCCTGGGTGGAGCGTTTTTGTGTGGTGCCCATGCCGCCGGCGATGACGGCGGACGATCTCTCCGCCTTGGCGCCCGGTCCTGAAGACAAGGGCTGGCTGGCTCTGGATCTTCGTCAGACCGTGAGTCTTGAGCCGGAGTGTGCCGGCAAGCTGGATGCCCTGGCTGAGGCCTGTCTGGCCCTGGGAGGGCGCCTGGCTCTGCTTGGTGCACAGCCCGAGCTGGTTCACCTGCTTCGGCAACAGAGCACCCCGCCCGCTTTTGACGCTCTGCCCGACATCCGGGCGCTCGAAGCCCTGAGTCGTCGTCTTTCCTCTTTCTGTGAGCGTTCTTCCCTGCTCGCCTCGGTGATTTCCGCCAATCCGGAGGGTGCCGAACAATGAAAAAATCGGCCATCATTCTGGTTCTTATGGTTTTTCTTGGCGCCAGTGCCGGGCTGTATTATGGGCTGACCCGATACCTGGAAAAGGACAAAGAGCGGCTTCAGAAGGCGCTTGAGGAGGTGGAGGAGAAAGAGAAACCGGAAGAGGAAGAGAGCGACGAGGTGGTGGAACTTCCCTCGGTGACCTATTCGGAAGCGGATGTGCAGGAAGTGCCCCCGGCCCGGCTGATGGCGTTCGATCAACTGCTGGGCGATGCGCAGAACGAAGCGGCGATTGATCGCTGGGAAATGTCCAAGGCCCTCTTGCGCAGTGCCATTGACCTTACCTCCAATGCCACCTTGCGAGCCATGGCCGCTCAGGAGATGGGCGCCGTGCTGCTTGAAGAAGCCCAGGTGACGCCTTGGCCGAACGCCCTGGCCGCCGAACAATATCTGGAAGGCGCTTTGGAATTGGAAAAGGATCCGGAGCGTCGAGAGCAGGCCGAAGAACGATTGCGCGAAACGCGGGAGATTCTGTATTCCAGCCAACTGGTGGACATCCCGGAGACCGGAAATCGTTTTCAGATGCTGGATGCTCTGGAAAAGGCCCGGCCCGTGATGCAGACTCCCTCCCGGCAGTTGGAGTATAAATTGCGCGAGGCCAATGCCACCCAGCAAACGGTGTTGAATTCCTCCTGGTTCAAGGAATATCTCTTGGATCACCCCGAAGAGAATCCTGCCGAAGCCAAAGAGAAACTTCGCACGGAAGCGATGAATCAATATCGCGAACTGACGGAGCAGGCGTCCGGCCCCCTGCGCGACGAGGCTTGTTTTCGCACTGCGGAACTTCAAATGGACGAGAAAAAATACGACCTGGCCGACCAGACTATTCAGAACTTTCTCGACAACGAACCAATGACGTTTATTCCCGAAACCATGCTGCTGCTTGCTCAGATAGCACGGGCCAAAGGCGATCCCCGCCGCGCCAATCACCTGCTGACGCAGCACATTGAACGCTATGGAATTTCCGGTGATTCCCAAAATCAGATTATGGAAATTATACGGGAAATGGCGGATATGGGCTTTTACCGGGAGGCCGCCGATTCGCTCGAGGCGCTTACCCGTCAGCCGCAATTGGAACCCAGGGCTCATGAACTTATGGCCCAAAGCCAACTATACAGAGCGGAGTATTTTTTCAAAATCAACGAACCGGAGAATGCCGAGGACATCCTGAGCGAACTGGCCACCGGTGATTATCCGCCCGCGATCAAACAGGCAGCCGTCTCGCGCCTGTTCGAAACCCAGCTCACCCGCAACCAGGGTAACATTGAAATGCTGCTGACGGGTATTCAGGCCGTGGAGTCCGACCCCGAAAACGAACACGCCAAGAAAATTCTGATTCAGATGGCCCGAACGGTGGAGCAGATGGGACTGCCGGTTTATGCACAGGAAATCTATGATAAAATAGCCCTGCTCGGTATGGCGGCCGCACAGGATGCCGATGCCTCCGGTGTCGTGCCGCTTTCCATCGAGGCGGCCACTCTTGGCACGGCTCGTTGTTACTTTAAGGAAGGAAACGACCTGAAGGCCGATTATCTGCTCCGCAAAATATGCAATAACTACGATGTCGGGCCGCTTCAGTCCGAAGCCGCCTTCTGGTGGGCTCAGATCGCCTTCCGTCACGATCAGCTTCAGGAGGCCTCGCGCCGTCTCGGCCTGATGGACCTCGCCTCGCTCTCGCCCGATTTCACCGCCAAGGCCAAAATCCTGGATCAGTTCATTAACATTCGGCTGGGCATCAGCAACGAGGAAGTGATTGATCCGGTGCTGGCCGAACTGGCGAGCCTGACCGATGCGGATCGCGATTTCATCCGCACCTACTATCCAGCCTTTTTCGACATGTGGGAAAAGCGGGATAATCTGGAAGCCATGAGGCGCTGGTACGAGGGAAGCCGCGCCAGCCCGCATCGCGAAGAGATTCCGCTGGATGATTTTTTTCTGCGCATCGCCAATATCATTCTCGAAAAGGGAACGCTGAAGGATTTGGTCGCCTATCTGGACGGTCCGGATGAACTGCTCCCGATCGAGCAGCAGGAACAACTTCAGGATGATCTCTGGATCCCGTTTCTTCAAAGTACCAGGCAACTCGAACTGACCAATCAGGGAATCAAGTTGGCCCTGAATGAACTCTATCGGAAACGACGGGGCATCCGCTGACAACCGGCAGGAATATATGACTGAAAAACAAAAAAACCTGCAGGCCCTCATGAAGCAGCAATGGACGGACGGCGAGCTGATGGCCGGTATCAAAAAAGCCTTCGAACTCTTCGATGAGCAGAGCAGTCTGCTGCAGCATTCCTTTGAGAATCTGAAAAAGGATCTCGCCCGGGCCAATCAGCAATTGAATGAGAAAAACGCGGCTCTTTCCGAAAAGGTGGATGAGTTGCACCAAATGACCGGGCGCCTCGAGTGCATTCTCGAAAGTATTGGCGACGGCGTCCTGGTGGTGGATCCCAATCTCTGCGTGGAACGGACGAACCCCGCCTTCTTGAATCTGTTGGAGAAAAAGAGGAAAGAGGTGGAAAAGCGCGCCTATTCCGAAGTGATGGAAGATCTCGGGAATCCCAAGGCCATCCAGGAGGCGATTCGGAAGGGCAAGGTGGTGTTTGATCAGGAACGGGTGCGGAAGAATGGCGATCACACCATCACCGTGCTCGCCGGCATCGCGCCGGTGCGGTCGACCGATGGGGAAATCATCGGTGCGGTGGAAGTCCTGCGCGACATCACCCCGCTGCGGTTGCTGCAGGAAAAAATGCAGCATCAGCAGCGTATCGCCGCCTTGGGTGAGATGGCAGCCAGCGTCGCCCATGAAATACGCAATCCGCTGGGCACGATCGAGGGGTTTGCCCGCCTCCTGAAATCCGACCTCGACAAGGATGGCCTCGAAAATCATTCCCGCATGGCCACCAAAATTATTGCCGGCGTGACCAACCTGAATTACGTGATTACCAATCTGCTCACCTATGCGCGCCCGCTTTCCCTGCAGAACGATCTCTTTGATGTCAGCATGCTGCTTTCCAGCGTGGAAGATCTGCTTGGCGGGCTTGCCGCACAGCACGGTGTTGCGCTGGAATTCAGGCATACCGGAAAGGTCCATACGGTTGGCGGCGATATACGCCAGCTCCGTCAAGTGCTGGTCAATCTTGGGCGTAACGCGGTGGAGGCCTGTGCGGGTCGCGAAAACGGATGTGTAGCCATCCGTTCCGAAGTCAGAAAACGAAGCGTGTGCTTCACGGTTTCCGATACGGGTTGCGGTATTCCAAAAAAAGATATACATCATGTCTTTGATCCCTTCTTTACCCGGAAAGATGCCGGGACGGGATTGGGGCTTTCGTTGTGCCATAAAATTGTCACGGCGCACGGAGGTGAAATCACGGTGGAAAGCCAGGCGGGATCGGGGACAGAATTCACGGTCATCATACCGCAGGTGGGAGCAGCAACATGATAACATCAATCGAAAATGCGCTGGTTGTGGATGATGATGCCCTGATGCGCGAATTTGTGGTGGAAACCCTTCGGCGTAATAAGATCAAGGTGACGGAGGCCAGCAACGGGCTGGACGCCAAGGAACTGCTTACGCAGCAGGATTTCGATATGGCCTTTGTGGATTTGAAAATGCCGGGGTTGGACGGCATGGGCCTGCTCAAGCACATGACCGCTGTTGGCTGTCCAACTCTGACGGTCATTATCACGGCCTTTGGAACGGTGGAACGCGCCGTGGATGCCATGAAAAACGGGGCCTATGATTTTCTGATGAAGCCCTTTTCACCGGAGCAGGTTGAAATCATTATCAATCGTGCCCGCGATTGGGTGGGCCTTCAGGCTCAGAATACCTATTTGAAAGAAGAGCTCGGTTGGATTCTTCCGCAGGGGCGGCAGATTGTCGGCCAGTCCACCGCCGTGCAGAAGCTGATGAAGGAAGTGACTCGAGTGGCTCAATCGAACGCCACGGTGCTGATCAATGGGGAGAGCGGGACCGGCAAAGAATTGGTCGCTTCTGCGATTCACTGCATGAGTGAGCGAAAGAACCAGCCGTTTATCCGGCTCAACTGCGCGGCCGTACCCGAAGCCCTGATGGACAGCGAACTCTTCGGACATGAGAAAGGTTCGTTCACCAGTGCCGTCGCCCGGCGCATTGGACGTTTCGAGCTGGCCAATCACGGTACGCTCTTGCTTGATGAGATCAGCGAAATGAACATCAATCTTCAATCCAAACTGCTGCGCGTCCTCCAGGAGCGTGAATTCGAGCGCGTGGGCGGTTCGCAGACCATTCAGGTGGATTGCCGGGTGCTTGCTTCCACGAATCGGAATCTGCAACTCTATGTGGATGAAAAGAAGTTCCGTCAGGATTTGTATTACCGTTTGAATGTGGTGCCCATTAAGCTGCCGCCTCTGCGCGAACGGCTTGAGGACATTCCTCTGCTGGTTGGTTCCTTTGTTCAGCGCCACGGCGCCGGACGGGGCAAGGGCAGCGAGGAACTGAGCTTTGCCGCCGAGACGGTGGAAGCCATGCAGCAATACAACTGGCCGGGTAACATCCGCGAGCTGGAGAATGTGGTGGAGCGTATTTGCGTGATGGAGGAGGGGCCCGTCTTCGGCCCGGAAACGCTCCCGGTCGAAATACGGGGTCGGCGCAGCGGGGTAGCCTTTTCGATGCCGGAGACGAGTGAAGCCCGTCCGGTCAACGAGCCGGGAGTCGTCGTTCCGTCGGCAGGATCGGGGGAAACCTTGAATATCGCTGAGCTGGAGCGCCACGCTATTATTCAGGCCTTGCGCAAAACCGGTGGTAACCGCAAGGACACCGCAGAGCTGCTGGGCATCAGCATTCGTACTCTTCGCAATAAGCTTAATCAATATCGCGAAGAGGGGACCCTGCCCGAAGACATCGAATGAACAACCAATGACCGTTGGGATACTCCGGGGGGGGGGCAAAACCGAGCCGGGCGGTTACGGTTGCAGGGCCTTGGCAAGCTCTTTTCGGACAATCCCGTCCAAATGGTGGGCGTTTCTTTGCATCAATAGTACGCGGTTCGAACTGTTGAATGCGCGCATTTAAGGCACGAAGCCGCGGTCTGTAAAGAGAAAAAGGCGTTTGCGGGCGGGGTGTTTTTCATTTTTTGCGAAGATTGCAATCGGAGGGCCGTGCGGTGTGCCGCGTGGGCCTTTGATTTTTATCTTGGTGTTGCCTTGGTGTCGCGTATATACTCTACGTTGCAAGGTAAGGCATGAGTGTGCCGTGTAAAAGGAGAGTCGCCCATGATGAGTAGTTTTATGCAACCACAGTATCTCTGGGCCATCGTAGGCATTCTGCTTTTGTTGGCCGAACTGGGAATCCCGGGACTGATCATTTTCTTTTTTGGTCTTGGCGCGTTGCTGACGTCCGTGGTGCTTTTTGTTGTGCCGCTCGGGCTGAACCAGCAGTTGGTGCTGTTTCTGGTTTCCTCTCTGTTGATGCTGGTTGGATTGCGCCGCTGGCTCAAGAATGTGTTCACCGGCTTCATTGCCAACAAGCAGAACCTGGAAGTCAATGCCGATGGTGATTTCACGGGGAAAATCGTGGTCGTGCTTGAGGCGATTGCGCCGGGGCGTGATGGCAAGGTGGAATTAAACGGCACGGACTGGCGCGCCGCATCAGATGAATCGCTCGCGCCGGGTGAGCGGGTGACCGTGACCAGACAGGATAATTTGACGCTGTTTGTCAAAGGGCAGGCATAAACCCGGAACAAGGAGAGATTAAAATGACAGGATTCACCGTTCTACTGATTATCATTATCGTATTCGCGTTTATACTTTTCGTGAAGTATATCCGGATCGTTCCGCAAAAGAGCGCCTTTATCGTGGAGCGGCTGGGCAAGTATGCCGGCACCCTTGAAGCCGGGCTGCATGTGCTGATTCCGTTCATCGACCGTGTTTCCTACAAGCACACGCTGAAGGAGCAGGCTGTGGATGTCGCGCCGCAGGTGTGTATCACGCGCGATAACATCGCCGTGGAGGTGGATGGTATTCTCTACATGCAGGTGATGAATGCGGAAAAGGCCTCGTACGGCATCGGCGATTATCGTTTTGCCGCCACCCAGCTCGCCCAGACCACCATGCGGAGCGTCATCGGAAAATTGGAACTCGACAAGTCCTTTGAGGAGCGCGCCACCATCAACAGCGCCATCGTGGATGCCGTGGACCGCGCGTCCGATCCGTGGGGCGTCAAGGTGACCCGTTACGAGGTGAAGAACATTACCCCACCGCAAAGTATCAAAGACGCCATGGAGAAACAGATGCGTGCCTATCGCGAGAAGCGCGCCACCATTGCGGAATCCGAAGGACAACGTCAGGCGCAGATCAATCGTGCCGAGGGTGCAAAGCAGGCCGCCATTGCGCAGTCCGAGGGTGAAATGCAGAAGCGCATCAACGAGGCGAAGGGCCGTTCCGAGGAAATCCGGCAGATTGCCGCAGCGACGGCTCAAGGCATCAGCGCGATTGCCACCTCCATCAATGAAAAAGGCGGCATGGATGCCGTGAATCTGCGCATTGCCGAGCAGTATCTGAATGAATTCGGAAAACTGGCCAAGGAAAACAATTCCATGATCATTTCTTCGGACGTGGCCGATATCGCCAGCATGATGAAGGTGGCCAAGGGTGTTTTCCAGGCCAAAACATCCGAGGGTTGATGGAAATAGTTTCAGTGCTTGAAAACCGGTCGGGCAGTGTGCCCGACCGGTTTTTTCGGAAACGAAATCTCAAACAAGCAAGACAGGTGCAGAATTTACGCAGGGAGACCAGGCGGCTCGTCTGCGCACCGGGAATACGGCGGTCTTCCGCATCGAGAACCACGCCGAAGACATCAAGCTCTCCGCGCTTGAGCATTTCGCCGAGGCCATTGGAAAACGTTTCACGCTGAAAATTGCTTGAGCGAACAAGCCCGGGGGAGTGTGCGGCTAAAGCCGCCGCTCGCCTGCGGCGTCGGCACGAAAGGACAGACCGATGAACGACAACAACGGACTTATCTTTGCCTTTGCACTGGACGGAAAAGGAGGCGGCATTCCGGGAACGGAGAACCATTGGGCCTTCACCTGCGTGACATAAACAGTTTAAAAACCCCCGGCGATTACTGTGCGTCCTGCTCGCGTACGCTGAATTCCAGTTTCCATTCGTCTTTGGAAACGGTACTTACGCACCAGAGTTCAAACATGCCCAGTTCGGTGATGCGCGAGCGGAAGTGAACCGGCACAAAGTCGTCTTCCACGCCTTCGGCGGCGGGGAGTTGCGCTTCGAGCGAATCGGTTTCGATCAGATCGCCTTCGTTCCAGCGGTCGAGCTGTGCGCCGGGACGGTCTTCCGTACGACGGGTCGAACTGAAGAAGCGGAAGCGGACCTGTTCGCCGACGATGAGGCCGATTTCTTTTCCGGGCACATCGCACTCGGTGCCTTCCTCCATACCGTTGGGCACCACGCAGAGGGCACTGAGCGGGCGCGGCGCGCCGGGTATGGCCAACCCCGCCGTTTCAATGCCGATATAGTAGGACTGCGCCGTGCCGCCCCGAATGCGCAGGCCGCCGGATTGTTTGGAATAGCCGTAAAAGGCCGCGCCGCGTGCCACGGCGTAATCGAGATCGTTGTTCCCTTCGAGGCGCTTAATGGCCTCGGCTCCACCGAGCCACGCGCCGACCACTTCGGTCAGACGGCTGCGAAGTCGCGGCGATTTCAGTACGCCACCGTTGAAGAGAATGTGCGTGGGACGTACCGACGCCCCACCTTCTCCGTGCCGACGCAGAAAACCGGCCAGATGCCGGGTGACGGCGGTATCAGATTCATAGGGCAAACCCATTTCCCGAAAGCCGGAGGCGTGGCGCCGCGCCGGGACGGCGTCGACTTCGCAATGCGGAAAAAATCCATCGAGCAGAATCTGCGCGACGGGCTCGCGTTCGAGTTCGGTGGTGACCGTTCCGCCGATCAGTTTGCTCCCGCGCCCAAGGATGGTGACGGGATATTTCTCGTCGCCGCCTTCCGTCAGCAAGGCCTCCTTGGCTGCTCGGCAGGCGTGCCAAAGCGATACCGACTGCCAGGCATCGATCGCGGTGCCCTGCTCGTCAAAGGCGGTTTTGGCGAGGTGCGCCAGGGTGAGGTCCATGTTGTCGCCCCCGACAAGGATATGGTCGCCCACGGCCTGCCTGCGCAGGACCAGGTCACCCTCTTCCGATTCCACGCGGATAAGGGTGAAATCGGTGGTGCCGCCGCCGATATCGCTGACGAGCAGGGAGTCGCCTTCAGTCATTTGCCTGCGCCACCCTTCGCCGTGATCGGCCAGCCAGGAATAGACGGCGGCCTGCGGCTCTTCGAGCAGCAGGAAGTTTTTCGGCAGGCCTGCGGCGAGGGCGGCTTCATGCGTCAGCTCGCGGGCGCTGGCATCAAACGAGGCGGGGACGGTCAGTACCACCTGCTGCTCCTTGAGCGGCGCCTCCGGATGCGCCTGGTTCCAGGCCGCCACCAGGTGCGCCAGATAGCGGCGGGAGGCTTCGACGGGTGAAATCTTTTTCACGTCGTCCGGCGCGTTCCAGGGGAGAATGGCGGCACGCCGGTCGACCCGGCTGTGGCACAACCACGATTTTGCGGCCGCTACCGTGCGCGTGGGCACATCGGCCGACTGTTTTCGAGCCCATTCGCCTGCGATGACGTCGGGTTTTTGATCCCACGGCAGGGCGAATTGCCCGCCGCTGATTTCTTCGGCGAGGGGCAGGTAGAGAAACGAGGGCAATTCTTTGCGTGCCTCGACCACGCCCGGCGCAACGAGTTGCGGGATGGGCAGAATTTCGAGGGGGGCCTGTTCGCCGCCGAGCGGCAGGAAGGCGAGTACGGTATTGGTGGTTCCGAGGTCAATGCCAATGGCAAATTGTGCTTTCATGGCTGTTTCCTTTCTTTAGGAGAATTGTTGCGAGGGAGAACCCGCGCCGGGATGGTTGTTTTCCGGGCCGGGGTGGTCCCGTGTTATTAAACGGAGTTATCGTATGCGGTGATCAGAGTTCCACATCCACAGGTGCGGCCACCAGCATGGAATCGTCGCGTCCGATCCATTCCGGCACGTCGCATTTCGCGGCCTTCCAGCCGTGATGGCGAACAATCCCTCGGAAGGGGGCCTCGCCGGCCACCTCTCCGGTGAGGTGAATCATCGCCGGGTCGAATCCGGCGGGTACTTCGATGGCGGAGCCCTCGGCCTGGTCGGTGAGTGGTGCCATGGCGAACATACGCTGCATGGCGGCGGCGCAGTCCCGGTGAATATCCCGCACGGCGGCGCCGATCTGGGCGTCGCTGTAGTCCTTTATATCTTCCATCAGGAAGTCGATCAGGCGTCCCTCGCGCTGGAACGTAGCCAGCAGCGTGAGCGCTTCACGTCGGGCCGGGGCCGGTTTTTTCGTTTCGGTCCCCGCGCCATCCATAAGTTCTTTTATTTTCCGGGCGAATGCTGCATCGCCCAGCACGCGGAACAGCGTCCGCACGGCTAATCCAATTTTCATGAGTTCCTCCACGACCGCTTTAAGAGTTGATGATAGAGGAAGCGGCCATCCCTTGAGAAGTAATCGGTTGGTTCGGCCCGTAAGGTAGCGACTGGATGCCGAAAGAAAAGCCTCTTTTTCGTTTTTTCAGGAGTGCGGAACAACCGGTTCGGGGCGCGGATGCCGGCTTCGGGGCTGGAACGGGCGGCGAAACGCCTCGTCAAAATCAAAGCCGTCGTCAAAATCCTCGATGTGGTCGTCATCGGTTTTTCCAAGAATGCCGTGGCTCACCAGAATAAAGACCATTTCGCCTATGTCACGTGTGGTATGAATGCCCCAGCGGTTGAATACGGTTTTGGCCATCGGCCCGAGTTGTTCGAGCGAAAAGAGGCGCAGCCCGTCCAGCAGTTCCCGCCCGGAAACATGGCGTTTGGGACCTTTGTGGGGTTTTTGCAGCCGCTGCACCGTATAGTCCAGTCCCTCGCGAATGAAGGTATAGGCATTGCGATGGTAGCGGGTTTCCTCCGCAAGAATTCGCTCCAGCACTTCGTCGAAATTCACTGAATGCATCATGCGCCTCAGGGGGTGAGTGCCGAGGCTACCGCCTCGGCGAGTTGTTTCATTTCCTGCATGTCGTCATACTTTTTTGCCGCCCAGTTCCACGTGTGACCATCCTTTTCAAAACGTGGAATCACATGAAAATGGAGATGCGGCACGGCCTGCCCGGAGCAAACGCCGTTATTCTGGATGATGTTGCATCCATCGCACTTCAACGCCTTTTTCTGGGCGGCGGCGATTTTCTTCACCACGGCGATCAGGTGGCCCAGCACATCGTCCGGGGTTTCGGTGATGGGGTCGTGATGCTGCTTCGGAATCACCAGCATATGCCCTTTGATGATCGGCCCGATGTCCATGAACACCAGGGTCTGATCATCTTCATAGACCCGGGTGCAGGGAATTTCCCCGGCCACTATTTTACAAAAAATACAGTCGCTCATCGTTGCGCTCCCGCTGTGCCGATCGGCGCATTGGTTGTTTCCATCGGTTGCGGAGGATCATAATCCGTCGGCACCTGTTTTTTCAAATAAAAATGGCGGGCGGTTATTCCGATCAATAGAATAAGGAGGATGGCCGAAAGAGTCATGCGCTCGTGACGGGTCATCCCGAACCAGGCGTATAACCAGGGAGCCATGCGTTTTCGCCCTTTGCTCATGTGCCGCTCCTTCGGGCGGCGGCCTGCTCCGCGGCGAGCCGACTGTAGGAGCAGCCGCAGTAATTCTGCCGGTAAAAATTTTCCTCGCGTGCCAGCTCCGCCATCCGCGGCGAACCGCCTTTTTTGCGCCAGTTATGCGGCCAGAATGTCACTGACGGGGTTTTCCGAACCGCCCGTTCGCCGGCGCGGTTTACTTGATCCACATCTTTCCAGCGTGAAATGCCGAGGGTGGTGGCCAGCAGGGGGATGCCCTGCTGTTGGGCCACTTGCGCGGCGCGGGTCAGGCGCATTTCGAAGCAGCGGTCGCAACGGGCCCCACGCTCCGGCTCGTTTTCCAGTCCCCGTACCGCCTCGGCCCAGCATTTCGGATCGTAATCGGCATCCACCACACGTACCCCCAGCTTTTGCGCATACCGCAGATGCTCCTCCTTGCGTTTTGCGTATTCTTCCGGTGAATCAATGTTCGGATTATAGAAAAAGGCGATGGTTTCTATGCCGGATTGCTTCAGCATTTCCAGAATAGGGCCTGCGCACACCGCGCAGCAGATGTGCAGCAGCACGCGGTCCTCTCCATGCGGCGTGGCGAGGTGCGGAGTGACATTGCGGGTGTCGGTAGTGGGTGCGTTCATAAATCGTACAGCGTTTCCTCGTGGCGTGGAGGTGGTTTCGGGGCGCCCTTTCCGCCGGGCAGTTCAAAGGGCATTTCGTCGCCCTCCATCATCGGGCCCAGTTCCTGCTCGATCTGATCCGGATCTTCTCCGGCCTCCATGCGGGCAATGGCCTGTTCCATCGTCTCGTTGAATTTCAGGCCGGTCATCTCCGACATTTTGCGCATGAGCTGTGCGGCGGCGCGGGGATCATCCTCATTCATGTGTTCGGCCTCACCGGCGAGCGCTTCCATTGCATGTTCCATCCGGGATTCGTCAAACGGCAGATCATCAAGGCCGCCATCCCCGCCGTCTTTTGTTTTTCCGGCGGCGATCGCCGCAAACCGGGACACCTCCCGACTCAACTTTTCCCTGCCGCACTTCGGGCAGGACGGCTGCTTCCGCGTATTGATTCCGCGTGAGAAGAAATTGAAGATTTGATGGCACTTCGGACAGTAAAACTCATAAATCGGCATAGTTCGGGACGCTCCTCGTGACGTGGTTTCAGGGAAATCGTATATAATTCCGCGCCCGTCCGGTCAATCGTCTTTTATGCGGGATGGGACATTTGCGGCACGGGCCGGAGCTCTTCGGCGACTGAAGAAGCGGGTTCATTTAATTCGTAAGGGCTGACTCCGGTTGTTGAAGCGGAGCGAAGGCGTACCACTGGTCCAGGTGGAGCAGGATGTATTTTTCGAGGACGGCGGTGACGCGGAGAAGGGCTTCGCGGATGTCGCGCTCGCGGTTGTCGGTGCGTTTGACGTAGATTGGCGTTTCGGCGATACAGGAATATTTTCCGGTTGGATTGCGGATAACAAAGACGGGCACGATGGGTGCTTCGAACATGCGGGCCAGATGGAGATACCCGCAGGGCAGCGTGGTTTCGCGCCCGAAAAACGGGACCTGCATGGCGTGCCCGCCAATATACCGATCCACCAGCAGCGTCACCAGCCGCCGCTCCATGAGCAGGCGTTTGAGCATAAAGAGGTATTCGCCGGGGTTTTCGAGCGTCACCAGTTCGATGCCGTTGCGTTCCCGGAAGGTCTCCATTATTCTGCGCATGGAGGGGTTTTTGATGGGCGCGGTAATGGCGGCGAGGCGTCCGCGGCAGGTGCCGAGGGGGAGCATCCCCAGTTCCCAGTTGCCCAGATGCGGGGTGATGAGCAGGGCGCCGTTTTCGGCATCCAGGGCGGCTTGAATGGTTTCGGGATTCTGCAGGTTGTCAAAGAAGGTTTCGATGGGGGGTGGTTCGGTTGCGTGGAGCAGTCGAAACAGGTCGCAGAAGTAGATGCCGTAATTCAGGAGGATGCGATGAGCTGTTCGGAGGCGCTGGAAGCCAGAGGCTTCGGGATGGGCCAGGGCGAGGTTTTGCAGAAGGGTGCGGCGGAGGGATGCCGTACCCCAGAAGACGGCTTCACAGAAGAGGCGGGCAATCACACGCTGGATGGGATAAGGAAAGGTGCGTGCGAGCCATTCAAGAAAGGAAAACCCTCCGGTAAAAAAGTCGGTGGTGGAGGGGGGGGCGGTCAAGGGGTCGGCTCCTTGGGGTCGTTGATCCAGCAGGTGGGATCGGCGGCCAGGAAGTCGCCGCAGAAATGGTAGGCGAACCCCCGGCAGCCATAGCACTCGGGGTTGTGTCGGCAGGTGCGGCACTTGCCTTTGATGAGCGAACCGACATCGCGCAGGGCGGCCACGACGGGCGAGGTGTGCACGATCTCGGCGAGGGTTTCGTGCCGGATATTGCCCACGTTGATGTCGACGCCGGTACAGGGATGAACAAAGCCGTTGGAGGTGACGAGCAGGTTGTAGTAATGGCGGGAACAGGTCAGCGCGGCAATGGGAGGGCGTGGGATCCAGGTGTAGCCGTATTCTTCTTCGTCAATGGCCAGCAGGCGCTCGAAGAGGCGCTGTAATTGGTCCGGTTCGACGTTCAGTGCTTCCCGTTTGGCGCGTCCCTGAAAGGTGATGACTTCAAAATACGGATTGAAGCGCCGATCGCGTGCGTAGCGCCACATGGTTTCGATTTCATCAATGTTTTGTCGGCAGATAATGGTTTCGAGCCCGAGGGGCAGGTCGGGCGAGGAGCCGTATCCGGCATCCAGCAGCAGTTGAATGCCGGCCTGTATGCGGTCGTAGCTTCCGGGTACGCCGGCGAGGCGGTCCTGCACCTCGGGTTTCATGCTGTTGAATTTGGTGACGACGGCGACATGCCGGTCGCGCAGAAATTCAGCCTTAAACGGGGTGAGGAGGGTGGCGTTGGTGAAGAGATTGATTTTCACGGGTTGGCGGCTGAGGTAGTCGATCATGTCGAGGATGTAGGGGACCACCAGGGGTTCGCCGCCGCCGATGATGGTGATGGCACGCACCCCGAGTTCGATGGCCTGATCGATGACGCTCTGAATTTCATCCAGCGTCAGTTCGTTCTCCATTTTACGTCCGGCATCGGAGTAACAGTAGATGCATTTGAGATTGCATTGGCGGCTGGTTTCCAGGTCGAGGGTGAGCAGGCGCTTGCCCTCCACTGCTTCGCGGATTTCTTCGGGGGTGAAGTGCAGCCCGTACACTTTTTCGGGGGAGAGAAGCGGTTTATTATTCATGATTGAAAATCCTCGTGCTGAATCCTTTTGCATAACGCTGATTGACGTTGAATGTATCGAGTTTTTCATAAAATACGCGCCATAAATGGATAAAACGCCGGCGCAGGGCCTCGGGTGTTTCGCGGAGCGGGCGGAAGACGGGGTGCGCGCCGTTGTAGAGGCTCCAGTCCCGGGTGAGGATGCGGCCTTCTTTTTCCAACTGTTGGAAGACGGGCGTTCCGGGGAAGGGGGTCCAAATGATGAATTCGGCGAGGTTGAGATGCGAACGGGAGGCGAAGGCGGTGATGAGGTCGTCGGTCTGTGCGGGGTCGTCTTCTTCGTGGCCGATGGTGAAGGAGGCCATGGTTTCAATGCCGGCGTCCTGCAGGCGGCGCATCGACTCGATCAGGCTTTCATTCGTCAGTTCACGGCAAAGGGGATCAAACAGGCCGAGTACCAGATAAATCTGACGGCATCCAGCTTTGGCCAGACGCTGTATGTCTTCGGACAAAAGGCCGCGCAGCATGAAGGGATACGCAGCAAAAAAGAAGGCTTTGCGGATATTCTCCGCCTTCATGGCATCGAAGAGATCGTGGCGGTAGGCGCGGTCGGACGGATTGCTGAACAGGAGGTTTTCATCGGCAAAATAGAAGCAGGGGAAAGGCAGGCGGCGCAGATCATCGAGCACTTCCGGGATAGGTTTTCGGATAATTCCGGGGCCGTTATATTCGTGAACAACGCAAAAGGGGCAGCGCACATCGCATCCGCGCGCGGTTTGCACGATCCCGGCGCGGAGGTAGCCGGAGGCCCGAAATAGTTCTCGGCGGGGTTGGGCGAAGGGGGCGTTTGGAGTGCCTCGGTAAAGGCGCTGCATGCGCCCATGAAGAAAATCCTCGAGCAGCGATTCCCAGACCCCTTCGGAGGGGCCGGTAATGACGGCATCGGCGTGCAGGAGCGTTTCTTCCGGGTTCATGGAGGGATGAATGCCGCCGGCCACAACGGTTCGGCCCGCCGCGCGAAAACGGTCGGCGATGGCATAGGCGTTGGAGGCCTGCGGGGTGAAAAAACTGAGGGCAATCAGGTCGGCGTGCACGGCGTAATCCACGGGTTCGACGTGCTCATCGGTCATGCTCACGGTATGGTCGGGCGGGATGGCGGCGGCGGCGGTTGGAATGCCGAGGCCGGCCATGCAGAAGGTGCCGACTTCTCTGCCGGAAAGGGTTTCGCGCAGTTCAGGGAAGTCCTCGAGCAGCTTTTTCCAGCGTGGATAGATAAAGTGGATGTGCATGGTCAGTCGGGTTCTCCGCGCCGGTCTATGAACCATCGTTTTTTGCGATAGCCGGGGGGTGACATCAATTCGAGCAGGCGCTCTTCGGGCAGGAACTCCAGGGCCGGGCGGACGCGAAAGGCATCGGCGAGCTCATCGCGCAGGCGGGTGTGCAGGCGCTCGTCGGGGGAGTCGACGCAAAGCAGGATGGTGAGCTGTTCGCCGTGACAGGCGTCGCGCCCGGCAATCAGTACGGCATGGCGGACGGCTTCATGACCGTGGAGATAATCGCGCACGGCGGCGGGATAAATCGTGGTGCCGCGTATTTTGAGCATCTGATTTTCGCGTGCCAAAATGGGGCCGATGCGGTGTGAGTGTCGCCCACAGGCGCAGGGCTCGGTGATACGGAAGGTAATGTCGCCGGTGCGGTAGCGGATCAGGGGTGCGCCTTCGGTTTGAAGACTGGTGACCACCAGTGCGCCTGGCTCTCCGTCGGCGCACGGGGAGCCATCCCCGCGCAGAATTTCCGCATGGACCAGGTCCGGATGAATATGATGTCCTGCGGCGGCGCTGCATTCGCAGAGCGAGCCGTTCATTTCCGTGTTTCCGTAGTTGCCGTAGAGTTCCAGGTTGTGCAGCCCGGCGATGCAGCGGGCCACGGCATTGGGGCGCAGGGAGGCGTCGCGCACGGCGTCGCCCACCAGAATGGCTTTGCGCAGGAAAAAGTCGGTTTTGGAAAGCCCCTGTTTCTCCGCCTCGCGGAGAATGGCCAGCAGGAAAGAAGGGACGGTCATGATCGCCGTGACGCCGAAGCGCCGAATCCGTTCGACCTGCAGAGCCGGCCCGCCGGCACCCTGGCGCAACACGCAGCATCCGATACGCTGGAGCCCCAGATAATAAGCCATGCCCGCCATGAAGAGCGAGTCCATCGTGACGCACAACAGAACCGTATCGTTTTCCGTCAGCCCCGCTGCTGCAAAGGTGTAGTATTCGGCTACGGTCAGATGTTCCAGATCAACGCTGGTGAGGGGCAGCGCAATGGCGCGTCCCGTGGTGCCCGAGGAACAGACGACCTCGCGTACAGCCTGGGGCGGGGCGGCAAAAAAAGCCTCGTTGCAGCGGGCCAGATCGTCGCGTGTGGTGAGTGGCAGCGAGGAGAGAAAAGCAAAGACCTCTTCGGGCTTTTCGGGTACGCGGCAGCCGGGAAGACTTTGGCGGTAATACGGGGATTTTTCCAAGGTATAGCGGAGTTGTTGTTGGAGCAGACCCGCCTGAACGCGACGCTGTTCCTCCGGCGGCAGAAATTCAAGATTCGGATGATAGCAGGGCTCAAACATACTCATGATGCGATGAGCAATAAAATATTGAGCCCGTGGAGTCAATCAGCGAGTCCGTTCGCGGGGTGGCGTTCAGTCCCGGATCCCGTTCCTCAGGCCGTTTCATCCACCACAAGATGCTTCATGATGAATTCCCGGCGCTCGGGTGTGTTTTTTCCCATGTAGAAAGAGAGCAGGGAGGGAACGACATGATGCTGATTCACTTCCACGGGGGTCAGGCGGATGTTTTTGCCGATGAACTGCTTGAATTCGGAAGGAGAAATCTCGCCAAGGCCTTTGAATCGGGTGATTTCGGCGCCGCGTCCGATGGCTTTGGCCGCCTTGTCGCGCTCGTTTTCCGAGTAGCAATAGGCCGTCTTGGCCTTGTTGCGCACGCGGAAGAGGGGCGTTTCCAGGATCATGACGTGTCCATTGAAGACGAGTTCGTCGAAGAATCGCAGAAAGAAGGTCAGCATCAGATTGCGGATGTGAAGGCCGTCCACATCGGCGTCGGTGGCGAGTACAACGCGATTGTAGCGGAGGCGGTCGAAGGATTCTTCGATGTTCAGAGCCCGCATCAGGTTGTAGAGTTCGTCATTTTTGTAGATGGCGTCACGATTGAGGTTGCAGACATTGAGGGGCTTGCCCCGCAGGGTGTAGATGGCCTGGTTGTTGACATCGCGGCAACTCACGATGGAACCGGCGGCGGATTGGCCCTCCGTGATGAAGATGGACGTCTCCAGGCCTTTGCCCTTTTCCCTGTTAAAGTGCAGCTTGCAGTCCTTGAGCTGCGGGATGCGGATGGAAATGGCCTTTGCTTTCTCGCGGGCCATTTTTTTTACGGTATTGAGTTCTTTGCGCAGCTTTTCGGTTTCCTCGATTTTCTGAATGACGAGGTCGGCGGCTTCGGGATTCCGGTGAAGCAGGTCGGTGACCACATCGCGCACCTGATTGACCAGATCGGTGCGTATTTCGGTGTTGCCCAGTTTGTTTTTTGTTTGGGATTCGAAGATTGGTTCCTTGAGCCGGATGGCCAGGGCTCCGACGATTCCTTCGCGCACGTCTTCCCCGCTGAATTTCTTTTTGGAGTAGTCGTTAACGGCCTTGAGAACGCCCTCCCGGTAGGCGCTGAGGTGGGTTCCGCCATCGCTGGTGAACTGGCCGTTGACAAAGGAAAAATAGGTTTCGCTGAAGCGTCGGGTATGCGTCAGAACCAGTTCGAGGGTTTTGGATTGATAATGCAGCGGCGGGTAGAGGGCCTCGTCCTCGACTTCCTCCCGAATGAGATCAAGCAGACCATCCCCGGAATGAAATTCCTCATCGTTGTACCAGATGGCAAGGCCCGCATTGAGGTAGGCGTACAGCCGGATGCGCCGGGCTACGTGATCGGGATCGAAATAGACCTTCGGAAAGATTTCCGGGTCGGGGATGAAGGAAATCAGGGTGCCGTCCGGTTCGCCGGGGGCCTTGCCCTGGCTTTCTTTCTTCAGTACGCCCTGAGCATACCAGGCCTCCGCATATTCTCCGTTCCGACAACTGCGCACCACAAACGATTCGGAGAGAGCGTTGACCGCCTTGGTCCCGACGCCGTTAAGGCCGACGCTGAATTGAAACACCTCGTCATTGTATTTCGCCCCGGTGTTGATGCGCGAGACGCATTCCTGAATCTTCCCCAGCGGGATGCCGCGCCCGTAGTCGCGCACGGTGACTTCCGCATCGTCAATGGTGACTTCGATCTTCCTGCCATAACCCATGATGAATTCGTCGATCGAATTGTCGATGACTTCTTTGAGCAGCACGTAGATTCCGTCATCATAGTGAGAGCCATCGCCAATACGCCCGATATACATGCCGGTGCGCTTGCGGATATGTTCGAGGGAGGAAAGGGTCTTGATTTTGCTTTCGTCGTAATTGTGCGTTGTTTTCTTTGCCATAGCGCCGAAATCCTTGCCGGAGGGGAGAGGTGTTTATTTTGCCTCGCATTATCGCCGGATGTTTTTTCATGTGAAACAGTCGCTCATCAAATAGCGGAGTGGGCTGCGAGTCAAGACCCGCATAAAGAAAAATCAAAGAGTATTGCAAGCGCCGGGAGCTTGACTTAAGATGCCGTCCCGATGGCCGCATTGATCCGGCGTACGAAAGGAAAAACATGGTATCGGAAGGATTGAAGTTCAAACGAGTGCTGCTCAAATTGAGTGGAGAGGTGTTTCATGCGCCGAATGGCGGCGACTGCATTGATCCGGTGGCACTGAATGCCACCGCTCGGCAGATTAAGCGGGTACACGATCTGGGCGCTGATTTGGCCATGGTCGTTGGCGGGGGAAATATCTTTCGCGGAATGCCCGGCGAAATGTGCGGTATAGACCGAACCACCGGCGACAATATGGGCATGCTGGCCACCATGATCAACAGCCTGGCACTCCAGGCGGCTATAGAAAACGTCGGCATTCCCACGCGCCTGATGTCCGCCATCGACATGCCTAAAATCTGCGAGCAGGCCATACGGCGGCGTGCCATGCGGCATCTGGAAAAGCGGCGCGTGGTGATTTTCGGCGCCGGAACCGGGAATCCCTATTTCACCACCGACAGTGCCGCCGCTCTGCGTGCCACTGAAATCAAGGCCGATGTGCTTCTGAAGGGCACCAAGGTGGATGGTATCTATACCGCCGACCCCAAAAAAAATCCGGACGCGGTGCGGTACGATGAGATTACCTATCAGGAAGCCCTGGAAAAGCGCCTGCGCATCATGGATGCTTCCGCCTTTTCGCTTTGTCAGGAAAACAAGGTTCCGATTATCGTCTTTAATTTTTTCAAGGAAAACGAGCTTATGCGGGTGTTGCAGGGCGAACCGGTCGGCACTCTGGTGCGCTGAGCACGCGCCCTATCCCCATACACAACGAAAAGGAGAATCGCTATGGAATCACTGGATGAAGTCCTGCTGGACAACGAAGATAAAATGAGTAAGGCCCTGGATTTTCTGCAGCAGAAGTTTGCGGGTCTTCGCACGGGAAAGGCCTCGCCCAGTTTGGTTGAGAACGTGCAGGTGATGTATTACGGCACCCAGACCCGCCTGCGTGATCTGGCCGGCATTGCAACACCCGAACCGCGCCTCATTGTGATCAATGCGTATGACCCCACCGCCCTCGGTGCGATTGAAAAGGCCATTCTGGCCGCAAATCTCGGGCTGACGCCGATGAATGACGGGCGCGTGATACGCCTGCCCATTCCCGAGTTGAGTCAGGAGCGCCGTCAGGAAATCATCAAAGTGGCCAAACGGGAAACCGAAGAGCAGCGCGTGGCCGTGCGCAATCTGCGTCGCGAAGCCAACGATGCTGTCAAGGCTCTTCAGAAAAAGAGCGTCATTACCGAAGACGAACGCGACAAGGCCCTGGACGATATTCAGAAAAACACCGATGCCTATATCAAAAAAATGGATGGCCTTCTCTCCGCCAAGGAAAAGGAAATTCAGGAAGTTTGATGAAGGCTGGCTGAATTATTCGCCATGGAAAAAACGCTGCGGGGAGGCGAGCGTCCGAGTGAGTCGGCTTTTTTCAGGCGCAACATCGTTCTTGGCACCAGCCAATACTATCGAGGTGCAATGGGTAAGTTTATGCAGGGACTGGACGTCCTCCTCGAGCGGCACCTGGATTGGCTGGCCGGGCGTCGGGTGGGGCTTGTCGCGCATCCGGCGAGCGTGGATGCGCAGGGGGTGCATGCCGCGTTGCGTCTGCGCGCCTGCCCGGAGGTTCGCCTGTCGTGTCTGTTCGGGCCTGAACACGGCTTTTCCGGTCTGGCGGCGGCGGGCATACCGGTTGGTGATGCTGCCCATGCCGATTGGGATATCCCCGTGTTTTCTCTCTATGGCACCACCCGGAAACCGACCCCGGAGATGCTTCATGAGCTGGATGTTCTCGTATTCGATCTGCAGGACCTACCCGTCCGCTGTTACACCTATTCCTCCTCGCTGCGGTTGATGCTCGAGGCCGCCTCCGAATGCGGAAAAACCGTGGTGGTGGCCGATCGTTCTGCCCCGTTGGCCGGGATCCTTGACGGCCCCATGCTCGAGTCGGAACTCGAATCCTTCGTAGGGCTGATTCCCACGCCCTACTGCTACGGACTTTCCACCGGCGAGCTGGCTCGTTTGCTGGCCGATCATTTCCGGCTGGACCTGGATCTCAAGATCGCCTTTCGCTCCGGCCTCCCCGCCGGAATTGATGCCCCCTGGATTCCGCCTTCGCCGGGCATCAAGACCCGTCAGACGGCTCTGACCTATCCCGTGACCGTCTGCTGCGAAGCCCTGCCCGCACTCGATTACGGACGCGGCCATCCGTTTGTATTCCAGGTGATGGCCGCACCCTGGCTCGATGGCGAGGCGCTCGCCCGGCATGTGGTTCGTCTTGCCCTGCCGGCCCTGCACGCCGTGCCGATCCGCTATACTGCTACCGAGGGGCTCTACAAGGGTTGCCCGGTGCAGGGGATTCGCCTCGAAGTTGAGGAACTGAAAAACTACCGTCCCGCCTACACCCTGATGCACCTGCTGCGCCTGCTGACCGATCTCTGCGGGGAGGATCAAATCTGGCACGCCGAGGGCTCGCGGCCCGCCTTTTTTGACCAGCTGCTCGGATCGCGCCGGCCCCGCGAAGCTCTCCTTGCCGGCAAGTCGCCCGACCGGATTGCCGCAGAATGGGAGACGCCCCTGCGCTCCTTCGATGCCCTGCGTCAGTCCTTAAACGGTAAATAAAGAACGAATGTTCCGTTTTTATCGGGTGAAGTGTCGAATCTCAGAACCCTATCTGTCCCATGGTGCGGTCCGTATCGGCCTCATACGCGGCTGGCGAGGTCGGCGGCGAGGCCGGTATAGGTGGCCGGAGTAAGGGCCAGGAGGGCGTTGCGGTCCTCTTCGGCGAGATCGAGTGTCTGGATAAACGCCTGGATGTTTTCGCGGGTGATCTGTTTGCCGCGCGTGAGTTCCTTGAGTTTTTCGTAGGGTTTTTCGATGCCGGCTTTGCGCATGACGGTTTGGATGGGTTCGGCAAGGACTTCCCAGGCGTTGTCGAGGTCGGCGGCGATACGGTCGGGATTCAGTTGCAGTTTGGAGAGTCCTTTGAGGGTGGCCTGGCAGGCGATGACGGAATAGCCGTAGGCCACACCCATGTTGCGCAGAACGGTGGAATCGGTCAGGTCGCGCTGCAGGCGCGAGATCGGGAGTTTGGCGGAGAGATGATTGAAGAGGGCATTGGCGAGACCGCAGTTGCCTTCGCTGTTTTCAAAGTCGATGGGGTTGACTTTATGCGGCATGGTGGAGGAGCCGACTTCCCCGGCGATGGTTTTCTGTCCGAAGTAGCCGAGAGAGATGTAGGTCCAGAAGTCTCGATTCAGGTCGATGAGGATGGTGTTCCAGCGTGCGAGGGCATCAAAGAGTTCGGCCATGCCGTCGTGCGGTTCGATTTGGGTGGTGAAGAGATTCTGTTTGAGGCCGAGGCGGGTTTCGATGAGGTCTCGGGTGAGGGCGATCCAATCCACGGCGGGGTAGGCGGCGAGGTGGGCGTTGAAGTGTCCAACGGCACCGTTGAGTTTGGCGGTGATCTGCACCTGTTCGATACGTTGGCGGGCGGTGCGCAGGCGCTGGGTGAAGACCGCCATTTCCTTGCCGACGGTGGTGGGCGAGGCGGTTTGGCCGTGGGTGCGTGCGAGCATGGGTAGGTCGGCATATTCCCGGGCCATGGCGGCAAGCCGGGTGATTATATTTTCCTGAAGACCAAGCAGGACGGTGGTTCCCTCTTGGAGCATGAGGGCGTGGGCGATGTTGTTGATATCCTCGGAGGTGCAGGCGAAGTGGATGAATTCGGCGCGGGAGGCGAGCGGGGTGCCGATCAATTTTTCTTTGAGGTAGTATTCGACGGCTTTGACATCGTGGTTGGTGACCTTCTCTATGTCCTTCACCATTTGGGCTTCTTTGGTGGTGAACTGTTCCGGAATGGCAAGAAGGATTCGGGCTTCCTCCTCGGAGAGGGGGGCGGCCTCGGGGATGGTGGGACAGGCGCAGAGAGCTTCGAGCCAAAGGACCTCGATGCGGATGCGGTTGCGGATCAGGGCGTACTCGGAAAAAATGTCGCGCAGGGCGACGGTTTTATCGGCGTAGCGTCCATCGAGCGGGGAGATGGCGGTGAGTGCATTCATGTCGGGCTTTCCGTATTCCGGCGGGTTACTCGCGGATCTGACCTTCGCCGGTGATAATGTATTTGTAGGTGGTGAGTTCCTCGAGGCCCATGGGGCCGCGGGCGTGGAGTTTGTCGGTGCTGATGCCGATTTCGGCACCCATCCCGAATTCGCTGCCGTCGGTGAAGCGGGTGGAGGCGTTGATGTAGACGGTGGCGGAGTCCACTTCCTTGACGAATGTTTTCTGTGCGGCTTCGTTTTCCGAGACGATGGCGTCGGAGTGATGGGACCCGTAGCGGTTGATGTGTTCGATGGCGGCATGAATCTCGGGCACGACGCTCAGGGAGAGAACCAAATCGAGATATTCGGTTTCCCAGTCTGCTTCCGTGGCGTGTTCCATGGGCTGAAGGATCATCCGGCGGACGGCCTCATCGCCTTTGAGTTTGACGCCCTTGCGTTCGAGGAAATCGACGATGCGCGGGACGAACGTGGGGGCGATAGCCTCGTGTATCAAGAGGGTTTCGATGGCATTGCAGACGCCGGGGCGCTGGCATTTGGCGTTTTCAATGATGCGTTCGGCCATATCGGGATCGGCGTGTTCATCCACATAGACGTGACAGACGCCTTTGTAGTGTTTGATGACGGGGACGCGGGCGTGATCGGTGACGGCGCGTATGAGGCCTTCGCCACCGCGCGGGATGATAAGGTCTACGCGCCCTTCGAGCTGACAGAGTTCCTTCACGGCCTCGCGGTCGGTGGTTTGGATCAGTTGGATGGCGTAGTCGGGGAGTCCCTTTTTGGCGCCGCCGAGTTGGAGGAGGCGTGCCAGAATCTGATTCGAGTGAATGGCTTCCTTGCCGCCGCGCAGAATGACGGCGTTGGAGGTTTTGATGCAGAGGACGGTGGCGTCAGCGGTGACGTTGGGGCGCGATTCATAGATAATGCCGATGACGCCGATGGGCACGCGGGTTTTACGGATTTCGATGCCGTTAGGGCGAATCCAGCGGGAGATGTCTTTGCCGACGGGGTCTTCGAGGGCGGTAACATTCAGGATGCCTTTGATCATGCCGTCGAGGCGTTTATCGGTGAGTTCGAGGCGGTCGAGGAGGGCGTCGTTCAGTCCAGCCTTGCGTCCGGCCTCCATATCCTTTTGATTGGCCTGCTGAATGGCGGCGCGGTTGGCTTCCAGCTCATCGGCCATGGCTTCGAGGATGGCGTTTTTTTTGCGGCTGCTGAGCAGGGCTAATTCGCGAGAAGCCTTCAGTGCCTGGTCGCCCATTTGAATCATTTCTTCATGCAAATTCATGGTGTACCTCTTTTTTTTATTTCAGGACGGCGAGGTTATCGCGATGGATGACTTCGTCGTACTCGCAGGTTTTCATTATTTCGCGGATTTCCCGGGTGTTGCGCCCCCTGATCCGTTCGATATCATCGGAGGCGTAATCCGTCAGGCCTGTGGCGATGAGGTGGCCGGCGAGATCGCGGACGTTTACGATGTCACCCATGGAAAACGTTCCGGTGACCTTGCGGATACCGATGGGAAGAAGACTTTTCCCGTTTTCCAGGAGGGCTTTTTTTGCGCCATCATCCACGGTGATGGACCCCGATGCCCGGTTGAAATAGGCGATCCACCGTTTACGCGCGCAGAGCGCTCGCTCGTGCAGAGCCCAGGCCGGATCGGCAATCAGCGTGCCGCAGCGTTGGCCGCTCATGATTTTTTGAATAATCCCGGGGCGGCGTCCATCAGCAATGACCGTGGCAATGCCGACATCGACGGCCTTTTGGGCGGCCTGGAGTTTTGTTGTCATGCCTCCGGTGGAGAGGTCGCTGCCCTTGCCGTTGACGTGGCTCATGGCTTCCTGATCCACGCAGGGCAGATAGGAAACCGTTCGGCTTCGTCCGCTTTCCAGCGTCTTGCGGAAGCCGTTGGTGGTGCTGAGCAGAATAAGAAGGTCGGCATCGATCATAATGGCTGAGAGGGCGGCCAGCACATCGTTGTCGCCCACCTTGATTTCATTCACGGAGACCACGTCGTTTTCATTCACAATCGGTATGATCTGGTGCTGGAAGAGAGCGTTAACGGTATTGCGGATGTTGAGATGGCGCTCGCGGTTGGTCAAATCGGCATAGGTGAGGAGGAGTTGTCCAACCTGGCATTTGTGTTTGGTGAAGGGTTTCTGATAGCGGGCCATGAGGCGGGCCTGTCCGACGGCCGCCGCCATCTGGAGTTCGGGAAGGGTCTTGGGACGGGACTTCATGCCGAGGGCTTCCACCCCGGAGCCGACGGCACCCGAAGAAACGAGCATCACGTCGATGCCCCGCTTGCGCAGGGCGGCTAAATCGGCGGCCAGCGCGTCGATGCGCCGCTGATTGGGGCGCCCCGTTTTTTCCACGAGGACGCGCGTTCCGACTTTGACGACCACGCGCCGGACCTCTTGCAGTCTGCCCCGTATATTCATTTCACATCCATTCATAGCGTGATTCTGCTATCAAATTCGGGTCCGGCTTGTCGAGTTTTGTTATTTCACGGGTTCGGTGCCTTCGGCGTGGAGATTCAAATAGGGTGATGATAAAAACCTTGTCAAACGATGAAAAAGTGCTATTGGAGTGCGCATTCAGCACGAAAAACAACAAGGAGCCACGCATATGAATACCCCCCGATTGGATAAACAGTGGAAGAGCGGACAGGACTTTCTCGGAGTTCGTTACCCGATTATGTGCGGCGCGATGACATGGATCAGCGATTACGATCTGGTAAAGGCCGTTCATGACCATGGCGGCTTCGGCATTCTGGCTGCGGGGAATATGCCGCCCGAAATGCTGGAGCAGGAACTGACCAAATGCACGGATACGCTGGCCAACCCTTTTGCGGTGAATCTGGTGACGATTGCGCCGAATTTTCCGGGCCATAAAGAGGTCGTTTTGAAGTCGAAGGCGCCCTGCGTGATCTTTGCAGGCAATTTTCCCAAGAAAAATGATGTGCAGGAGATGAAAGATGCCGGGAAAAAGGTCTTTTCTTTTGCTTCGACCATGTCGATCGCCGAGCAGATGACGCGTTTCGGGGTGGATGCGCTGATTTTGGAAGGGAGCGAGGCGGGTGGCCATATCGGGCATACCTCGCTGACGATTCTGCTTCAGCAGGTCCTCTTCGGTCATGCGCGGGTGCCTGTTTTTGTGGCGGGCGGCATTGGTACGGGACGCATGATGGCTCATCTGCTGCTGATGGGTGCTTCGGGGGTACAGATGGGGACCCGTTTTGTGATGACCGAAGAATGCAATGCGCATGCCAATTTCAAGAAGCGGTTTATCCGCGCACGGGCCCGCGAGGCCATTGAGACCCCGGAATACGACAAGCGCCTCCCGATCGTGGCCGTGCGTGCGCTGCGCAATGCCTCATCGGACGCCTTCGGACGCCTCCAACTCGAACTGATCAAAAAGCTCGATGCCGGGGAAGTCACCCGCATGGAAGCGCAGTATCAGGTGGAAAGTTTCTGGATGGGCGGCCTGCGGAAAGCGGCGGTTGAGGGAGATATCGAACATGGTTCGTGCATGGCGGGCCAAAGCGTTGGACTGTTTGACTCTGTGAAGCCGATGAGAGAAGTCTTCGAAGAGCTGATCAGCGAGGCGGAAGCCACGCTGGACTCCGTGGCCGGCAAGCTCTGATCAGGCGGGTGGTGTTTTCACAGTTGCGGAACATTCCGGTGCTCTTTGGCGTAGGTGTGAGCGGAATGCATCACCCAGTCCACCAAAGCGCTGTCCCAGTCCGTTTCAACCCCCGATGCCGAGTTCATCTCGCATCGGTGCCGCTTGATGTCGTCTTCCATCCGGCGAGTCACCTTCACCAGCTGGAACTTCTCAAGCCAATTGTTGTTGTCTGGAATGGTTTTCATAGCATCATCTGTAAAGCAACTTTAATGCCATAGCGGCGAATGGCGGAAAAGAGTAAAGCCATTCCCGGTTATGGTCGCCATCTCGTAGCGAAGGCGGGTACTTGTCAGGGGGCGCATTTCCGATTTAGTGCATCGCACGAAGAGCCGATCCGATGATCGGCGCTCCCGGGACCGCCAATCGTCTGATTGGCACATGGTGCACGAATCGGGGATGCGCCCCTTGCCGGGAAGATCCTGCGTTTTCCCTCGTCAAGGATCGGGATATGGGTTATAGGCAGCCACTATGAATAAAGAATACGATTATCAGCATGAGGGAAGGTACTTCGCACAATTCGCACCCGGACTGGAAGCACCGGGGATGGATGAACTGACCGAACTGGGGGCCTCGGGATGCCGCGCCACCTATGGAGGAGCCCATTTTATTGCCGATCAGGCCACCCTCTATCGCATCAACTACTGTTCCCGCCTGGCCAGCCGTATTCTGGCTCCGCTCATCGCCTTTGACTGCCACAGCGACCGCTATCTCTACCTGACCGCCCTCAAAATGCCCTGGACGGAACTGTTTTCCACCGAACAAACCTTTGCCATTCAATCTTCCGTATCCAACAGCCGCATCAGTCACTCCCAGTTTGCCGGACAACGCCTGAAGGATGCCATCGTCGATGCGTTTCGTGAGAAAACCGGAAAACGTCCCTCCGTGGACCCGAAGAATCCGGACGTCTGGATTCACCTGCGCATTCATGAAAATCGCGCCGATATCTGCCTCGACACCTCCGGGCGCGCCCTGCACAAGCGCGGCTACCGCGTGGAATCGGTGGAGGCCCCGCTCCAGGAAACATTGGCCGCCGCCATGGTTCGGCTCTCCGGATGGGAGGGGAACCAACCTCTTTTCGATCCCATGTGCGGTTCCGGGACTCTGCTTGCCGAGGCCATGATGAGCTATTGCCGTATTCCGGCGGGCTATTTGAATCCTGCCGAGGGATTCCGCCTGCTTCCGGAATTCGATGGCAGCCTCTGGAAAAAAGTGAAGGCGGAATGCGACCGGCAAATTCGCCCCCTGCCGGAGGGATTAATCAGCGGATCGGATGTGTCAAACGACGCCATACGCGCCGCGAAAGCGAACCTGGCCCGTCTGCCGGGCGGAAAGGCCGTGCGCCTCGCGACTCAGGACTATCGCCGGATCGAAAAGCTGGAAAATACGGTGCTGATTTGCAACCCGCCTTACGGAATCCGTTTGGAAAAAAATACCGATATGCCATTATTCTTCAAGGCGTTTGGTGATTTTCTCAAGCAGCACTGCACCGGATCGACGGCATACGTCTTTTTCGGTCAGCGCGAGCTGCTCAAATCCATCGGCCTGCGCACCTCCGGGAAATGGCCGCTGTTCAACGGCGGACTCGAAGGCCGCCTGGCGCGTTTTGATCTGTACTAAAGCGGGTGTCCCGCAACCCAATGAACGTCCCGTGATTCTCCCGTTGTTTGATTCTGTGTCAATCGTTTGATTCCCGCCCGCTTTAGTGAAAATCGCATGCGCGATTTGGGAAAGAGACTTTTCCAGATTGCACCGATTGAAATTTTCTCTATTTTTCGCAATTTTCGAGTGTTTCGTAGTGAAAAAAGCGTTTTTCGGGCGTTTTTGGCCGTTTTTTGTCATTTTTTCAGTGTTTTTGTCGATTTTTTTTGCGATTTCAGATCGAATGAATCCTGTTTTGTTCATTCGGTCCCCTTAAGGCGACTAATCGGCTCCCACTCCAGGAATGCGCGGGTGGCCATCCTTTACAACCGGTCTTTCGAGTGGTATGTAAACGGTTACCCGGCGTGTGGGTGCGGAAATCAGCACGGCACCGAAAGAAATCAAGGCATGGCCATGCAACAGACGACCGAGAAGAGGCGAACCAGGCTCGCGCGCCTGAGCGGCGTGGTCGGCGCCTTTTTGTTCCTCTTTTCCTCGACGACGGCCTTCTCGGCCTGGGATCGATCAGATGCTGAATTTATCGACACGATTGAATACGGAAACTGGCTGTTTTTCAACGAATGTCAGGGTTGGGCGCCGACCTATTCCTTCGGCGGGGCGGTGGATGCCCGGGGTGGCTGGTGGGGCGATCCGGCG
>JAQVYB010000112.1:7697-12896 GCA_028708815.1 Kiritimatiellia bacterium | reverse complement strand
CCAGTTCCATCTCCGGCCCAAGCTGAACGCCCTCCCCGTCCCGTCCAAAAATATTTTCCTGAACGAATTCGCATTCCTCCAGATGCAGCGCCGCATCCTTGAACTTCTTGTATTCCACCAATTGCCGCACGAGGTCCCAACGCGGATCGTTGTCGTCCTCTTCCTCCTGATCCCGCCGATCCTCCACCGGCAGAAGCATCCGACTCTTGATCATCATCAGCGTGGCCGCCATCACCAGAAAATCTCCGGCTATATTCAGATCAAGCATCCGCATGACCTCCATATACTTCATATACTGGTTGGTGATCCGTTCAATCGGAATGTCGTAGATATCCACCTCATCCTTCTTGATCAGATACAACAGCAGATCCAACGGCCCTTCAAACACTTCCAATTCGACTTTATATTCTTCCTGAAGCACGCAGACCCTCTTTCTTTAAGAACTAAAACAGCGCGGCACATTGCCACAAAATCCACCACTCGACAAGCCGCCTTCTTCGCAAATGATGACGCGTACGGCCTCTGCAACCCAGACGGCATCCAAAGCCCGACGGATTACTCCCCGCAGAAACTCCACCTTGTCATTCACGAAAAAGATCGTTATCTTGCCCCTACTTATGAAATTGATTGATAAATACCTCCTGCGAACGTTTTTATCGCCGTTCTTCTATTGCCTCACAGCCTTTATCCTGATTTTTGTTATTTTCGACCTCTTCAACAACATGCAGGACTTCGTCGAGGCCCGAACCGCCATCCGCCTGGTCGCTTTTTACTATATTTTTCTCATCCCGTCATACTTCGTCTACATCGTCCCCATTTCCCTCCTTCTTTCCACGCTCTACAGCCTGAGTTCCCTCACAAAAAACAATGAACTGACCGCCATGCGCGCCAGCGGGGTCAGCCTCTTCCGACTCATGCTGCCCTTTCTATCCGTCGGCCTCCTCGCGAGTCTCGTGGTGGCCGGGATCAATGAAACCTTCGGCCCTCGCTCCGCCTACTGGACCGATCAATTCCTGCGCTCCGAAAAACACAAAGAAGACTACAACGTCTACCTGGCCACCGATGTCGCCTACAAAAACACCTCCGACCACCGCGAATGGTTCATTAACTCCTTTCACAGCCAAACCTATGATATGACCGACATCCGAATCACCCTGCAACGGGAAGACGGAACCGATGAAGCAAAAATCTGGGCTCGACACGGACAATGGCTCGATGGCGAATGGTGGTTTACAGATGTCATCCGACAGGAATATCTCCCGAACGGACGCCCGAAAGGCGGACCGGTAGAGCTCAACTTCGGCATGAAACAAAAATCCATCGCCATGGCCGATCTCACCGAAACACCCGTCGACTTCATCAACGCACTCAAAGACGCACGCGAAAATCCCGAACAATTTTCCTCGCACGAACTCTACGACTACATCATTCGAAACAAGAACTTCTCTCCGGAAGTCATCGCCCGGGCCAAAACGGATTTTCACTGGCGACTGGCCATGCCCTGGACCTGCCTCATCGTCACCCTGCTGGGGATGCCGCTGGGCTCGCAAAGCGGACGCAAAGGCGCCTTTGTCGGCATCTTTCTGGCGCTATTGCTTTTCTTCAGTTTCTACTTCTTCATCAACGTATTTCTCGCACTGGGCAAGGGACAGCACATCCCTCCATACGTAGCCGGATGGGCCCCCAACCTCCTCTTCCTCATCATCGGGCTATTCCTCCTCCGCCGCATGCGCTAACAGCAAGCCTTGCATTCTGACAAGCCGGGAGCGCCCGCGGCCCGCGGGCACTTGGCATGGTGAGGAAATCTGGAGTGCGCGCGGCAAATGGTATTCCATGCGACGCCGCTTTGTTATAAGCCGACAAGCCAAGCGCGGCGGCTCGCCAGTCTAAGCAATAAAAAAAACTTAACCCCCCGTTCCTTACAGTCACTGGAGGACACAGAGAGCACAGAGCTTGACCAAGGAAATCCGGGAGCGGCATGGGCCCCATGCCAAGCAGAGAGCTAGCAGTACCGCCTGCGCTACGAGCTGGCGGCGGGCCAACCTAAGCAAAAAAATGAACTTTACCACCCGTTCCTTACAGTCACTGGAGATCACAGAGAACACAGAGCATGAAGCAAGTGGGAGCGCCCGCGGCCCGCGGGCACCTGGCATTATAAAGAAATGATCCCAACGAATGAAGAGAGCAACGAATGAGTCCTCCGACAAAATAACGTCAAAAAAGACCGAAAAACGGGCCAAAATCGAAGAAAATCGCCAAAAACCACGCAAAAATCATCAAAAATGGTCAAAACAAGGGGAAAAACCACGAATCCGCGAAGGAAGAGAAGGGTGGATGAGGGGAGGGCTCGTACTGTGAAGCTTCAACGAAGCAGTAAGCGGCATGGGCCCCATGCCAAGCAGAGAGCTAGCAGTACCGCCTGCGCTACGAGCTGGCGACGGGCCAACCTAAGCAATAAAAAAAACTTAACCCCCCGTTCCTTACAGTCACTGGAGATCACAGAGAACACAGAGAAAGGCCCCTCCGGTCTCCGGTCTAACGTCTATAGTCTATAGTCTTCCCCAAATGGTCTCCCCCAAATGGTCTACGGTCTACGGTCTATGGTCTAAGGTCTAAGGTCTACGGTCTACGGTCTACGGTCTATGGTCTATGGTCTAAGGTCTATGGCCTAAGGTCTACCCCCCCCCCTCTCCCTTTTTTCCCTGTTTAGCTTGGCAGCATTCGTTTTTTTTTGGATTGTGCCTTCATGCAAAACATCCCATGGCCCCTGCCAAATACCTTCAGACAACCAGACGCCCGCGCACTATCCCAGGAAGAACTCCAGCGCCTCGCCCATTATCTGGATCTCCTGCTTACCGCCAGCCAACAACATAACCTCACCGCCATCACCGATGCAGAAACGGCCTGGAACCGCCATATTCTAGAAAGTGTAGCCCTGGCCCCGGCCCTTCAGGGACTGCACTCCCTGCTTGATCTGGGAAGCGGCGGAGGACTCCCCGGCATCCCGCTGGCCATCATTCACCCCCATCTACACGTAACACTCCTCGAAGCCACCGGAAAAAAAGCCCGCTTCTTACGGGAAACCTGCGACACCTTGGGCCTGAATCAGGTCCGGATTTGCGCGCAACGCGCCGAACTGGAAGGCAGAGATCCGGCATCCCGGGAACAATACGATGGCGTCACCTGTCGTGCCGTCGGCTCTCTCCCTGAAATTCTCGAACTTTCCATGCCCCTGCTCAAACCGGGCGGACGACTTCTCGCCATCAAAGGACGACGCGCCGAAGAAGAACTGGCATCCGCGAAAAAGGCTTTTCGTCTGCTCGGTTGCTCCCTCCACTCCCTCACGCCTCTACTGCCGGATGATCCGAACAACGATTCAGTCATCCTGACCATCACCAAAAACCGCCCCACCCCGGACCGTTTTCCACGGGCACCCGGAACCCCCAAAAAATCACCCCTCTAGCAAACCGTCCGAGAAGGTGGACGGTGGTCCGTGGGGGTCTGTTTCCTCCGTGCATTCCGTGCCCTCCAGCGACTTGTGCTGCGTACCTTCAGCGAAGCAGTAAGCGGGTGGTGGAAATGAATTCGTATTAACCACCCGTTCCTTTCAGTCACTGGAGATCACAGAGGGCACAGAGCTTGAGCAAGTAAATCCGGGAGCGGCATGGGCTCCATGCCAAGCAGAGAGCTAGCAGTACCGCCTGCGCTACGAGCCGGCGGCTCGCCAGTCTAAGCATAAAAAGAACTTTACCACCCGTTCCTTACAGTCACTGGAGATCACAGAGGGCACGGAGAAAGCCCCCTCCAGTCTCCGGTCTAACGTCTATAGTCTATAGTCTTCCCCAAATGGTCTAAGGTCTAAGGTCTACGGTCTAACGTCTATGGTCTCGTGTCCCGCCGGTCTCTCCCCCCTCCTCTCCCCATCCCCCTCCGTGCACTCCGTGCCCTCCCGCGAAGCGGGTGGTGGAAATGAATTCGTATTTACCACCCGTTCCTTTCAGTCACTGGAGATCACAGAGGGCACAGAGAAAGCCCTCTCCGGTCTCCGCCTCAAAACACCGCAAGAACACGCCCGTCACTTCCCGCCCGAAGGGAAAAGACATCCCCTTCCTTTCGATTCAGCAGTTTTGACCCCATGGGTGAATCAGGCGTAATCACCGTGATTTCCCGCCCTCCGGAAACCACCGTGGTACCCCCCGCACACGGCAGCAGAAAAAACAGCATCTTCTCCCCGTTCAACTCCACCTCCGCCAGAGCACCGACATCCAGCGGCTTATTCGTAAACACAAACATCGTCATCGCCCGCAGCGACTGCACATCCGCCGCCAGCGCCTCAAACTGGAGCGCATGCCCCCGCGCGAGATACGACGATTCCAACCCACGCGTATCATACTCATTTTCCGCCCGCGTTTCCTCGTCCGTCGCTTCCGCGCGCGCCTCGTCCACCGCCTGCCGTTTACGCAACAGCTCCTCCTCCAAACGAACGAGAATCTGATTTAAAATGGTCTTCTTGTTCAGCGTATGTTGTTTATTCATGCTGCGAAGTATAAAGGATGCTTGCCGGCAGATGCAATACGGTTTCCTCTCGACCACACCTGGCAGCCTGTCGGGCCTTAGCCCGACATCCCGTCAGTTAACAACAGCGGATACGCTGTGGCGGCATGGCACGAACGCGGTTGCTTGACACACTAAAGCGGGTGCCCCGCAACCCAGTTGATGTTCCTTGAGGCTCCATTAGCCTGATTCCCTGTTGTTTGTTTGATTCCCGCCCGCTTTAGCAAAAATCGCGTTCGCGATTTGGGGAGCAGGAATGACCCCGGAGGGGTCTTGGAATACAGCCCGGGGTCGAATGACCCTGGGAATACGACAAACAAAACAACACGCACCCCGGAGGAGGTGCAGGACGTGAGGGGTGCAACAGGGCGCATCAGGACATTCCGGCACCGCCTCCGGGATGCGTGTGTCTTGAAAAATCAGAAACCCAGGGTCCTGCGACCCTTGGCTATACCCCTTCACCCCATCCGGGGTGATGACCCTTGAGGGATTTTTGAATGAAAATCGGTTCTTCCGGATATTTCGTGAGCACTCGGTGTTTTCTTCAAGGCAAAGCGATGAATGAATGCTGCCGATCAGACGATCGGCGCTCCCGGGCAAGCCACCGACCGCAAAGCCCAAGCTCCGTGCGCTCCGTGTCCTCCA
>JAQVYB010000112.1:0-7597 GCA_028708815.1 Kiritimatiellia bacterium | reverse complement strand
GCCAATCAGACGATTGGCACTCCCGGGACAGCCAATCGTCTGATTGGCTCTTTGCGTGATGCCACGAGGGCATCTCTTCTTCTTCTTTTACTGCGGACCTTCTTCCCCGGTCCTTGTCCCTTCGGGAACCGCCACGAGGCAGCCCTTTCTCACCGCTGCCCTCGCGGCTCGTAATCCAATTGGAGCGAAGCGGAAAAGGGCTGGTGTATACGCCGGCAACGAAGTGGCAATCATTGGAAACTTTGCAAGGCGTGTTTTAGACGGAGAAGTGAATATTTACGCTGACCCCGTGTGCTCGATAGTGTTTTTTTTGTTTGGTAATTTACGGGTTGACATAACGTACCAAACATAATAGATGATTCGTCATTCTGTTTGGTAAGTTGGAGGGTGCATATCCATGTTTGTCAAAGGCATGCTGAAGGAAGAGCTGGCGAATTCGTTACGGATAAAGGCGGATTATGAAAAGGCGCTTGCGGCACTTCCGCGTGGCGCCCTGGTGCGTAAAGTGATTGGAGGGCGTCCCTATTATTATTTGGCGGAGCGCAGAGAGGGACGCGTTTGTTTTGACTATCTGGGTAAACTCCGTGACGAAGAAGTTGTCCGCTATGAAGAGGCCAAGAAGCAGCGCGCCGCTTATCGCAAACAGTTGAGTGAGCTGAAAAAACAAATCCGTTTTCTGGAGAGGGTCTCCCGTGGACAATAAGCAGTATCAATTAATCTGCAATACGCTGAACCTGTTGCAGAAAGCAGATGTTCTGGAGCATATGGTTGTGATCGGGTCATGGTGTATTCCGGTTTATGAGCAATATTTCAAGGGGGTCCCTTTCCAGCCGGGTATAAGAACCCGAGATATTGACCTGCTTATTCCGACACCCCTTCGTCTCATCCAGCCTGTGAATCTCGAGGAATTGTTAACCGAGCTGGGGTTTATCATCAGCTACAAAGGGGATGGTGGCTATGTCCGCTTCGTTCATCCCGATTTGATGCTGGAATTCGTCGTTCCCGAGCGTGGACGAGGACATGACAAACCCTATGATCTGCCTGCTCTTGGAATTAATGCGCAACCGTTGCAGTTCATGGATTTTCTGTGTGTGCATTTGATAAAACTAACCTTTGGAGAAACCGAGATCGCCGTGCCTCATCCAGCTCGCTTTGCGCTGCTTAAACTGATGGTAGCAGGCAGGCGTGACAAGGCGGTGAAGAAAGAAAATGATTTGCGGCAGGCCACTCAGGTTATTCAGGCTCTCATACAGTCAAACGAACAAAAACTCCTGCACGATACCTTTTTGAGTATGCCTAAAAAAAGGCGGGTCAACGTACGAAAGACTCTGGCTGAATTACCGCTGGCGAATCCATGGGCCGATGTTTTTGTGGAAGAGTGATCTGCTCCTCTCTGAAATGAAAAATGAAAAAAACGAATGAAGAGAGCAACGAATAAGTACTCCGACAAAAAAAACGTCAAAAAAGACCGAAAAACGGTCCAAAATCGAAGAAAATCGGTTCTTCCGGCTATTTCGTGAGCACTCGGTGTTTTCTTCAAGGCAAAGCGATGAATGAATGCTGCCGATCAGACGATCGGCGCTCCCGGGCAAGCCACCGACCGCAAAGCCCAAGCTCCGTGCGCTCCGTGTCCTCCAGCGTAGCGGGTGGTAGAAAAAGAGTCTTAACCACCCGTTCCCGTTGGTCACTGGAGAACACAGAGAGCACGGGGCTTAAGCAAAGAAATACGGGAGCGGCATGGGCTCCATGCCAAGCAGAGAGCTAGCAGTACCGACTGCGCTACGAGCCGGCGACTCGCTCAGCAACGGCACAAAGAAAGGAATGCATTCCGACAGAATTAACCGGATTTAACAGGATTTTGATTTGTTCATTCCGTTTTGCCAATCAGACGATTGGCACTCCCGGGACAGCCAATCGTCTGATTGGCTCTTTGCGTGATGCCACGAGGGCATCTCTTCTTCTTCTTTTACTGCGGACCTTCTTCCCCGGTCCTTGTCCCTTCGGGAGCCGCCACGAAGCAGCCCTTTCTCACCGCTGCCCTCGCGGCTCGTAATCCAATTGGAGCGAAGCGGAAAAGGGCTGGTGTATACGCCGGCAACGAAGTGGCAATCATTGGAAACTTTGCAAGGCGGGTTTTAGACCGAGAAGTGAATATTTACGGTCTGACCCCGTGTGTGTTTGACCCCGTGTGCTCTTTTTCCAATCATTGGAACTTTTTGAGCCGGCTTTTCCAATCGTTGGAACTTTTTTTAGCGTTTTTTCCAATCGTTGGAACTTTTTTCGGCCGTTTTTCCAATCGTTGGAAACTTTGCAAGGCGGGTTTTGGACGGAGAAGTGAATATTTACGGTCTGACCCCGTGTGTGTGACCCCGTGTGTGTGCGGTCTGACCCCGTGTGTGTGTGTGTGACCCCGTGTTCTCTACTGGTCTAGTCTTCTCTGCCATTTGAGAAAAGTCAGCTTCGTTTCACCGGAAAAAGGATCGCGCCAGAATTGCGCAATCAAGATGTTTTTTGACAAGTCCGGATCAACATTCGGCCCATCGTATTGGTAATTCTGATCCAACAAGCCTCCGGGAGACAAATCGCGGAAGGTTTTGACCGCAATGATCACGGTATAGGAATTACCGTAGACATCATAAAAATCAGATGAATTAGCCATCACCCATTTATTGGTAAGATAGGCTGCCAGCGCTGATTTTGTTTCGACCACGAAGCCGGGGAAGTTATTAGTGAAATTCGAAAGATGGACATCCGACATATAAATGGGCGACTTATTATTCGTGTCCGTGAGATAGCCGGTAAAGCTCTGATTTAACGCATTGACCCCCAATAGCCAAACCGGTCGTTCTGCGTTTATATTGATAAGCCCCCGCTGATAAAGATTGGTGTGCGTTGTTATCGTATCCAGCAGGTTCGACTGGGCACCACAAATGTCGATGGATTCCCACAACGCATTGCCGGATCCCACCAGTCCCAGTTCCCCCACATGCTGAATAACATTGTCCGCCACATAAAACGGAAGAGCATCAGGCGGGGGAGGCACTAAGAACAGATTCGTTTCCGCTGTCGGAGACATCGTCTGGGTGGTTATGAACCAATTCGTATCGATTCCATTATACCTCGGATCATCCACGCTCAAAGCCACAATAGGGCTGTTACTCGACTCACCTGCTGCACCAGGACGAGGAACGCTTAAATTCGTGACCGTCAAGGTGGCCGCCAAATCATAGGTCCCACCGGAGGGATTGGTAACAACCGGCGCGAACTCCACGATCAGACTGCCGAGGTTTACTCCCGGTGCCACCGTGGGTGTATACGAATAATTATTAACAACGTTGGAGAATTCAACCGTCAAAAACTGGGTGTTGGTCCAGGAGAACGTTTCCCAAATATTTGTCGATGGATTGCCGAACGGGACGACAACACTTGCACCACCGGGATCAAAATGTGCGGCTGAAACTCCCGGGACCAAAACAAAATCATTGGTGAAAGAGTTTAAAAACGGATACCAAAGCTCAACGAACACATCACAACTAATATTGTAATTTGTATCATTGATTCTTACCGCTCTACTCCGAATACCTACTTCGTTAATCATTGGAACGGCTTCACTGCCATAGCCCAAGGGACCATTTCCGCTGAATGGATCGGCATCCATGTAATCCATAATGTTTACATAGATCTGACCCTGATCCGCCGCATCGGGTATCCCCGCCTGTGTAAGCGCCGGGATCAGTTCTGCCAAGGTGGTATTCGTGCCTAAAAGAACACGATTTGTGAATACGCCTCCCAATTCACCTTTTTGAACAAACGGGAGATAGGAGGTAAAATGCTCGTTCCGGAGACAGTTGAGTTTTCCCTTTATGAAATCATCTATTTCCGGCAAAGCATAAAAATACAGATATTCTCCTTTTTTAGGGGCAAAGAACTCGGTGTTGTTCGAGATCCCTGAGATATAGGGAAGATCGTAGAGAGGGTAGCTCGTACTGACGTGATTGATATCTAAGAGGCCCGATTCATTTACGATCAAAAAAGAGTAGAGTACCCCGACGTCCAAAAAGTTCGTGGTCAGCAGATACCATTCCGGCTTGATTTTCCCAACTCCGAACGCAGGTTCGTCGGGAAGGTCCAAATATAGTTTCACCCCATCATTCAGAAAATATCTGCCTCCTGTTTTTGAATCGGAAAGGATGATTTCACATTCATAACCAGTTGGCTCGGCACTGCTCGCATTGGTTGAACACGGGTTGGTCGGAAAATATCCCGCCGTCCAATCGGCTTCATTATTAAGATCATAAATGATTCTATTCAACGCCCCAAGAGCTGCCAATTCCGATTGGACCGTTTTAATGGAACTCGATGCGATCTGACGTTCCGTGCGCATAAACGTTGAAAAGGAAATAGCCAGAATAAGCAACACGGAGAGAAAACCCAACGTGACAACCAGTGCGATACCTTGTTTGTTTATTGAATCATCCATAGTTTACCTTGTGCATAAAGGGAAGGCGACCGTGGCAGTGAAACGCACCACGTTTGAAACCGCATAGGCGCGAAAGTCGGCGGAATTCATCCAATTGGTACGTTGCCACTGGTTCTCATCCAAAACCTCCACCATAATCTCCAAATAGGCTGGAACCGTATTGGTATAATCCTTTGAATAATAATCCGTTCCTGCAATGGGGTTCCCGCCCTCATCCAAACAGTTCAGTTTGAATGCAAAAAGATTGTTTGCGAGTAACGAAGCATATCCGCCGGTCTGTAACCTGGATGACCGATATTCATTAAATCTAGCTCTTATATGTACACTCGTATCAAGATCCTCTGTTGTCGAATTGGAAATATACCTGTTAAATGTGGATGCTGCTGTATTTTCTCTTAAAAACAGAACGCCCCTGCCTTGCAGATTCGTAGACAGGTAAACAGCCGTCTCTGTCCACTGTTTTTGTGCATTGGCAGCTCTGGAAGTAAAGGACAGCATGAACAAGGCTGAGTTGGCTTGATCCAAAAAAGCCGCTGCGCCCGTCCCGGTTGCCGGAAAATTGTCGTAATCCACCCAAAGTGGAAAATACTCATCCACCATGGCCGTTTCACAGATCTTCGCAATGGCCAACACGGCTGTCCGCCCCTGCACATAGGCATCCACCTGTTCCTTGCCACGCCTCCAAGCCCCGGTCGAGATAGTGAAAACCCGCCCCAACATCAACACAATAATGGCCAGGACGGCCATAGAAGCCAATAGTTCAACCAAAGTAAATGCCCGCTTGCTCATTTTGCACCGTAATCCGTCAAAAAGGTGGAAAATACATACCTCCGAGTATCCCCGAATTCGCCAGGAAAAACAATGGCCTGCAGAATACACGCATCTGCCATAAGGATTTCGGGTGTTGGTGGATCACCCACAGGAAGAAGCGCAAGATTGATGCGTGCCGTGACCGTATTTTTAACCGGATCAATGATGTTGGTCATGTCGTTGGTGTTGGATTGAATATCAATGGTAAAGTTGCCATTGGGATCGTAATACTTGTAGTTGCTCCTGTTTGCCCAGTCCGTCGAAATAAACACCACGGCATCATTCATAATCGCATTGCCCATCAGCGCGATTTCACTCTCCTGCTTGGAAGACGTGCCGGAAGAAAGCGATTCCGTAACCAGACTGAACAACGACAACAGTCCTATGGCTACCACCAAGATGGACAACGCCACTTCAATCAGCGTAAATCCGCGTTCTTTATTCATCTCGGACAATTTCCAACCTCCCGGTATGCTGGTGTACGATAATGACATTGGTCTGCCCATTGGGTTGCAGCATGTATTCACTAAAATCGGGCGATGTATTCATATTATGTATCTTCCCGTCCGCGGGCCAAAACGCATCCCCTTCCGTTAAAAAAATCGCCAAGGTGCCATTGGCCTTTCCATCACTGGTAAATTCGATATACGGGAACTTTAAAGTCACGGCGGAATTCGTTGTCGGATAGCGTATATTTTTTGTGGTTCCGAGAAGAAAATTATCAATTCCGACACTTAACCCGCTTTTGGATATCGCATTCACAGCATAATAATCGAACACGACGCCCTTAGGCAATTGGGTCCATGCGGAAAGATAGCGATTGCTCGTAACATCATAAACCGCATATCCCTTGAGGCAGTCATTCACGCCATTGGATGTTACGTTAAAACCGTTGGCATCCGGCTCCAAAACAATAAAGGCAACCGTGGCATTATTCAACACCGCGTACTGCCTGGCTAATGAAAGCGACGCAGCCACGGCGGAGACCCCGGAATTAAGTCGAAAAGATTTTCCCACCCCTCTGAAGGATGGAATCGTAATAGCCATTAAAATGGCCATTACCGTCAGCACCCCCAGCAATTCAATCAGCGTAAACCCGGATTGTTTTCTATTGCTCATGGATTACTCGAAGGAAGAAGCAACCACATCCGGGGCATCATCGCCCGGCAGAACGATAGCAGCCGCATCGGCAGGAAGTACTCCTGTAGGGCCAAACGAATAAACCACTACATTTTTAGTCAGGATCTCCTGCTGATTGTTGAAAAACTCCATTTTGCCGTTGTAATCCGAATCCATGGCGATCATGTATTGATACCCCCACGGGTCCAGAAAAATACCGGCCACGGCTTCGGCCGGATCCTCTGAATTTTGCGCCTCCAGGAATACAATCTTCCGAGGATTCATCACGCGATCATACAATGCTGTATCCAAGTCGTTTGCGCCATTGGCTTTCGTATCGCTGGCTGTGAGAATTTTGATGATCTGCATGCTGGCATTTGTTCCCACATTCACCGTCCAATACGTACCACGCTGACAGGGAGAAGCACCACCGGTTCCACCTGACTTTCCCTGATAATCATCCGGAATAGGCAGCTTCCCATACTCATTAAAATAGGCTTCGATGGCGGTGGCGATGGCGCGGACTTCGGTTTGGGCCTGGGCCTTCAGGGCGGCTTTACGTGCGGCGCCGATGGCGGGAAAAAGCAATGCCATGAGAATGCCGATAATACCCATGACCACGAGCAACTCTACGAGTGTAAACCCCGACTTTTTGAATACCTTGCGCATCATGCACCTCCACAATAAAAACCGCATTTTACGCGGGGCCTCCCGCGTTGTTTATATATAGATCACCCCCGAAGAGAAGTCAAACGCACGCAACACCTTTTGCACGCACGTATCGGCGTTTATGGGCATCGCACAATCCCCAAGGGTCTTCCCCATCCTCTCCCCATCCACCTTCGTGCCCTCCAGCGAAGCGAGTGGTGGAAATGAATTCGTATTGACCACCCGTTCCTTACAGTCACTGGAGAACACGGAGGGCACAGAGCTTGACCAAGGAAATCCGGGAGAAGCATGGGCCTCCATGCCAGGAATAGCCGCGAAAGAACGCATAGAACGCAAGAGAGAGTCTCTCGAAGAGGTCGAAAAAAAGGGACTGGAAGGTGGGGGGCTGTTTCCTCCGTGCACTCCGTGGCCTCCAGCGAAGAGAGTGGTGGAAATGAATTCGTATTGACCACCCGTTCCTTTCAGTCACTGGAGAACACGGAGGGCACAGAGCTTGACCAAGGAAATCCGGGAGAAGCA
>JAQVYB010000111.1:3927-12994 GCA_028708815.1 Kiritimatiellia bacterium | reverse complement strand
CGGATACCGATTATGCGGCCATAGCGCAGACACAGGCGAAGTACTGGTACACACAACGGACAGGCATCAGGCCACCAAAGGCGCGTGATATGCATCCGGAGATTATGGCAGACATACTTCCCTATTTTGGCGAGCGGGGAGCAAAGATACTCATTCAGCTTGCCGCATACCCAGGTTTCAGGCGGTACGCAGTTCCGGCACTCATGAAGATCACGGATCGACGGGACGAGGCCAGGGAGACTCTTTCCAAGATCCAGGGCGGAACAGACGACGACAGCTTCCTTATTGGACTCACGCTCTGGTGCCTCGGTGATGACTCACAGCAGGAGCAATACGAGAAGTACATTCGTTTCGAGCCGCTGCATTCATCCCGGTCCCACAAGGCACGTCGTGCCATCTGCTATCTTCCGTTCGAAACTGTGTACCCGCTTATCCAGGACATTCGGAATGGCAATCCTGACAACTACTTCCCCATGTGGGCTGCTACTGCACTGAGCAATCACAAGAATAGGAAAAGCGCGGCACTCATGATGTCTTTGTGGGATGACGAGATCAGCTCCAGACACAACCCGGAGTACGGAGAGCTGTTCAACCGGATGGCAGGGCGGAACTTCGGCATGGACCGGGGCAGAATTCAGAAGTGGATTCGGGATTTGCCCGAAGAATAGAAGACACCGAAGCAAGCAGAGAGTGAAAGATGGCCAACAATCCGTCGCACCATACCGCTTACAGCCGCGCGGACGCGTCTGCAAGCGTCTGGTGAACGGTGACGTTAGGCATAAAGACAGACATAAGCAATACAACGTGTTGACATACGGCACACACTTGTATACTTTTGACGCTCATGAACACATTCATATGGAATGAATCAAAAAACGAATTGCTTAAATGCGAACGAGACGTGTGTTTTGAGCAGATTGTCATTTTGATGGAACAGGGCAAATTCCTTGAGGTTATCGATCATCCCAATCAGATTAAATATCGAGGACAAAAAATCGCAATATTTGAAATCGACCGATATGCATATCTTGTTCCCTATGAACAACACGAAAACAGCATTGAATTGAAAACAATTATCCCTAGTCGGAAAGCAACGAAAAAGTATTTAGGAGACACCAATGAAAGAAATCCTTCTTGATTCATACGAAAAGGAGATTTTAGATTCTTTTGATCGGGATGAATTTACACCGATTAAAGACAAAAAAGCGGAATTGGCGAAGTTAAGACAATATGCTCGAGCAACGATGCAGAAAAACAAACGAATTAATATTCGTCTTTCCGAGCGCGACCTGATTGGCCTTCAAACAAAAGCGTTAGAAGAAGGCTTGCCGTATCAGACACTAATTTCAAGCGTGCTTCACAAATATGTTCGTGGGGCATTGGCTGAAAAACATGCCTAACAATGCGCTGCTCGCGTACGCGAGCCCCGGGAGGGCTCGCGCCGGAGAGCACTAACGTTCGGCGGTGGAAAAAGATTCAAGACGCAGACAATAAATTCTTGCGGGTGGTTCTACTCGAAGACGGAGTCACGGTCCATAACGCTTTTTTTGATAGAAGATTTAAGGAGTAAATATTATGCAGGCAAAATACTTCTCAGATACAGATACGTTGTTGCTGACATTCAGCAAGAATGACATCACCGAAACCTACGACCTTAACGAAGATGTCTTGGTTGAAGTGGATAAAGACGGGCACGTCGTCAGCATGACTGTCGAACATGCTAAAATTCAAACTGATGTAAACGAATTCTCCTATCAACTTGCAACGGCTTGAAGGATATCAGGGGATCAGGGTCAGCCCTTGATATTTGACATTTCGAGTTGTCTTCGCTCGCTCGGTTTTTGAGTTCTACCCCGCCCGAAGCGACTTGGGCCAGATGATTTGCAGGGGGGGGATATTGTTTTTCTCAATGCATCCTCGAGGTCGGAGGTCGGGTGACTCCTGTCTGTTTTTCGAGGGAATATTCCGATCTTTTGCCAACGAGAGATTGCCGGACGGTTTCGGTTGTCCTGTTGAAAGGCCTTTTCAGGCGTGAATGAATCGGGATGGCGACCGGATGGGCAAAGAGGCTACCTCGTAGCGGTGGCCGTACTCCTGTGGAAATCGAGAATAGGGGCCAGTCCTATATTTTAATGTTTTAGGGGCATAGTGGGCATAACGGGCGTTTCTATGCATCAGTACACGGCCTGATTCGGGGCCTTCTATTGCATGCGTATAGGCCGGGCCGCGCGGGAATGGAGATGCATCGTGCGCGAATTTGTGGAAGTCCTGTTGCGCGAAGAATCATGCATCCCGGATATTCCTGCACCCCATCCGGGGTGCGTGGGCTTAATGACAACGGGCATCCCGGGGTCTGCCGACCCCGGGCTAAATGCCTTCACCCCATCAGGGGTGGTTCCGGTTTTTCCAATGATTGGAAAAAGGGACTCCAAAAGTTCCAATGATTGGAAAATGCCCATCGCGAAAGACCCCAGCCGCTGCGCAGCGGTCTGCCCCGCCATCAAAAACACGCATCCCGCAGTCCACTCAGACGACCTTTTCATACGCCCATCCCGCCTCCTTCGCCATTGCCGCCATCAGAATAGTGGTCCATCGACGCCACAAGCCCCTTGCCACCGCCGAAAAAGAGCCGTATAAAACCCATGGACACAGGGACTTGCCGCGGCTGCGTTCAACCACATTTTATCCGGAATGCCGCCGGCAACACCCCTCGCAAAATCAACGCAATGGACGGCGTCACTCTGGATAAAACGCTACGTGTTCGAATTCAATCATAAGAAGAAGATTATACCATGATCCGCCGGCTTTTATGTACCACATATTTATGGTTGCAACTGATGTTTTCCTCCTTTGGGGCGGAGCGGAATGACCCTCTAATCTCAGAATTGAAACAGGTTATGTCTAACTATGTTTACGCATGCCAGAACCACGACATAGAGGCCTTTCTTTCAAGCACCACGACAGACGCAGTTGTGCAAATAACAAGAGAATTGCAAAGGGAAGGCAAGGAATTTTGTGCGGAGAACCTGGTTGATATACAAAAGCTTAAATGGTTTCGAAAAGAGTTAAGCTTGCCTGTTGCGCGAGTCGATTCAGATGGGGAATACGCAAGGGTGATCCTGTTCGAAAACGATATCAGCATCCCCGATCGCCCTGACTTGAAAACCAGAACTGTTTATTGGTTTTTCAAACGTGAATCAGAGAAATGGAAATTTGTGAGCAATAGCGGTATGATTGGTTCTGATAATCCAGATTTCGAGACTCTTGTTGAAGCTGATATTTCTCCATTATTTCAACTACAACGAGGCACATTTCGCTTTATACGTTATGATTTTCATGTTTGTGCGGCAATTTCAAAACATGACGTGGACTCGTTGATTGCATTGGTGCGGACACGTTCAACGAATGTTATTGAATCGATTACAAGAGCTGAGCATCCAACCGACATACGCGTTCCCGTGGTCATAGGTATACACACAGGATACAGCGTACGTGTGGGCAACCCGTTTTCAGACGATTTCATGGTTGACGTGATGACAACCATTGACCCTCGCCAAAATTATGGCTCTGGAGAAACGTTCATGTGCATAAAATCCAATGCCGTATGGACTATTTATGAAGAATCGGAGTGGATTGAATAGTATATTCCGAATAATACAGTGCAAACCAATCACTGACGAACAACACCCCCACAAAGCTTCATAACGACTCATAAATCCAGCAAATTCGAACCATCGCTGCTCCGCACGCTACGTGCCCGAGAAGCGTGGCATTGGCAAGTATTTTGGAACCAGGCCACGCCAGACCTTGCGTGTTCGGACAAGAGTCGGATCGGTTATTCTCCTACTGACGACAGAAGACCCTTGGTAGGGTTATACCCCATAGGAATGGTGTGTTTATCGTGTACATTGTTCATCAGACAGGCGCGCAGGAAGCAGGTGATGTATGGCGCGAAACCGAGGGAGTGAAAGTGTGCACGATGTAAACCAAGTGAAGGGAGTGATATCATGGCTAAGGTAACACGACAGATGGTGGAGAATACGGGAATCAACGTAGATGAACTGGTAGAACTGCTGGTCAAGAACGCGGCGGCAGAGCTGACGACCTTCTACTACTATACAATCCTGCGGGTCAACCTGATTGGCTTGCAGGGCGAAGGAGTCAAAGAAATTGCGGAGACAGCGCGCATCGAAGACCGAAATCACTTTGAAGCACTAGTTCCCCGCATCTATGAACTCGACGGCAAATTGCCGCAGGACATGAAGGTGTTCCATGACATGTCTGCCTGCCCCCCCGCAAACCTTCCAAAGGATCCGACGGACGTTCAAGGCATCCTGACTGTGCTTGTGAATGCGGAACGGTGTGCAGTAAAGGGATACACCCATATCTGCAACTTGACCGCCGGCAAGGATCATCGGACCTACGACCTGTGCCTCGCCATCCTCAATGAGGAGATAGAACACGAATGCTGGTTCTCCGAGTTCCTGGGGGAAGGGCCGTCCGGGCATTTCCTGAGACGCGGCGAGACCTCTCCCTTTGTGTCTAAGTTCCTGAGATAAAGCTGGAATCCAAAGGGCCACTCATTATGGCGCATCCCTATCCCACGAGTGCGGGCCCAAAAAAACTTTTGTACCCGTCAGCTTATCCAATCGTCCATTTCACATCAAAGTCCTACCCAGTCATCACGTGTCAAGCCGCTTTGGAAATTTTGCAGGGAAGGGGCTTTTGGCTTTTGCTGTAATACCGCTCTGACTTAGCTTGCGCTTGTATCAGGCGTGAATAGGCGGATTAGTACGGGCGGCAAATGTTGTCGCCTCGCGGTTTTGCTCCAGAGTTGCCTGTCGCTCCGCTCCCTGCCTTTCGCTGGAAAGCCCATGCCCTTCGGGCGCTCCTTCAGCCGCATCCTCGCGGATTGTTCGATTTTGAAAAGAGTATGTGCTTCCAGTCGGCACACATTATGACAATATACATCCAAGATCGCGTACCAATGGAACACAGAGAAGAACAGAGTTCTAAAGCAACAGCGCGAAGGTACGTTTGAACAGTACGACTTGCAGAGAAATCAACATCAACAAACAATCGAAGTCGTGGGTAAATGAACCGGAATCCCCTGATTTCGATGTTCTGCAGAAAGGATGGCGAAATGAACTCAGGAGTGGAGTGGGGATGGATCGGCGGAATTGCCGGCGGCGTTCTTGGTCTCGCCGGCGGGATTATCGGGACGTATTTCAGTGTCAAGAACACCAACGGACCGCTTGAGCGTTCCTTCATGATCAAGTCGGCAGTCGTGTGCTGGATTGCAGTTTTAATTTTTCTCGGGTTGCTTGTCGGCCTACCCAATCCATACCGGTACTTCGCGTGGATTCCATACAGTATTCTACTCCCTTTGGGCATCATGTACGGGAACCGACGACAACAGACCATCAAACAACAAGAATCGCAGAACAACACACAGGAGGGTGCTTGTCATTAGCGCGCCAAAACCCTCAACGTGAGCGTTCAATAAAGATCAAAACCATAGTGAAAGGATTAACATGAAAATCAACCACACCACAGCGATAATTGCAGTTACCATATTGTCCGTATTGCATACAGCATCTGCACAGAGTCTATCCGAACCGAATGAGCTTGCGCGGGCACGGGAAGTGTTTTGCAAACAGATAGAACAAGCGAAAACAATATATAGAAAGCGACTAAGCGTTATCGGTGCGTCATACGAGCGACAAAACAAGCAGAAAGCTGTTGATGCCGTCAGAAAGGAAATTCAGGCTCTTGATGCAATGACATATAACGGGGCACGCCCTTCAGCGGAAGAGCACATCACCGTGATAACAAGACATCGGAAGACGCCTCTCACGGTTAGTGCTTTGCGAAAAGAATCAGAAGTAAGTGATGTGTTTATAGAAGCCGGTCGTTTTGATCCCGAATGGAAGGGGAAAGAGAATGTCCTGCACATCCACCCCATTTCACAATTGAGCCCCTGCATCGTTGACTTCTCCCACATCACACTTCCAGGCAAAGGAGATCTGACATGTTGGTTGAGGGGAAACAACGATTGTGAAGTAGTCATTAAGTCATCAGGGTCCGAAATACAGAGAACGCTTATAACGGGAAGCGAGTGGACCAAAATCAAGGTGCCCTTTGATCATACCGCAATTACAGTGGAAGGTCATGCCGGGGGGAAAGACCAATGGAACGGCGAGAACCTGGCCATAACGTACGCTATTGACACAGAATAAGAAATCCTGAACCTACAGGGCCAGCGCACGAAGCTTCCGGATGCACCTTTCTTAAATCAACGAATAACAGAAACACATGGGCGGCCAACTCTTCCGACCTGGACTGACCGGTGAAGGGGAGCCTGAAGGCCGGATTTCGGGTGCTCACAGAAGAAGGCTTGCAATCGGAAACCGTTCATTTATCTTGTGCGACATTGTTTTCAACCAACCCGAAACGAGGAGTTTCTCATGGCCAAGCAGGAAAAAACGGCGATCATCCCCACGCGTGTGCAGGACTATCCGGAGTGGTATCAGCAGGTCATCAAAGAAGCGGACCTGGCCGAGGCCTCTCCGGTGCGCGGCTGCATGGTCATCAAGCCCTGGGGCTACGCCCTCTGGGAGCATATTCAGCGCGTACTCGACGGCATGTTCAAAGCCACCGGACACAAAAACGCGTATTTCCCGCTGTTCATCCCGATGAGCTTTCTCCAAAAAGAAGCCGAACACGTGGAAGGCTTTGCCAAGGAATGCGCCGTCGTCACGCATCACCGGCTCGAAGCCGACGAAAAAGGGGTGCTGCATCCCGCCTCGCCACTCGAAGAGCCGCTGGTTGTACGCCCCACCTCGGAAACCATCATCGGCGCCATGTTCGCCAAGTGGGTGCAGTCCTACCGCGATCTGCCGCTGCTGATTAACCAATGGGCCAATGTCGTTCGCTGGGAAATGCGTACGCGCCTCTTCCTGCGCACCACGGAATTTCTCTGGCAGGAAGGACACACCGTCCACGCCACCGCCCAGGACGCCACCGAAGAAACCATGCGCATGCTCGAAGTGTACGCGCGCTTCGCCGAAGACTATATGGCCATGCCCGTCGTCAAAGGCGAAAAGACCCCCGGCGAACGCTTCCCCGGAGCCGAAAACACCTTCAGCATTGAAGCCATGATGCAGGACTGCAAGGCCCTCCAGGCAGGCACCTCCCATTTCCTCGGCCAGAAATTCGCCAAGGCCTCCGACATCAAATTCCAAAACGAACAGGGCGAACTCACACTGGCCTGGACCACCTCATGGGGCGTTTCGACCCGTCTGATCGGTGGGCTTATCATGACGCACAGCGACGACAACGGCCTGGTCCTGCCCCCGCGCCTTGCACCCGCTCAGATCGTCATCCTCCCCGTCATTCACAAAGACGGCGATGGGCAGGCCGTGCTGGATTACTGTCACCGCGTCGCCAATGAACTGCGCGCGCAAAGTTACGATGGCGTACCGGTCCGCGTGGAAGTGGATACCCGCGAAGGGCGCGGCGGCGAAAAGATGTGGTCGTGGGTTAAGAAAGGCGTACCCATCCGCGTGGAAATCGGTCCGCGCGACATGCAACAGGACGCCGTATTCGTGGGCAAGCGTACCCTCGACGCCAAAGACCGCACCACCCAGCCGCGTGAACAGTTCGTGGCCACCATTGCCGCCCAACTCCAGGAAATTCAGCAGGCCCTCTTTGATCGTGCGCTGAAATGTCGCGAGGATAATTCGAAAATCATCGACAGCAAGGATGAATTCTATGCCTGGTTCACTCCGAAGAATACCGAGAAGCCCGAAGTGCATGGCGGCTTTGCCTATGCGCACTGGTGCGGCGATGCCGAGGTGGAAGAACAGATCAAGAACGACCTGAACGTCACCATACGCTGCATCCCGCTGGATGGGCTGAAAGAGCCCGGCACCTGCATTTTCACCGGAAAACCCAGCAAACAACGCGTGATCTTCGCGAAGTCCTACTGAAGCGGGCGGACCCGCTTCAGGTGAAATCGCCCGCGGCGATTTGAGAAGAGCGATCATGATCGACCTTCAAAAAATAACACAGCACCTCAACAGCAATGAGTTGTCGACGGCGGAGTTTGATCTGCTGCTTTCCGAATATCTTTCCTCCGACACCCCTCCCCTGGAAAACCCGCTTCTTGTATATGTGTTTGTTTACGCCTCAAGACTTCGTCGTCAGGACATGCTCTCCAGACCCTTTTCATGGGTACGCGAACTGGTACCACCACCTGCGTTGTATCGGAGAAATAACAATGACTGGGATTTGGTATATTATCTTTCAGATGACTGCATGGTATTCATCCATATCATGAATGATCAGTTTGATGAGTTTGCGACCCAGTGCGGCTGCACCGACGTGCAGGCAGTAAAAGACAGTTACAAGCCCTGGGACAGCCCTATCTTGTGGCATTGAAACCTCAACAATACAATCGTGGGAGGTGTGCATTGACGATTAGTGCGTATGACGAAATGCGAAAGAGTTACACGGTTCGCCCCTGGATTCGCTACTGGGCGCGCGGCACGGATATGCATCTGATGGTTTTTCTGCCCGCCTTGGTGGTGCAGTACACTTGGTTCGCGTTGGGCCCGGCGAATATTCACGTCCCGTCCCTGGCCGTATCCCTACTCTCCATCTGGTTTTTTGTTCCGTTTTGGATAGGAGCAGAGGCTTATTTGCTCTCCACCTATGGAACCACGCCGGGGAAATGGCTGCTGGGCGCGGATGTGCGAACACCGGAAATGACCTTTCCAGACAGAACGCGAGCCATGAAACGCTCCATCCGCCTCTTCTTTTTCGGCTACGCCGCGATGGTTTATCCCCTGAGCATCATCACCATGCTGAAGGCGTATTTTGACCTGAAAAACCGAAAAACCACGATGTGGGATGGGGCCGTTGAAACCCTGGTCCTGCATAAACCCGTGAAACCCTTCGGCGTAATCATCACCATCGCGGTGTTTGCGTTCAACATCCTGCTCGCGCAAGTTGTTAAATAAAGAACATGATCCACAACGAAACAGCAAGGTGGTGCCTGCTCGCG
>JAQVYB010000111.1:0-3917 GCA_028708815.1 Kiritimatiellia bacterium | reverse complement strand
CTGCTCGCGACGCTGATTCTGGCGCTGATCCTCATCCCGTTTGTCCTGTTCGGCACATGGATTGAAGAATGGACCGTCCGCTTTATCGAAACGGCCCGCGAACACCGCCTGCTCTCCGCCGCGGTTCTCGGCGGTCTCCTCGCCGGCGATGTGGTACTGCCCACTCCGTCGAGCCTGATCAGCACCGCCTGCGGACTGCTCCTGGGTGGCCCACTCGGCACGCTGACGTCTCTGCTCGGCATGTCCATCAGTTGCACCCTCGGTTATGCTCTCGGGCGTTTCGGACGCACCGCCTTGCGCAATCGGATGCTCTCGGAAACTGATTTGGTACGGCTGGAGCACCTCTATCAGCGCACGGGCGACTGGCTGGTCGTGATCACGCGCCCTGTACCGGTTCTGGCCGAAGCAGCCGTGATCGTGGCGGGCATGGGTCGCATGCCCTTTGCACGCTTTCTCCTCCTTTCCACCCTTTCCAATCTCGGCATCTCGCTGGTGTATGCCCTCGTCGGCGCATTCTCGGCCGATTCAGGCGCTTTCTTCTGGTCGTTTGCGGGGGCGATTCTGCTGCCCCTGGCAGCTCTGCTGCTCATGAAACGGAGTGTAGTCTCATGACAACGGCGCGCACCCTTTCGTTAGGAAAAAGCCTCCATGCCTGGATGCAACTGCTCCGCCCGCCCAACCTGTTTACGGTGCCGGGCGACCCCCTGGCGGGCCTGCTGCTGGCACATACACTCCAAGGAACAACCCCGCACTCACTCCACGCCGCCTGGCCGGTTCTCTCCGCTCTGCTGCTCTACATGGCCGGCCTGATCGGCAATGATCTGGCCGACCTGCGGGTGGACGCCCGCGAGCGCCCAAAACGCCCTCTTCCCTCCCACCGCATACGCCCTCGGACGGCCTGGGCCGCCTGTCTCATCCTCACGGCTGCCGGACTCTTCAGCGCTCACCAGGCGGGGACCGACGCGCTCCTTTGCGCCCTCCTCCTAACCGCCCTCATCTTTGCCTACAACTTCACCCTGAAACACATACCGATCATCGGCCCGCTTGCCATGGGGGCCTGCCGAGGTACAAGCCTTCTCCTTGGAGCGACCGCCGTGGCCACGCCGGTCGCCCTACCTCTCTGGATCGCGACCCTGATACTTACGCTCTATATTACCGCCGTCTCCCTGCTGGCCTCGCGCGAAATGCACGAAGAATCCTCACGCGGAAAACGCTGGGCGCCCGCCGCTCTTCTCCCTGCCGGCTGGGCCACTCTCGCGCTCGCCCATCCTCCCACCCCGATATTCGGCGGGCTGGCCGCCCTTTCCTGCCTCTGGGCCTTGTGGATCAGCCACCGCCTTGGATCAGTCATGCAGCCCGCCCGCACCCCGCGCCTCATTGGCGCTTATATCCGGAATCTACTACTGATTCAGGCCGCCTTATGCGCCCTGTGCGGCCCAACCGGCTGGATTTGCGCCGCCTTTTTACTGGCGGCCATTCCCGCCTCAACCATCTCCGCCAAAATGTTTTACGCAAGTTAACGCGTGTTTTTCGGGGATTCTTTCCGGGTTTACGGTTGATCTGAGGGCTCAGTACGTTACCTTGAAAAGCATGCAAACCCCGCAACCATACCGATACGGAAGAACCGTCTCATAAAACGGACCCGCCCCTCCATAAGGCGCCGGCACTTCCATTCACCCTCCTGCGGGCCGATCACCAACGAAAGGAAACAAATATGACAATCAGTAAACGACAAAAAACCCTCTTTCACCGCTTCGGGTCCTCCGGATCACACAACAAATGGAAGGACTGGAAATGGCAGGTGCGCCACACCGTACGCGACATCGACACCTTCGAAACAGTCCTCGGCATCAAACACCCCCCCGAAGAACGCCAACAGCTCGACGAAACACTCCGCCGTTTTCCGCTTTCCGTTTCCCCCTATTATCTATCCCTCATCGACCCCGAAGATTTTCGCAACGACCCCATCTACCGCCAGTGCTTCCCCTCTCCCGACGAACTACGGGTTTGCCGGACCGACATGGCCGATCCCCTGGCCGAAGATACCGACAGCCCCGTCCCCGGCCTCACCCACCGCTACCCCGACCGCGTCCTCATGCACGTCAGCAACGTATGCGCCATGTATTGCCGACACTGCACCCGCAAACGCAAGGTGGGCGACAAGGATTCCATCCCCAAACGGGAAGCCATCTCCAAAGCCATTGACTACATCCGCCGAACGCCCGTCGTGCGCGATGTTCTTCTCTCCGGAGGCGACCCCTTCATGCTCTCCAACACCTACCTCGAATGGATTCTCAAACAACTGAGCGCCATTCCCCATGTCGAAGTCATCCGCATCGGCACACGCACCCCCGTGGTCCTCCCATACCGCATCACCGAGAAACTGACCACCATGCTGCGCAAGTATCAACCCGTCTGGGTAAACACCCACTTCAATCATCCCCGCGAAATCACGGATTCCTCACGCGCGGCCCTCGCACGCCTCGCAGACGCGGGCATTCCCCTCGGCAATCAGACCGTCCTGCTCGCCGGCGTGAACGATTGCCCGCGCATCATGCGCCGCCTGGTCCACCGCCTGGTTCAGAACCGGGTGCGCCCCTACTACCTCTACCAATGCGACCTCTCCGAAGGGCTCGAACACTTCCGCACGCCCGTCGGCAAAGGCATCGAAATCCTGGAAAGCCTGATCGGCCACACCAGCGGCTTTGCCGTGCCGACCTACGTCATTGATGCGCCCGGCGGCGGCGGGAAAATACCCGTCATGCCGAATTACCTCATCTCCTGGAACACCAACAAAGTCGTGCTCCGCAACTACGAAGGGGTGATCACCACCTACCATGAGCCGGATTCCTATGAACAGAGCTTCTGCGACCGAAACTGCGCCGACTGCCACCTCGCCCTCAAACTCGACGGCGCCGAAGAATATCGCGCCATCGGCATTGAAAAACTCCTCGCTGATCACGACAAAACCATCGCCCTCGTGCCCGCTCACAACGAACGCCACAACCGACGAAAAGCCAAAGCCGAAAAGAAAGGAGCCCGATCGTGAATTGGCTGGACTACCTCATTTTCGGCATCTACATGCTCGGCATCCTCGGGGTCGGCTGGTATCACTTCAAAAGAAACCGCAGTGAAGAGGATTACTACGTGGGCGGGCGCAACGTCCCACCGCTGGCCGTAGGCCTCTCTGTGGTCGCCACGGATGTCGGCGGCGGCTTTTCCATCGGTTTGGGGGGTGTAGGTTTTCTGATGGGACTCGCCGGAACCTGGCTTCTCTTCACCGGACTGGTCGGGGCCTGGCTCTCCGCCCTCTTCATCATCCCCCGCCTCAAGGCCATCCGCGAATCCAACGCCATGCTGACCTATCCCGACTTCCTGCGTTTCCGCTACAACGGGCGCGTCGCCCTGATCGCCGCACTCATCTCGGGCATCGGCTACCTCCTCTTCACCGGCGGCCAAATGCTCGCCGGAGCACGACTCGCCGCCGATACCGCCATCACACAGGCCCCCTTCGGATGGAGCCCCATGACCTTCTCCCTCTACCTCATGGGAGGCATCATCATCGCCTATACCGTCCTCGGCGGGATCAAAGCCGTCATCTATACCGACTGCATTCAGTGGATCATTCTCCTCCTGGGCCTCCTCGGCTTCGCCCTGCCCCTGGCCCTCCGTGAAATCGGCGGTTGGGCCGGACTCCACGCCGCCCTCCCCCCCGAATTCTTCTCCATCCGCAACATCGCGCCCATCACCTTCATCAACTGGATGGTCACCATCATTCCCATCTGGCTCGTGGCATGACCCTCTATCAGCGCATGTTCGCCTGCAAAGGCGCCAAAGAAGCCAAACGCGCCTGGTTCATCGCCGGCCTCTTTGAATATCCCATCATGGCCTTCACCGGCGTGATTCTGGGCATGTGC
>JAQVYB010000256.1 GCA_028708815.1 Kiritimatiellia bacterium | reverse complement strand
CTCCTCCTGCTTGAACTGGCTGTCCGAAAGCATGCCCTTCAACCGGACAATACTCTCCGGAAACTGTGGAATCGTATTGAGTTCATGAATCAGGGAATCACTGATCGTTTCCGAATCCTCATCCGAGATACAGGAAAACGGAATGGTCATATCCACCGAGTTAACACCACTCCGGCACGCAATACGGAAATACTTATCCGGAACACCAAGACGACGTAGAATCATGCACAACATCACAATGCCCAGCCCCGCGCTTTCCGAATCGTCCGTGATGTCCTCAAAAATCTCCGGCAGCGTTTCGTAGATACGCGCCCTGTCAATCCGGTCGTGAATCTTCTTCAATTCCGCATCCAGAATCGGCGTGTTGTTCTCTACGCAAATCTCCAGCATCTCCTTCCGATACCGATAACCCACCGTCACCCATAATCCATGAGGCTCCAGTTGCTCCAGATAATGCTCCCGGTGATTCAGCAGCGAATCCTTGAACAGACGCATCCCATGCTCATACTCGCGCGCCTGATCAATCCGAAGCTCCTGCTCCTGAAAATAAATACGCTTCAGATTGGCCTTCACCGCATTATCGATCAACTCCTGCAAACAATATGAAACGTGATCAAAAATACGGGGCTTCCCCACATGACGAAGAATGTCCTGCAAGCTCGAGATCACCTCGTGCTTAAACTCACTCTCCGCCCCGTAGCTCTTGTAAACCACCGGCTCGCCGGACTCTAAATTCCGAATCAGATTCTCGCTCATGTTGACCGGACTCCAAATGGGATAGGAACGCACCAAATGCAGTGCCATTATCCGTTGTGCTTCCGGGCGGGTCAAGCAGGAAGGCGGCGGAAGATAACCGCCCCCGGACAGACGGCAAAAAGAACACCCCCCCCCCCCCCCCTTCAGGGAGCACGCGCCGAACCACCGACCATGCTACAGCTCTTCCCCCCCGAACACCCTGCTCCGTTCGAACCCGGCTCCACCAGATGCCCCTGAAGCAAGAAACGATCCTTAACAATGAATTCAACGCACTTCCGAACGGTATTACTGTTCTGCTTTTCAAATTCAATTTCCGCCGTCATTTTCCATTGATCCTGATCGCAAATAAAACGACCCCATTGCAGAACCCGAACATCCTTGCCCCCCGAACGAACAGCCAGAAAACGATGGACCACCGGATAGGTGCCGTTATGCAGACGCTGTGGACAGGGATTGGATGGGATAGACAGCCCGACGAACGCCAACCCGCGTTCCCAGAATGAAGGGCACATGAACACACCCTGGGTTTTCTGCGTGGCTGATTCAATCAGGCCGGTTCCACCGCAGCGAACACACGGCACGACCCCGCTTCCGCCGCAACGTTCACAGGTTTTTCGTCCCATCACCTTGCCCGTACCCAAACATTTCGGACAGGGTGCTTTCGGACCTCGTGTGATTTTCCATTGATGCTTTCCGGTACCCTCGCACAGCGGGCAAACCACCATCTCTTCGACACTGCCGAATCCTCCGCAAGCCGGGCATTTCATCATCCCGGTGCCGGCGCACACGTCACATTCCACCCATTCGTTGATGCTCCGCTGTTCCAGCGCATAGGCTCTTCCGAAATACCAGAAAAAGCCGATTGCCAACAGAATCAGTAACGCCAGGATCTCGACCGTATGGTTTGCAGACCTGCTCAAGCCCCCTCCTGATTCACAGATGCACTCGGCGGTATCACCAAACTCTCATCATCCAGAAATGAAAAACAATCCGCCCGTTCAATCCAGACAATCAATCCAATCAACACCAGAATAAGGAATACCGTGATGCGTATACTTTTCATGGATGGCTGTTCCCTTCCGAGGGCATCTCCGCCGGACGCAGCTTTTCGCAGAAGGTTTTCAGCAGCTTTCTGGTGCGCGGAATGTCCGGTCTGGCTGCCGAATAAAACACCACATAAATGAACCCGAACAGCAACAGACACGACACCAACACGCCCCAGGGCATCTGAATGGGCGGGCCGCGCCGAATCCTCGTGCGATGCTTTTTGTGTTTAATCTGATCATATCCGCAAGCCGGGCAAATCACCGCATCCACATACATGTACTGCCGGCAGAATGCACAGCGCTTTCTGCTTCCATCGGGAGAGATATTGCTGAGCTTCAGAGGTGGAGAAACGTCCTTCAACGACTCGTTCGGAATACGTTTCCCGCCGCTCCCTTCCCCAACGTCCATCCGAGGAATCTCGATCTGCTCCCCGCATTCCGGACAGGGCACCTTCAGGCCCATGCCACGCGCATCCACTTCCAGATTATGACCGCACTGCGGACAATCGAAATTCACATCAAAACCTGTTTCCGTTTTTATCAGCTCCATAAATCCGCAACTCCTCCGCAGCGCATTTTTATAACCCACCCCCCTTCGTTGACAAGAAGGAATTCCAGCAAAACGGCTCTTTCGCCTCTCATCCGCAAAAACCTCACTCACCGTTGAGGCAGATTTCCCGGCAGAAGGGCCGGCGGCTCTATCGGTTTGAAAGAAGTACCGCCTGCGCGACGAGCTGGCGGCTTGTCAGTCCGAGCAAAAAATGAAGCAACCACCCGTTCCTTTCAGTCACTGGAGATCACAGAGAACACGGAGCTTGAGCAAGGAAATACATAAGCGGCACGGGCTCCATGCCAAGCAAGAGAGATTCTCACACGAAGCCACAAAGCCACGAAGAAAGAGGGGGTGGACGGTGGAAGGTGGCGTTCTGTTTCCTCCGTGGCCTCCGTGCCCTCCAGCGAAGCGGGTGGTGGAAATGAATTCGTATTTACCACCCGTTCCTTTCAGTCACTGGAGATCACAGAGAGCACAGAGCTGGAACAAAAAACTAATTCGGGAGCGGCATGGGCCTCCATGCCATCTTCCCTCTTTAACCTGCAAGATGCCCGCAGAGACGCGGGCGCTCCCGGCTTCTGCGTCGAGACAGGATATCCAGTGGTGACAAAAATATCGACTCAAGAGAGTCTCTCGCAGAGGTCGAAAATGAGGGACTGGCAGGTGGGAGAAAAGAAGTCAACCACCCGTTCCTTTCAGTCACTCGAGGGCGCGGAGAACACAGAGCTGGGAAAAAAACTAATTCGGGAGCGGCATGGGCCTCCATGCCATCTTCCC
>JAQVYB010000110.1 GCA_028708815.1 Kiritimatiellia bacterium | reverse complement strand
CCCTCCCTGCGGGGCTGACGGATGTACTCTATCTGGAGGCCGTCGTGACCAACCTGGGCACGATTGTAAACACCATGCGCGTGGACAATGCCACCGGCAGTTACGATCCCAACACCAACAACAATGTCAGCACGCTGACGATCAATGTAGACCTCGTTCCGCAGATTCTCGTGTTGGGTACCAACGGTATCGCGGTCACCAACGGCAGCGTCGGGGTTTCCACCACCAACGGAACCGATTTCGGCGCTGCGCCGACGTTGGGCGGACGCATTGAGCATACCTTCAGCGTCACCAATGACGGGGATGGTCTGCTCGAGCTGACCTCCCTTGGTTTCCAGGGGATGGCGTCCAACGATTTCAGTCTGGTGACTCCGCCTCAGTACGTCGGGGCGGGGATGGTTTCGAATTTGGTGATAGCCTTTACGCCGACGGCGGGTGGAGTGCGTGATGCGCAGTGTGTGATAGTCAACAACAGCGGCAGCTCGCGGTATACCTTTGCCGTACAGGGCACCGGTGCGAACCGTCCGGTACTGCAGGTGCTGGGTACCAACGGAACGGTGGTCACAAACAACACGCCGACGCCCAATTATGCGGCGGGAACCGATCTGGGCGGGGTGGATGTCGTGGCCGGAAGCGAGTCGCGCACACTCACGGTGACCAATGCCGGAGATGCCTTGCTGACGATTGACCGCGTTGTGATTGGCGGCGTTCATCCGGGAGATTTCGCGGTGGACGCCTGGCCGGCGGGCGTGGGTATCGGCGCGGCATCGAACCTGACGATCCGCTTCAACCCGGTGGCGGTTGGCGAGCGCAGGGCCACCATTGAACTGGTCAACAACAGCAGTGTGACGTCGCACATCTTTTCCGTTGGCGGTACGGGGATTGTGGCGGGCATTGAGGTGCTGGGTACCAACGGCGGGGTAATTGCCAACGGGTCGAGTCTTCCGGTTCCGGCCCTGGGCACCGAATTCGGGCCGGTGAATGTGGCCGCAGCGGCGCTGACCAATCGCTTCAGTATCACCAACAACGGCGGCTATCCGTTGGAAATTACGGGCATCAATCTCGGCGGAGATCACGCGGGTGACTTCAATGTGTTTGGCCTGACCAATGTTCCGCCTGGACAAACAGCCGTGCTGACCGCCGTATTTGATCCCTCGGCATCCGGAGTGCGGACGGCGGTGGTCGAGCTGGTGAACAACAGTCTGACTGATGCGTCGTATACTTTTGTGCTGGGCGGAACAGGGTTCGAGAAGCCCATCATGGCGGTCCTGGGCACCAATGGAGCGACGGTGGCCAGTGGAGAGTTGGAAGCGTCGCTCTCCAAGGGAACGGACTTGGGCGATGCCGATAGGATAGATATGGTGGTCACCAATATCCTGACCATTACAAACAGCGGTAACGTGCTGCTGGAAATCACGGGTGTGCAAACCGGAGGCCTCTCGGCGGCGATGTTCAGCATTCAGGCGCCGAATTCCGTATCGCCGGGCGGTGTCTCGAATCTGGTGGTGAAGTTTGATCCCTCCGCATCGGGTGTGCAGACGGCGGTGGTGACGCTGGTCAACAACAGCGCCGATTCCAATTATGTGTTTGGTCTTCGCGGCAACGGCGTGACGCAGGGGGTTTTGCGGGTGTTTGGCACCAATGGAAGCCTCATTGCCAACGGGGAAACCAATCCGGTGTTGGCGGCGGGCACCGCCTTCGGCGAAGTCGATACCGAGGGAGCGATCGTGACCAATCTTCTCACGCTGACCAATTCGGGCAGCGGGGCACTGACGATCAGCGCGTTTCAAGTGCAGGGCAGCACCGAGTTCACGGTGACCAACTCCGGCACGGCTGTGCTGGACGCCGGCGGGTCGTTGGACCTGGGCATTCGCTTTGATCCCTCGCAAACGGGGCTGCGCGAAGCGACGATCGTGTTGCAGAATGATGGGTTGTCGGCGCCGTATCGGTTCGCCGTATCCGGCGTGGGCACCAATTTCTTCATCGCGGTGCCGGAGGTGTTGGGCACCAATGGCGCCGTGATCAGCAGTGGCAGCACCAATCCGTTGACGGCGAACGGTACTGACTGGGGCGCGTTGCGGGTCGATACTTCGGAGCGGCGGATCTTCAGTATAACGAACAGCGGCAAAACCAATATGGTCATCAGTGGCTACACGTTCAGCGGTTCCGGGGCTGCTCACTTCAGTTATCAGGGCCCGACCAATCTGCCTGCGAGGCAAGCCACCAACTTCTATCTTTGGTTCAGCCCGTTGGCCACCGGGGCGCATACGGCCACGCTATCCATTGCAAACAACAGCGCGATTGCTCCCTACACCTTTGCCGTTTGCGGCACCGGGGTGCTTTCGCGCATTGGGGTGCTGGGGACCAATCAGGCGGCCATCACCAACGGGATGATGACGCCTTCCACGGCACGCGGAACCGACTTCGGCGAGGCGAATATCTCGGGCGAGACGGTGGTGCATACGCTGATGATCACCAACAGCGGAACCGCCGATCTGAATATCACCGCGGTGAACAAAACGGGCGCAGGAAGTACGGACTTCACGATCACGTGGCCGCAGCGTGTGGTCGCTGGGTCGGTCTCGAACCTGGTGATTACCTTCGTTCCGGGGGCGATTGGAAACAGGACGTCCGTGGTGGAAATCGTGAACGACAGTGTGAGCGACAACCGGTACGTTTTTGGGGTCGGCGGGACGGGTTACGTCGCCTCGCTCCTGCGTGTGTTGGGCACCAATGGCACCGTGATTTCCAACGGCGCGTGGCAGGCCTCGCCGGAGCAGGGCACCGATTTTAATGTGGCCGATATTCGCAGTCAGCGTTTCACCAACGTTCTGCGCATGACCAACAGCGGCAGCGAGACCCTCGAGATTTCCGCGCTGACCCTCAGCGGCGCGGGGACCAACGCCTTCATCGTGACGAACTGGCCGGCCAGTGTGGCGCAGGGGGCTGTGTCCAATCTGGTGGTTGTCTTTGATCCCAAAGACGTGGGCGTTCATACGGCGGTTGTTTCCATTGTCAACAACAGTCGGACGACGCCGTATGCCTTTACCTTGCGGGGTGAGGGGGTCACTCAGGGCGTACTGCGGGTGCTCGGGACCAACGGGGAGGTCGTACTGAACGGCGCCATGACGCCGACCCTCACCAACGGCACCGACTTCGGGTCTATGAGCCAAACTAACATCCAGACGCACACCTTCATGCTGACGAATTCGGGCAGCGCCATGTTGAATCTGACCAACTACACGGTGTATGGAGATGCGTTGGACTTCTCGCTGGGCGGAAATCCCACGCTGCCGTGGGGCGAAACGACGCCCATGGTGATCAGTTTCACTCCACAGGCCGAGGGGTTGCGTACGGCCATCGTGGAAGTTGCGAACAACGGGCTCGACGCGCCGTATCGGTTCGCGGTTCAGGGCTTTGCCACCAATCCGACCATGCCTCAACTCGTGTTGCTGGGCACCAATGGGACGGTAATCAGCAACGGCACAATGACCGTATCCGTTCCGCAGGGAACGTATATGGGGCGCGCCGATGTGCTGAGCATGGCCATCACGAATATTTTTGCCGTGACGAACGCCGGCCAGCAGGTGCTGCAGATTACCGGTGTGGAAACCAGCGGCGCGCGCTACGGCGAATTCACCGTGGTGCCGCCGACCGCGATCGACCCCGGCGCGGTCTCAAACCTGTTGATCATCTTTAATCCGGACATCCCGACGTTGCGCACCTCGGTGGTTACGCTGGTCAACAACGGCGGCGAGCAGAATTATCGATTCGCGGTACAGGGATTGGGCGTTGGACAGGGCGTCCTGAACGTTTTGGGCACGAATGGCGCGTTGATACCGGATGGATCGACCACTCCGAACAGCACCAACGGCACCGACTTCGGACGGGTGGATACCAGCGACGAGCCGACGCGCTTCTTTGGGGTGACCAATGCCGGCAGCACCACCATAACCATTTCCGATTATTGGGTCGCGGGCCACAGCAATGATTTCACCGTGTACGTGCCGTCCGAGATCAGCACGGAATCACGGGAGAACCTGAGAATCATCTTCAAGCCTCAGGAAATAGGGGGGCGCACGGGTACGGTACATATCGTCAGCGATGCCGTGGTCAGCAACTATTCTTTTGTGGTGGCCGGGTTCGGCACCAACGTGGTCATGCCCAGCATGGACATCCTGGGCAGCAATCTGGACCCGATTACCAACAAAAGCACAGTGATTTCCATCCCGCTGGGCACGGACTTCGGCACCAACGTGATTGGCGTGAATGTCTCGCATACCTTCTATATAACCAACGCCAGTCCTTCCTCGCCGCTTCTGTTGGCACGTCCGGTGAGCACCAACAGTTCGTTTGAAGTGACCGACTGGCCCGAGCGTGTGGAAGCCGGGACGACCTCGAACTTTACCGCGCGCTATCTGGGGATGGCATCCGGGCGGTTCCGCTCGAAGTTGATTTTCACCAACAATCTGGCCGATCCGCTGCGCAATCCCTATTGCTTTGATGTCGAGGGTGAATCGTATGCCTCGCCGGAGGCCAACATGCTCCTGCTTGGCACCGATGGTTTGCCTATCGGCAGCGACGACGCCCCCTCCGCCATACACGGCAGTGATTTCGGTGATCGGCGCATGTTCAGTCCGCTCACCCGTACTTTTACGGTGACCAACATGGGCAACGGCACGCTGGCGATTACCGGGGTGAGCACCTCGGGAACCGATGCGGCGTCGTTCGCGTTGCTCAACCGGCCTTCCAGTGTGGCGCCCGGTTCTACGGCCTCCTTCCAGGTGCGTTTCACCCCGCAGTCTGCCGGAGCACTGAGCGCACAGTTTGAACTGGAGAATACCAGCGTAAACGAGTCGAATTACATCTTCCGGGTGGCCGGTTTCGGCTTGCGCCCGCAGATGCTGGTGCTGGGACAAAACGGGGACGCGGTCACCAACGGCGAAACGAACGTGTTTTATAACGCGGGCACGCATTTCGGTACCAATGAACTGACCAATTCGTCCACGCGCACGTTCACCGTCACCAATGCGGGTGATACGGTGCTGTCGCTGGTGCAGCCGGTAAGTTCCTCGGGGCAGTTTTCCGTGACGAACTGGCCGGCCACCGTGGCGGCTCATTCCTCGGCGACCTTCCAGGTTTATTTTGAAAGCACGGTGCTCGGTACGAATCGCGCGACCCTGACGTTCACGAATGACACGCCGGATGCAAACCCGTACCGCTTCGATGTCGAAGGCGTAACCGTTCGCAAGCCGGTGCCGTGGCTGGTAGTCTTCGGAACCAATCAGGCGGAACTGGCGGACAACGAAGCCCCGAGCAGCGCGAAGGGGACCGATTACGGTGAAGTGTTGACCAATCATTTGGTCTTCACGCATATCCTGAGTGTCACCAATCAGGGCAACGTGCCGTTGCTCATCACCAATATTGTCAAGAGTGGCACCGGCGCGTCGTACTTTGAACTGACCAACATGCCTTCGAGCCTGGCGGCAGGCGAGGGGGCCCAGTTTGTTCTGCGCTACTATCCGAGCACCACCGGCACTCACGACGTAAGTTTCCGCCTGGACAACACCAGCAGCAACATGCCGGTCTTCCGACTCAATGCGCAGGCGGTGGCCATTGATCCCGTGATTTACGTATACGGAACCAACGGGGATCTGATTGCCAACGGCAGCACGAATCTCCTAATCCCGAACGGCACGGAATACGGACAGAAGTACAACGGTTCCCCGGAAACGCACCGTTTCGCCGTGTCCAATGCGGGGACCTACGGCAATCTGCGCATCTCGTACTCGGGTACCAGCAGCGAATTTGTCTTTGTGAATCCGCCGGCGGCGATTCCGCCGGGCGCGCTGGTCAATCTGGATGTGCAGTACCGTCGCAGTGTGGATGGCACCAACTGTTCGACCCTGATGCTGGATCACAACGCCTGGACGAATGATCCCTTCACGTTTGATGTGGGCGGTTCGGCGAAGCCGGTGCCCAAGCTCTATGTGCTCTACACCAACGGGCAGGTGGTCACTTCGGGGTCCGCGCCGGGCGAATCGCGCGGAACGGACTTCGGGGATCTCTGGACCAATCAGCCGGTGCAGACACGCACCTTCCTGGTGACCAATGCCGGAGTGGATGAATTGTACCTGACGGCGCTCAATACGAATGGACCCGGCGCTTCCAAATTTACCCTGACCGGGTTGCCCACCAATCTGGCCGTGGGTGAAGTGCAGAGCTTTGATATGACCTTCGATCCGGCGGCGCCGGGCGCCTATTCGGCTTTCTTCTCCATCGTCAACAACAGCAGCAATGCGACGCCGGAATACATCATCAATGTGGCGGGCGATGCGGTGTGGCCGGGCATCGGGCTGGCCGCCTCCAACGGAACGCCGATTGCACGGAATTCGACGGTGATCAGCGATGGATTGGGCACCTGGTTCGGGACCAACTATGAATACGCCACCGTGACGCATACCTTCTCCATCAGTAATTCGGGTACGGCGGGCGACCTGACCATCACGCAACCGAGCAGCACCAAGTCCACCTTCTCGGTGGTGAGCTGGCCCGCAAAGATAGCGCGTGGCGGCGTCGGCACCCTGCAGGTGCGCTACAATTCCAATGTGGTCGGTACCAACCGGGCCACCATCATGATTCCCAACAATGAATATCCACCGACGAACTACAACTTCGACGTACTCGGCGTCACCAAGCCGCTGCCCACCCTCTATGTGCTGGGCACAAACGGCGCCCGGGTTTCGAGCGGCGAGTGGCCGCCGACCACCGCCAAGGGCACCGACTTTGGAGACGTGGATATTTCGCAGCCGCCCGTGACGCACACCTTCAGTGTGACCAATGCCGGCATTGATCCGCTCACGATCGGCGCCGTGCAGCAATACGGGCCGGGGCAGAATTACTTCAGCATCACCAATCTGCCTTCCGCGTTGGCGGCGGGGCAGACCGGCACCTTTTCCATCACCTTTGATCATCAGGCGGCGGTCGGTGAGCGGATTGCGGAATTCGTGATTGCCAACAGCAGCAGCAATGCCAATCCGTATCGGGTGAACGTACGCGGTTCGGGTACGGCGCCTGACATGGATGTCTACGCTACGAACGGGACGCTCATCGCGAATGGCTCCGGAGTGATCAGCGTTCCGCTGGGTACGCAGTTCGGAACCAACTATGTGGGTGCGCCGGTTTCGCACACCTTCGAGGTGCGCAATACCGGGGCGTTCGGTGATTTGATTCTGGGTGTGCCGCAATCGACCAGTGCGCACTTCTCGGTTACGGCCTGGCCCTATCGTGTGGAAGCCGGCGCCACCTCCAACGTGGTGGTGCGCTACAACTCGACGGCGGTCGGCAGCTGGCGTTCAACCATTGTCATTGCGAACAATACGGCGAATGGAAAGGATCCGTATCGCTTCGATGTTTCCGGGAGTTCCAAGCCGACTCCGAAGTTATATTTCCTGGGCACGAACCGTGCGAACATTGCCGACGGCGAAGCCGCCACTGCGGCGAAGGGTACGGACTTCGGCGGGGTTTACACCAATGAGGGGCCGATAACGCACACCTTCTTTGTGACCAATCAGGGGGTGGATACCATTACGATCACGCCGGCGGTCGGCACGGGCGATACCAACGAGCTGACCCTGGCCGGATTGCCGGTGAGCTTGAACGCCGGACAGGAACGGTCGTTCACGGTGACCTTTGATCATGACGGCGTGCTGGGCGTTTACACGGCGGCCTACACCATCGCCAACAGCAGCAGCAACGCGCCGGATTATGTGCTGAATCTGAGTGCGCAGGCCGTCTGGCCGAAAATGGCCATGCTGGGTGTGAACGGGGATCCGCTCCCCAACGGCTCAACGGTGCTGAATACCAATCTGGGCACGGACTTCGGGCAGACTTATCGAGGGGCGCCGGTGGATCATGTGTTCCGGATCACCAACAGCGGTTTCGGCGATCTGGTGTTGTCGCAGCCGATCAGCACGAATGCGGAATTCTCGATTTCGTCGTGGCCGCAGCGTGTGGCGCACGGCACGGTATCCAACATCACGGTGCGGTATGAAGCGAGCGTCACCGGCGCTTACCGGTCGACCATCAGCCTGGCCAACAATGCCATTGGCAGTACGCCGTACACCTTTGACGTGGCCGGCTCGGCGAAACTCGGACCGGTGTTGCTGATTTTGGGCACCAACGATGTCGCGCTGGGATACAACGAGGCCCCGAACCTTGCCAAGGGTACGGATTACGGCGCACAGAACCGGCAGCGGACCTTCGTGTCGCGCACCTTTACGCTGCGCAATTCCGGCAGCGAAGCATTCACGATCACCGGCCTGACCACCAACAGCACCGACCCCTCCGCCTTTTCGCTGGGCGGCGTTTCGCTGCCGCTGACCATGCAGGTGGGAGATACGAACACGTTCGACATCATCTTTGAGGTCACGGCCACGGGTGTCTATACCTCGCAGTTTGTCTTTGCCAACACCAGCAGCAATGCGCCGACGTACCGAGTCAACGTCGGCGGTTCGAGCATTGATGTGGACATGCAGTTGCTGGGCACCAACGGCGCCCTGGTGGACAACGGGTCGACCAACACCAGCGCCGACCTCGGGACCGACTTCGGGGAAACCTATGTCGGCACGGTGATTGATCAGACCTTCCAGGTTTCCAACAGCGGTTCCTTCGGCCTGCTGCGGGTTGATCGCCCGGCCATTACCAACGCGCACTTCCTGATCGTGGACTGGCCGACCAACGTACTCGCCGGAACCGTATCGAACTTCACCGTTCGCTTCGGCGCCACGCAGGAGGGGGTATTCCAGTCCGATATCGTGATTACCAACAACAGTTGGACGAACAACCCCTACTCGTATCGGGTGAAGGCGGAGGCGAAAGTGGGGCCGGCCCTGCGTATCTATGGCGTGAACAATGCGCTGCTGATTCCGGGTGAAGCGCCGAATACGGCCAAGGGCACCGATTACGGCGAGTGGTACACCAACCAGCAGACGATCGTCAGCACCTTCCGCGCGCAGAGTTGGGGCACCGATCCGGTGACGATCAGCGGCATTGTGGACAGCGGCGACAGCGCGCAGTTCGAACTCGAAGGACTGTTGTCCTACCTGGATGTCGGCCAGCAGAGCGTCTTTACCATTAAATACAGTCCGGCGGCGCGGGGCCTGCAGACGAATCTCTTCACCATCAACAACAACAGCAGCAATGCGCCGGTGTTCGATATCAACGTGCGCGGTGTCGGTCTTTGGCCCGAACTCACCCTGCGCGGACTCGATGGCACGCCCATTCCGAACGGTTCCACCGCCATCGAAATCGCGACGGGTACGGACTTCGGGCAGGACTACGTCGGCGCCGAAGTGGTGCACACCTTCTGCATCACCAACTCCGGATACGGCACGTTGGTGTTGAACGCGCCGAGCATCAACAGTGACCAGTTCTCGATTGAGGCGTGGCCCGCGTCGGTGGCGCAGGGGACGGCCTCGAATCTGACGATTCGGTATGCACCGGACCATTCGGCCACGCACAAGGCGATGGTCTCGATACCGAACAATGCCTGGCTGGGCAGTCCGTTCACCTTCCGAGTGCAGGGGGCCGCGCTGCCTTCGCCGATTCTGTATGTTCTCGGTACGAACGGGGCCGTCGTCAAGAGCGGGTCTTCGGCCAGTGCCCCTGCCGGGACGGACTATGGTGATTTCCTGCCGGGCGCCTCGCCGGTGACACGCACCTTTACGCTCACCAATTCGGGCATTGGCGACATCACGATTTCGGGTGTGGTCACCAATGGCGATCCCTCCTCGCGGTTTGTGCTGAACGGTCTGCCCTCCGGCATTCCGTATCGGGGCAGCGCTCTTTTCACGATCACCTACAACCCCGGGGTGATCGGCGTGCATACGGCGGCCTTCGTGATGGCCAACAGCGGCAGCAATGCGCCGGCCTATGTGGTGAATGTCCGGGCGAATGATATGGACCCGCACATGTATCTTCTCGGCGCCAACGGCGACGTGATCACCAACAATTCCACGCAGATCAGCGACGCGCTCGGAACCGATTACGGGAATCGCTACGTAGGGGAAATCGTGGATCACTCGTTCTGGGTCACCAACTACGGTTCCGGTACTTTGGCGCTGCAAACGCCGCAGAGTTCCGACAACCAGTTCAGCATCATTCGCTGGCCCGCGCAGGTCGCCGAGGGCGCCGTCGGCGAGCTGGCGGTGCGTTATCATGCGCAGGGCGAAGGGTTGTATGAGAGCGACATCACGATCAGCAACAACACGACGGACGCCTCCCCGTACCGCTTCCAGGTGGCCGCCACGGCGGAACTCGGTCGGGTGGTGCTGGTGCTGGGCACCAACCGCGAGGTGCTCTTCAACGGGGCCGCACCGGCACGCGCGGAAGGTACGGACTTTGGTGAAGTGCGGACGATTCTGGGCGCGGTGACGAACGGGTTCAGCATGACCAATGCGGGCATCGGCAGCGTCACCATTCAGTCGGTGATCACGAACAGCAGCTCGGATGCCTTTGCGATGTCGCCGCTGCCGTCCACGCTGGCGGAGGGCGATGCCGCTGACTTTGCCATCACCTTCGACGTGAGTGTGCCGGGTGTTTACACCTCACAGTTCACCGTGGTCAGTACGGCCAACAATGCGTCGTCGTATGTGATCAACGTGGTCGGTCTGAGCGGCAGTGCAGAGATGCTGATGCTGGGCATCGAGAACAGCGGACCCATCACGAACAACTCAGGGACCCCATCGCTCCTGCTTGGCACGGACTTCGGCGGGCGTTCCCTGAGTGAAGGATTCACGCATAACTTTACCGTGACCAATTCGGGAACAGCCACGCTTTCGTTGCAGCAACCGATCAGCACCAACGAGGCCTTCCGTATCACCAGCTGGCCGAAGACCGTGCCGGCGGGCGGCAGCGGCACCTTCTCGGTTTACTACGACGCGGCGGTGGAAGGAACCAATTACAGTACCGTGATCATCACCAACAATACGGACCTGGATTCTCCGTACCTCTTCTGCCTGGCCGGCAGTGCGACGCGCCGGAACGACCCCTGGATACGGGTGGCGGGCACGAATGGCGCCTTCATCACCAGCGGCGAGGCCGCGAGTGTGGCGAAGGGTGCCGATTATGGGCATGTGAACACCAATCAGGGCGTGGTGACGCATCGCTTCTCGGTGACCAACGAGGGGAATGCCACGCTGTACATCACGGACGTGGTTACGGGCGCGGTCGGTGTCTCGCGCTTCTCCCTGGTCGGGCTGACCAACGAATTGGCGCCGGGTGCCGGGGATACCTTCGATATCCGTTGCGACATGCCCGCCGTCGGCATTTACACGGCCCGTTTTGAGCTCGTCAACAGCAGCAGCAATGCGTCTCCGTTCATTCTGAATGTGGAAGCCGTCAGCGTGGATTACGGCATTCGGGTGTTTGGTCTCAGTAACAACGAACTCACCAACGGCCAGACCGCCGTCAGCTCGACCGATGGCACCGAGTTCGGCACGAACTTTGTCGGCTACTCCACCGAGCGTACATTCCAGATTGAAAACAGCGGCACCTTCGGCACGTTGAGCCTGCCGAAACCCATGCTGACCAACAGCGCCTTCAGTGTGGTGAGTTGGCCGGGCACGGTGGTGCCGGGGATGCGCCAGGATGTCGTGGTGCGTTACACCCGGTCCGTGGTTGGTGATGCGGGCGACACCGTGGTCATCAGCAACAGCGCCTGGAGCGGCAATCCGTTCACCTTTGCGATACGCGGCAGTGCGCTTCCGGCGCCGCAATTCCTGGTACTCGGTACCAACAACCAGATCATTGCGAATCATTCCATTCAGCCTTCACCGGCCAACGGCACGGATTATGGCTACCTCTTTGATGAGCTTGCGAAGACCAACATCTTCACGCTGAAAAACGAGCTGCTCGAGGAGGTGAACATTTCCAACATCCGTCTCATCGGCGATGGTGCGGCGGGCTTCCAGATACTGAATATCCCCGCCGTGGTCGGCGCGCAGAGTCAGGAACCGCTGCCGATCGCCTTCCATCCGAGTTCGGTATCCAACACCTACAACTATGTGGCGACCGTTCGAATCGACAACGACAGCCAGGCCGGCACCTATACCTTTGTTCTGCGCGGACGTAAGACGATCTTTGTCATCACCGACATCCAGCGCGTTGCCGGCGGCATGGAAGTGGAATGGATCGGGGCTGAGGGCTGGCTCTTCCAGGTGCAGAAGTCCGATGATCTGACGGAGGGCTGGGAGGACATTCGTCTGGCCTTCACCGAGACGCCCAAAGAAGTGACGGAGCACTATGTCTTGTACTCCTACACCAATAGAATGGACGAGGTGGTTCGGCATCCGAACCGCGCCTATCGGATTCGCCGGGCTTTCAACGACGAATATTTCGACCTGATGGATATGGAATATCTCGGTGGCGACCAGGCGGCCATCTACTGGTTGGGTGCGGAGGGTTCGTCCTATGAAGTACGTGCCACGGATGATCTGATGAGTGGTGTTTGGACGCCGATTGCCACGGGCCTCTCCACGCCGTACGGGTATGAACAGTCGGTTCCGGTCTTCCGTTACGAATATAACTGTGCGGACTGGCCGTTCATCCAGGTATTTGAGGAATAACATGGATTGAAGGAATAAAGCGTATGATTAATGGACAAGTGAATATGAGTAAGCGGGCGTGGTGTCCACGAAGCCTCTGTGCGGCGTTGACCGCGGCGGCGTGTCTCTCGGCAGGCTGGACGGCATCGGCAACCTTTCACGGGTGGGCGTTGGGAAACGTGGCTGCCAACGGCAAGGTCATTCTGCACACGGAAAATGGCCACGATTGGTCTGTGCAGACCACGTACAGTTCTTCGGATCCGGATTTGGGGAGCGTGGATGGCGTGCCGGGCGGCGTTCTCTGGACCGTGGGTATGCCTTCCGATGGCTATGCGACGATTCGACGCTCCGCCGATCAGGGAAAAACCTGGGTTCGGCAGGGGAGTACCAATACGTTGCCGAATGTCGAGCTGCTCAAGATTCGCGCGGTGAATGAGAGTATCCTGTGGTCGGTTGGCGTGAGTGGGACGGTGGTGGTGACCACCAACGGCGGCACGGACTGGGTGAATGTTTCTCTTCCGGGGGGGAGTCAGTTGCTGCAGGGCGTGGATGCGATTGATGCGCAAACGGCCTGGGTCGGCGGCGAATCCGACACCAACGGATTTGCGATTCTG
>JAQVYB010000109.1 GCA_028708815.1 Kiritimatiellia bacterium | reverse complement strand
CACATCCAGATCGACCCGCTCAGTCGAATCGCCGTCCGCATCCGGTTTGGTCCGTAACCCAGCTGATTCGCCAACCCCCTCGGACGGCTCTCCCGTCTGATTATTGATAGGCCCCTGCCCTTTCTTTCTTCCCATTAATCGCGACAACCGCATTCAGCCCCCCCCCCGAAATCAACGTTCCATACTTCAACACACCTTCTGCAAACCGCGCAGCCCGGCTCAACCCACAACCCCGCATTCCCGCAAACACCCCCCTTTCAGGCCCCATAATGAATCGACCAAGCCCGCTGAATCGTTCACTGTGTTTTTTATTAGACGAAAACCCCTCTGCTGTCTATTCTTTTGTCGGCGTACAGATTGACGGCAGAAGGCAGGGCTTATGGAAGATCGGATAACATTGGATGCGAGCGACCGGTTTCTGCTCATCGGGTTTTCTCCCGACGAGCTGATTCTGCTTCGCCGCGCCCTGCACAGCTTTCCGCATTCCTCTGTTCTACTCACCTCAATCAAAGCCTCCATTCAACAGATTTTCTACGATGATTATGTGGCTGCATTCATCAAGGATCCATCGCTGGACAAAAGCGAGATTTTTCTTATTGAGGAAGCGAAACATCTTGCTCCATGGCGCGGCATTCTGTTGTTTGGAGAAACCAACAACGCGCCCGAGAGCCGACTGAAAAGGCTGGCCGACGCCACCGTGAAACTTTCCGATAATATGGACGTGGAAGGGGCCCTTGCCGCAGTGCTCAGACGACGTAGGCAATGGACTCTCTCGCTCTCCTCCGCTCATTTAATCCGCTTTCACAAACTCTTTCATCACATGCGCGCAAGCAGCCTGAACGCCCTCAAAGAGCAGGACGCCATGCGTTCACGCGATCTGGTTTTATCGACCATAATCAAACATACGGATCTACATTTTATCGGACTCTTGGACCTCAACGAGACCGTCCCGTTTTTTATCCTGGAACACAGCACCGACTTGCTTCCCGAAGAGGCGGCACGCCTGGCCGACAGAATTGCCGAACACATACGCATGGTCGCACCACCCACTCCGGATTCAACGATTCCGCAACCAATCTTTCACCCCCATCGCCATCTGACCCGGTGCAACCCTGAAACGGTCCGTTACTCCCTTCTTCCGATTATCATGGAGAATCATCAGACGGCATGGTTGTTTCTCTCCATCAGCCGCTCAGATTACCCCATGCAGCTTTACTACTTTTTTCTGGTTCACGTGGTTCACTACATGGCCTCTATTTTCACCGCCCTGCAACGCCTGCGAAACCTGGCCTTTAAAGATTCCCTCACCGGCCTCTACAACCGCCGCTACATGGAAGAAGCCGGCGGACGCATGTTTCTGCTCGGGCAACGCTACGGACACAATGTGGCGATTCTTTTCATTGATGTCGACCGCTTCAAACACATCAACGACCAACTCGGTCACAATGTGGGCGACCAGGCCCTAATGATGGTGGCGGATATTCTGACAAAGAGTCTCCGTCAAAGCGACATTATTGCACGATACGGCGGGGATGAATTCCTTGTGCTCCTGCCCCATACCTCTTCCATTGAAGCCGAAAACACGGCCAACCGAATTTGCCGGGACGCGCGCGGACAATTGGTGGACGAAAAGAGCGAAGCCATTCCACTCTCTCTCTCCATCGGCATTGCCCTTTCTTCTGCCGACAAACGCGACTTCAGTGAAACCATCCACCACGCCGATGAAGCGCTCCTGAAGGCTAAGAGCGCCGGCGGAAACCAGGCCGTGCAATGGAGCGGAATGGACATGGGAGAGGACGCATCACGTACGCCGGCCATTTCCGCACCTGCACCTGCAACCGCCCCGTTTACCACCGAACAAATGAATCAGCCGGGAATTCTGTTAGTGGACGATGACCCCATCGTTCTTCAATACATCGAACGGCTCCTGCAGAAACGCCCATTAAGAACGTTTGTCGCGCTATCCTCGGCAGAGGCCGTACGCCTGATCGAGGCCAATCCGGACGCCATCGATCTGCTGATCACGGACATCAATCTGCCCGACATGAACGGCTTCGAACTCCTCCAGGCAGTCAAAGAAAAGAATCCATCCATCGCAACCATCGTCATTTCCTCCGATCTCAGCACCGAGCGCGCTATTCTCTCTGTTCGACACGGCGCCTACGACATCATTCAGAAACCCTTCACCGGCGATCAGCTTTTCATCTCGATAGACCGCGCCCTGGAATACCACCGGGTCATTATGGAAAACAGATCTTTTCAGCAACAGTTGATCGACATCGTAAACGTCAAAAGTTCCGAAAACCGCCGCTCCCTCGAACAGCTCAAGGAGGCCTATCAATGCACCCTCGACACCATGGTGGCCATGCTGGATGCCCGCGAACAATATACCAGTCAACACAGTGTCCGCGTGCGTGATCTGACGGTCTATTTGGCACGAAAAATGGGATTCAAGCCTTCTGCCGTAAAGGAAATCGCTCAGGGTGCGCTCCTCCATGACATCGGGAAAATAGGCATCGCCGATTCCATCCTGCTCAAGCCGTCCGCCCTCACCGCCGAAGAACGGCGTGTAATGGAACAGCATCCGTGCATCGGCCATTCCTTCCTGCAATCCAACGATGCCCTGAAGTACGCTGCCGAACTGGTGCTCTCTCATCACGAACGCTGGGACGGAAGCGGCTATCCGCGCCGCCTGCGCGAAGAGGAAATCCTGATCGGCGCACGAATCTTTTCCGTCATCGATTGCTATGACGCCATACGTTCCAGGCGCGTCTACAAGCCCCCCATTCCGCCCGATGAGGCCCTTCGCATCATTCGCGAAGGCGGCGGAAAACTATACGATCCTTCCGTCGTCGAGATTTTCACTGAAGAGCACGCGGCCATTGAATCCATGGGACAATGGGATGCCGCGAATGCCTGAAACAGCCTCATCGCACCGCCGATTATTTGGGTAGCGGGCGACACGCCATCCGAGCGCCAAAGGGCTCTCCCCCTCCATCGAAATCGCTATCGAAATCGGCATCCAACATCCGACGGATTGACAAAATCAGGGCGACAAACTTTCCAGAAGTTTCTGCGCATTCTCGTAATCCGGATCATCTGCCGCACGCCGCACGAAGAGCTCCAGATTCTCCCGGGCCCTCGCGGCATTGCCCAGTTTGGCATACGCCAGCCCAAGCAGATAATACGGGGTCATCCAATCCGGATCGCCCGCAATTTCACGCTCACAGGTCACGATAAGCGCCATATAATCCGCCTGCCTCTGAAGTTCCAATATATTGGTCTTGAGCAGGCGAAGCGCCCGTTCCGCACGGGGCGTCTCCGGGTCGTCCGGACTGCTTTCAATGAAATGCGTCAGATACTCCATGGCTTTCTGCTTATTCCCGATATGCGTATAGGCCAGACCCGCAAAATAATAGGGCAGGGACCAATCCGGCTCCTGTACAATGTACTTTTCACACGACTGCGCCAACTTCTCCCAGTCATTCTTCTCCGCCAAATCCTGAATGCCGCTGGTCATCAACTTGAGTGCCCGTTCCGCCTGCGACCAGGCCGGATCACCCGCGCCGTTCTCCACCACATACACAAAGCTCTGCAAGGCCTTCTGCCGTCGACCCAGATGACGCGCCGCCACCCCCTGATATACATAGGGCGTCATCCAGTTAGGATTCCGTCTCACCTGTTCGCTCGCCGCCTCTTCAAGCGCAGCGTAATCCCTGCCGGCCAGCAGAGATTGCAGGCGGGAAATCACGTCCATTTCCGACTCCCCTTCATCCGGTTCTTCCATCGTTTCCGCACGCGACGGCTCCACCGGCTTTCCCCCAACCGATGGGCCAGGCGTCTTCTCCGAGACAGGCCAGACCGTGGCGGTGGCGCTTGCGGCATTCGGAGCCTTCTTTTCGAGACGCTCCAACGTCTGCTGCAGCTCATGGGCACGGAACTTATACACCTCGACATCCTCTTCCGTACGCTTATGCTTTAAGGCCAACGTCGTATTATCCGCGCGCAACCGGGCGTTTTCCTCTTGAATCATTTTCGTCTGCGTCAACAGTTGGCGGTGCTCTTCACGTAAGCCCCCCCCGCCATCCTGCTGAGTCGGTTCCGCATTAGCAGAGGCGCCTTCAGCCCCCCTTCCGCGATAACGCAACTCCACGCCCCAATAGGTACAAACCGTACCCACCGCAATCAGTAAAACGCCCACCATGGTCAGCCAGTGCATAAATGATTTTCCTCGTCGTTATAAATCACGGATATACTAGTGGATACCGTAAGCAACAAAAAGAGATTTCATGCACAAATCTCTTGAGATGGGGGAATGGTTCTGTTACACATGCCCCGCTTTTGACTGAAAAGGTGGGGCGGTAGCTCAATTGGGAGAGCGTCGCGTTCGCAATGCGAAGGTCGAGGGTTCGATCCCCTTCCGCTCCACCACTTTCAACTCCCTTGCGCCATCCGCTCCTTCGTATCACGCACCAACCGCTTCAGCTTACCGGAGGAAGCCAATTTCTTCACGTGCGAAAAGCGGTCTACAAAAACCACTCCCGCCAGATGATCCATTTCATGCTGCACGGCGCGCGCAACCAGCCCCTGCACATCTATTTCCTGCACCTTCCCGTCCAAATCCATGAAGGAAACCGTGACGCGCGCCGGACGAATGACATTACCATATACACCCGGAAAACTCAAACATCCTTCTTCCCGGGAACAGGTCACCTCCGAGGCTTTTACCAGTTTTGGATTACAGAGTATCAGCGGCATGGCCACATCGGGATTCTCCCGAAGGCCCTCCTCGTCCACATCCGCATCCGGCGGCACATCCACCACACACAGCGACATGGTTTTCCCAACCTGCTGCGCCGCAAGTCCTACACCATTTTCCGCATACATCGTTTCAAGCATGTCCCGGGCCAGCGCCCGAAGTTCATCGCTTATCACATCAATCGGCTCCGACTTCTCGCGAAGAACCGGATCTCCATAGGTACAAACTGAAAGAATCATAATTTCACCTGATACATTGCTTATTTTTATGCACGATAAGGAATCTGCCGTCATTATCAAGGTCTTTTCCGTGCATACGCCGAAAACACTCCACCGAAAAACAAACCGCGAAACACCGATAATTTAGCCGCATCTTGTTTGACAGCCCATTCACGACCCCCTACTATTCGCGCACCATCAAACAACGGGAGCCGCTAAACGGGCCTCACAGGATGGATCATAAGAAAGGATATATCATGAAGAAATCAGATTTGTTACTGGCTGGAACCGCCCTGCTGGCAGCAGGCGCGCTGTTTGTCGGATGCGCCAAGGAGCCGGAACCCGTCATCGAAGAAGAAGAAGTGGGCATCACGGCTGAAACCGATGAAATATTCACGCCTCCGGCCATGGCACCTGCCCCCGTCACCCCACCGGAAACCGTCATTGCCGTGGTCAACGGAGAAGAAATCAAGCAGGAGAACGTCAATGCAGAGATTGCCAAGATGTTCCCCAACGCCGGGCAGATCCCGCCCGCCCAGCTTGCCCAGATGCAGGCGCAAATGAATGAGCGCGTCCTCGAAACCCTGATCGTCAAAAAACTCCTGCTCGATGAAGCGAACAAAGAAAACATCGAGGTCAATCCAGATCAGATCAATGAGACCATTGAGAAAATAAGAGAGTCACTACCGCCGGGCACCTCGCTGAACGAACAGTTGGCCAAGGCCAACATGACCGAAGAAAGCTTCCGCACCGTCCTGGCTGAAGATCTGCGCATCAGCAATCTGATGAAAGCAAAACTGGACATCGAGGCAGAACCCTCCGACGAAGACCTGCAGGCGTTCTACAACGAAAATCCGCAGATGTTTGAGCGCCCCGAATCCGTCAAGGCCAGTCATATCCTTGTGAAAATCGACCCCGAAGACGATGACGCGGCCAAAGCCGAAAAGAAGAGCAAACTGGAAGCCCTTCGCGAAAAGATTCTGGGCGGCGGGGATTTTGCTGAAGCGGCCAAGGAAGCATCGGACTGCCCGAGCTCGAAACAGGGCGGCGATCTCGGCACGTTCCAGCGCGGCCAAATGGTGCCCGCTTTTGAAGAAGCGGCTTTCACCCAGGAAATCGGCACCGTCGGCGAAGTGGTGGAAACCCAGTTCGGCTACCACATCATTATGGTTACCGATCACATGGACGCCGGAAAAGTCTCCTTTGATGAAGCCAAGGAAGCCATTGCAAAACAGATTCAGAACAAGAAAGGCCGTACGGCCGTCGGCGATTACATCGAAACGCTGAAAGAAGCGGCCGACATTCAGTTCCCGCAGTCTTCCGCACAATAAACGACCCTCGTTTTCAGAAAACATCAGACCGCCCCGAACGGGGCGGTCTTTTTTTTCGGTCTTGGAAAAACCACCACCCCTTGTGAAGAGATTGGACGATGCGCCTCCCGCGTACCTGGGCGTGATGCGTTTGTCCGTCAGCTTTTCCCGTGGCGATCTTTTTCCCAAATCGCTCAGGCGTTTTCCAATGATTGGAAAGGCTGGAAATGCCCCGCTCAATTTGCTTGCGCGGCATGGTTTTCGGTATATGTTACCCCTTGTTGTTTTTCGTGAACCTAAGCCCATTTATAATGCCTTTTCACGAAGCGATCTGACCCTATAAGCACGAAGAAAACGGATTAAAGCATGAATAAAAAGAAACTCGAAAACGTCCTGGTTATTAACTGCGGAAGCTCATCAGTCAAATTTGAAATCTACAACATGACCGACGGCGAAAAAGTACTCGCCAAGGGCCTTGTCGAACGAATCGGCCTTCAGGAACCCATGCTTACCTTCAAACGGGCCGACGGCAAAAAACAGAGCGAAATCATCCGTATAAAGGACCACAAGGAAGCCCTGGCCACCGTCTGTGCCAAGCTGGTGGACCCCGAAATCGGCGTGCTGAAATCTCTGAAAGAGGTGGACGCCATCGGTCACCGCGTACTGCACGGCGGAAGCAAAATGACAGCATCCACCCTCGTTACCGAAGCGGTCAAAGACAAAATCCGTGAGTGCTTTCCGCTCGGACCCCTGCACAACCCGGCGAATCTGGCCGGCATCCTCGCCTGCGAAGCCAATATGCCCGGCGTTCCAAACGTCGCCGTATTCGACACCGCCTTCCACCAAACCATGCCCCCGGAATACGCATTCTATGCCATACCACGCGAAATCTACGAAAAATACGACGTGCGCAAATATGGATTTCACGGCACTTCACATCGCTACGTCACCCAGGCCACGGCACGCTTTCTGAACCGGGATCTGAACGAACTCAACATCATCACCTGCCACCTCGGCAACGGATCCAGTTGCGCTGCAATCAAGCACGGGAAAGTCATGGATACCTCCATGGGCCTGACCCCCCTTCAGGGACTCGTCATGGGAACCCGTTGTGGCGACATCGATGCCGCCGTCGTTCTCTATCTGATCCGCCAGGGTATGGACGTGGACGCCATCGACAAGCTCCTGAACAAACAAAGCGGTTTCCTCGGTGTGACCGACATCCACAGCAGCGACATGCGCGACCTTATCGAGGCCAAGGAAAAAGGCAATCCCACCGCGCAACTCGCCTTTGATATGTTTCTCGCACGCCTCACCTCCTATATCGGCTCCTATTTTGTCACGCTGCAGAAGCCCGAGGCGGTGGTCTTTACCGGCGGCATCGGAGAAAACAGCGCCTATGTCCGCGAACAGGTCATCGCCCGTCTCGGAGTGCTCGGATGCGTGCTCGATTCGGAGAAAAACAAGGTCACCGGAAAGGCCTGCCTCATCAGCACCAACGACAGCCCACTCAAGGCCATCGTCATGCCGACCAACGAGGAACTGATGATCGCGCGTGATACGGTAGCAATTGCTTCGGAATAAAGAACCATTAAAACAAGGCGGTGAAAAACCGCCTTTTTTTTGGGTTGAAAAACCGGCTTTCAACCCACGGATAAAAACAGGAGGACGTTATGGGAATATTGAATGATCTGATTGTAAAAGCACAGGCTGCGGACAGCACCATCATTTTACCCGAAGGGCAGGACCCGCGCGTCATGAAAGCCGCCGAGGGTATCGCCGCAAAAAAAATCGCCAAAGTCATCGTGCTGGCCACTCCTGAAGAAGCCGCGCACTCCCTATCAGAGGCGGGCGTCACCTTCAAAAACAACGACATTCAGATCGTGGATTACCTGACCGATCCGCGCGCCGAAGAATTCGCCGCCCTCTTTCAGGAACGGCGTGCTCACAAGGGCGTGGACATGGACAAGGCACGCAAGGCCATGCAGAACCGGCTCTTCTTCGGCAACATGATGGTCAAGGAAGACCACGCCGACGGCATGGTATCCGGCAGCATTGCCTCCACCCCCGATATGCTGCGGGCCGCCTTTCAATGCGTAGGAACGGCCCCCGGAATCAAAACCGGAAGCAGTTGCTTTCTCATGGATCTCCAAAAACCAACCGACGCGGGCTATTCCACCCTCTTTTATGCCGACTGCGGCGTGAATCCCTGTCCGACCGCCGAACAACTCGTGGATATCGGCATCGCCACTGCTCAAACCTATCGCGCCCTGATGGGTGAACAGCCCAAAATCGCCTTTCTCTCCTTCTCCACCAAAGGAAGCGCCAAACATGAACTGGTGGACAAAGTCGCCCAGGGTGCCGAACTGACCCGCAAGCGCATTCAGGAAGAAGGGCTCGACATTCTGGTGGATGGCGAACTCCAGGCCGACGCCGCCATTCTGCCCGCCGTGGCCGCCAAAAAAGCGCCCGACAGCCCGCTAAAAGGAGCTGCCAACATCCTCATCTTCCCGGATCTACAGGCGGGAAACATCTGCTACAAGCTCACCGAACGGCTGGCAGGCGCCTTGGCGTACGGACCAATCCTTCAGGGCTTGGCCAAGCCCATCAACGACCTTTCGCGGGGTTGCAGCGCCGAAGATATCATCGGCGTGGCCGTCGTCACCGTATGTCAGGGATTGCTCAACAAAGGGGCCTCGCTCACCGACGACAATATCGAAGCCATCGCGCGCAAAGTGGCCGAACATCTGCAGGGATAAAACGCCCCGCTCCATCCCCGACCGGACATTGGATATTCAGAGGATCGGCTTCGGCTGCGTTTCCGATACCTATCGAACGACCCACATCCCCCAAGGGGCCACACGTTCCACCTCACGCGGTTCACCGTAAATCGTGTAGTCATCGCCATTGATCACCACCACGCTCGTATAGAACCGCATATCCACCAACGCCCCCATCGTGGAGATACTGCCTTTTATGCCCGCCGGACCGATGATCGTTGTTTCTTCCCCATCGCGAATATAAATATTATTGATCTCGCGTTTATTCAGCACCAGCGTTCCTTTCCGTCGGCAAAAACAACGCGAGGCGTAACTGGTGCCGGGAAAAGGACGCTTCGGATCCGCGCTTCGGTATTTCAGCGTTTTCCAACGGGCATTGAAGTAATCGCGGTCCGCCAGCACATGACAGACCGCCAGGCAACCATACAACAAAAGCCCGATCCAAACCGTTGAAACAAATCTTCTGCACATTTTCCTACCCCGCGAAAGCGTATTCCTTCTGTACCTTTCACCCATCGGCTGGTAAAGAGGGTTTCTTAAATTTTCAACGCACAAAAGGAACTCTTCATGAGCAATCACTACCTGATCACCGGCGGATGCGGATTCATCGGCTCACATATTGCCGAAACACTGGTCGAACGAGGTGACAAAATCACTCTCTTCGACAACCTTTCCAGCGGACGGCCTGAAAACATACAATCCTTCGCTGAGCGGGTCCGCTTCATTCAGGGCGATATCTGCGACTACAAGGCCCTGCTCGAAGCCACCCGCGGGGTGACGCATATTTTTCACAAAGCCGCACTCGTCTCCGTTTTTCTTTCCGTGGAAAAACCGGAAGCAAGCCAGGAAATCAACAGTACCGGCACACTCAATGTGCTGCGGGCGGCAGCAGCCAACCGCGTAAAACGCGTCGTCATGGCCAGTTCCAGCGCCATCTACGGAAACAATCCGGCCCTGCCCAAGACCGAAAAGATGACGCCTGAACCCGCCTCACCCTATGCCGCCGCCAAAATCAACGGCGAACATCTTATGCGCATCTACGCGGAGCTCTACGGCGTCCAAACCGTTTCACTGCGTTATTTCAACGTATACGGCCCGCGTCAGGACCCCTCCTCCCCCTACTCCGGCGTCATCTCCATTTTCACCAAAGCGCTCCTTCAAAATCAACCCGTAACCATCTTCGGCGACGGCGCTCAAACACGCGATTTCGTCTATGTCAAAGATGTCGTCCGAGCCAATCTGCTCGCCATGGAAACCGAAGAAGTGAGACTCGGTGAGGCCTTCAATATCGCCACCGGTTCCGCCACCTCGCTCAATGAACTGCTCGGGATCCTGGCCGAGCTGAAAGGAATCGAAGTCACCCCGCTCTTCGAACCCGCACGCGCCGGAGATGTCCGCCACTCCGTGGCGGATATTTCCCTGGCCCGACGCTTCCTGAATTTCACTCCTGAATTTTCCCTGAAAGACGGACTCGCCGCCCTGATGAAAAGCTGAGGCCCGCCCACCGGCCCTCTTTCAGGCAGATATTGCCGAAAGCCCCATCCCGTCTTAAGAAACACGCCCAGACTCCGATGCTTAAGTACACAAGGATGTGGACTATGAAAACAAGATCATTTCAAGCCTATCGGGAACTGCGAGCGCTCATTAACACGCTGGAAAAGCAATACGCCGGTGCGCTGCACCTCGGTGAAAAGCACGATTTAATTGAGGCCTGCGGCGGCCTGTGCATCGCCTATTCCGCCTCAGGAAACGGCCCCTTGGCCAAGAAATGGGCCGAGCAGTATCTCTTTCACCTGGCCGAATGCACCGGCGGAGGCTTCTTCTCCTCCAACGTACACGACCAGCCGCCTGTAGACCCCACGGATTAATCCAGCGCGCATACGCCCCTCTTCGGCCCTGCATTGACAAAACGCCCGCCGCGCCGTAGCATTCTCCCCTTTCAAGGAGATACACACCATGACTTCCAATGCTTTAGAAGAAATTCAAAACGATATTAAAGCCGCCATGAAAGCGCACGAGCAGGAAAAACTGACGGTACTACGCACGCTGCTGGCCCAGATCAAGGATGCCACCATCAATGCCGGTCGTGACCCCGAAGAGGCGGATGTGGCCTCCTGCGTAGCCAAAGCCATCAAACAACGCCTGGATTCCATTGATCAGTTTGCTCAGGGCGGACGCGACGATCTCGCACAAAAGGAAGCCTTTGAAATCAAGGTTCTGAAAAAATATCAGCCGCAACAGATGGAAGAAGCCGAAATCGAAAAACTGGTCCGCCGGTGCATCGCTGAAAGCGGCGCGTCCGGAAAAAAAGACATGGGCAAAGTCATGCAGGCCCTGATGCCGCAAACCAAGGGACGCGCCGATGGCAAACTTGTGAGCCGAATCGTGAATGCCCTGCTCAGTGCCTGACCATTGAAATGGTTTTTTTCAGCCCTGCCAAAATAGTGCAAACGGAGCGTTGCATTCAGACATTCCTCCTCATCGAATAGGAACCGATGACCTCATCCTTTGATTCTATTCGATAGCAATCCCGATTGATCCTTTCGGATAAGTCTGCATCCCGTGTCGAATGGATGCTATCCCCGCCAGGAGGTATCGTCGACCGTGGTCTTGAAATCAGCGGTAACCACGCCCGAGATTTTTTCTTCGCCGATTTTTGCGGCGTCGGCGGCGGATGGTTTTCCGGCATAGAGGATGCGCTGCATCGGGCATTTTTCCATAGCCATAATCGCCGCATCCATCGTATTCGGGTCATACGAATCATAGTGAATGGAGGGCAGATTGTTCTCCACCTTGATAGCTCCGCCGGAGGCCCGCTCACAGGCCTTGCATCCGATGCAACCCACCTCGCAGACCGCCCGCACCTCTTTACCCATATCCCGGTTCGAGCAATTGATAATCAGCATGCGCTCGGCCTTGAACGGAACCATCGAGATAATGTTGCGCGGACATACTCTGGCGCAGGCGCCGCATCCCACGCAGCGATCATAATCCACCTTGGCCAGTCCATTCTTCACATGAATCGCATCAAAAGGGCAGGCGGTTTCGCAGTCGCCGAATCCCAGGCAGCCGTAGGTGCAGGCCTGCACCCCATTCACGAGATTAGCCGTCGCGCAGGTGCGTTCCCCGCGATAATCCATTCGGTCTTTGCGCTGGCCGTACGTGGCGCCGCAATGCACCACAGGACGAAACGGCCACGAGGGATTCACATCCACCCCTGCGATTTCCGCCACTTTTTTTGCCACATCCGCGCCGCCCACCGTGCATTTGTCCGGCGCGGCCTTTCCGGCCACCACCGCCTCGGCGTAATCATTGCAGCCCACGTAGCCGCACCCGCCACAGTTGGCGCCCGGCAAGGCCACGTTGATCTGGTCGATGCGCGGATCCACCTCCACGTGAAAGGCGCGATTCGCCCACCCCAAAATCAATGCGCCCAAAACGGCCAGAACCAGCATGACGACCGCAGCTATCAGAATGATGACCATGTTCTACTCCTTTTGCCCGAAATCAATGCTGCCCGTCCGGCTTTTTTACGGTGTCGGAAGCCGGTACGGCCACCGGCGCCGTGGACGCCCCGTGGCTGGTCCAACCGCTCAGCGCTTTTTCCAGTCCCCGATCCACCCCGGTGAATCCCATAAATGCAAGGGAAAGAATACCCGCCACCAGGAGGGTGATGCCCACGCCCTTCAGGCAGTTCGGCACATCGCACAAGTCCAACTCTTCGCGAATGCCCGCCATAATCACAATCGCAATCGTAAAGCCCAATCCGCCGCAGAAGGCATACACCACCGCCTCGACCAACCCCCAGCGATCCGCCGGATTCTCCACTCCAGATACATGCGCCATGATGTTCAGACAGGCAAAAAGAATGCAGCAATTCGTGGTGATCAGCGGAAGATACACCCCGAACGCCTTATATAACGGCGGGAAAAATTTGCGCACATACATCTCCACAAACTGCACCGACGCCGCAATCACGAAGATATACACAATGTAACTCAGGATCGAGAGATCCATGCTTCGGCCCGTCAGAAGCAACGGAAGCGCCGCATCGGGACGCAACACGTAATTCGTCAGCGTCCAGCTCAGCAAGGCGGCGATAGTGATCACAAACGTAACCGCGCATCCCATGCCGAAAGCCACATCGACCCGACATGACACGCCGATAAACGGGCAAATGCCCACAAAGAAATGCAGGACGAAATTATTTACAATCGCCGCACCAATCGCAATCAGCAGTATGGAAACAAAATAGTCCATATCAAGCCCCCGTTCCCTTCACGCGCCGTGCGCGCAATTCTCCGATCCGGTTCACCAGTGCCAGCAGCAGACCCAAGGTGAAAAAAGCGCCCGGCGGCAGGACCATCAC
>JAQVYB010000108.1 GCA_028708815.1 Kiritimatiellia bacterium | reverse complement strand
CAGGGGGGGGGGCCGTCGGGACTGAGTCCCGGTGGGGGGGCGAAACAGGTGACGGCGATACGGATTTGCTGTTCTTCAGGGAGAGAGAGGTAGCAGTTGTTGAATTCCGGGAAATTGGTGAGACAGTCCTGCATTCGTTTGCGTTCGAGCAGATCAGCGAGACGTTCGCGGAAGACCTCGGGGTTCTCGTCGCGCAGGGCCATGAATTCCTGATAGAGGGCAGGGTTTTCCTTGCGGAAGCCACGCAGCCAGCGATGGGCGTCTTTGGTGCGGCGCTGATACGGCGGGCGGGGCCATCCATTGTCCTCACAGCCTGGGCCCTCCTCGGGCGGGGGGGGAGGCGGAGCGTCTGCCCGCAACAAGGTGGAGCCGGCCATCAGGATGAAACAGAAGAGATAGAGAAGGAATCGGTTCATGACGAGGTCTCCATTTCCATCAGGGAGTTTGCAATAATTTCGGTTTCTTCATCGAGGAGCCAGGCTGTATCGGTTTCCTGCCACTCCTGATCGATCAGGGCGAATGAAAGTTCGAGTTCCATCCATTCTTCATCCCAGGCATCATCTGGGAGAATAGGGTCGAGCGTTTCGGCGGGTTCGGTGGTTGTGGTTTGATCGGCGAGGGTGACGGGTGCCCGGGGTGCGAGGTGACGGTAGGCGTACAGTCCGGCCAGACTGAGCAGGAGCAGGGCGGCCAAGGCTGTGAGCGCCTGGTGTGTGCCGGCGGGCAAATGGATCAGTACGCCACGTCGCGGGTGCGTGTTTTGGGCGGCGGCGAGAATGTGCCGTTTGACGGTTTTCGGCATGGGGTGTTCCGCCTGTGCTTCGGCGTATCCGAGGGCCAGTTCCCGGTATTCCTCCTGAAAGGCACGGCAGGATGCGCACTGCGTCAGATGACGTTCCAGTGCATCTTGCTCTTTTTCATTCAATTCTCCCGAATCACTCAGGAGAATCTTTTTTTCCCATGGACATGTCTTCATCGTTTTCCTCCCCATCTCACCGGATGGCATAGTCATCCTGCAAGGCCTCCCGCAGTTTGGCTACGGCATACTGCATCCGGGCCAGTGCTGTATTAATGGATGTTTTCTGTATTCGGGCAATTTCCTTAAAGGACAGCCCGGCATCCATTCTCATACTGAACACGTCCCGTTGCTCCGCAGGCAGCCGCAGCACGGCAGCCTTGATTCGTTCCCCGAGTTCCGCCTGGTCGACCTGCTCGCCCGGGGCCGATTGGCGTGGGTCTTCCATTGTATCGAGCAGTTCGGTCCGGCTGTTACCGTCGGCGTCGTGCCTTTTTTCCTGGAGGCTGACGTCCGGCTTCCGCTTGCGGGCCCGGTCAATGATCAGATTATGTGTAATTTTAAAGAGCCAGCTCAAAAACTTATCGGATCGGTACTTATGCAGATTTCTGAGCGCTTTGTACCACACCTCCTGAAAGATGTCCTCTGCTTCGGAATGAGCATGACCGGTCATCGAGAGAATGTAGGCGAACAGGGGGCGACGGTATTTTTCCGCCAGTTCCCCGATGGCCTCCGTCTGTCCCGCCCGATATCTTTGCAGGCATTCTTCCGCTTCATCGTTCATAGGATTGTTGTGTGCTTATAGGAGGGATAACGGATGAGGAAGGGGATTTATTGCATCACTGGTTCACATAACGAATGACTTTTTCAATTTTACGCTCGACCAACCCGTTGATGAAGGGAGCCAGCCCGCATTCGCGGATTTTTTTTGCAAAGGCCTCCTTGATGTATGCCATGAGGGCATTCATATCCGAATACGCCTCCGGATCGGTTTGTCGAACGATGGCGACAAATTGATCGAGGCCGCGTTCTTCGTTACGGAAAATGGCGATATTGCTGAAGAAAACATGTTCTGTCAGGAGCCCTTCCTGCTCTTCGTCGCAGCAGTGCTGAATAAGCAGGTCGATATCTTCACGCAGGTCATCGAATTCGATTTCAAGTATCTTCAGAAAGCATTTTTTTTTGTTATGCATGGTCTTTACCTCCCGTCTGCTTCCAGAGCGAAACGATCCATTCTTATTCTGTTTTCTGATCCGATGAGCTGCTGTTTTTCCTGAGTTCTTCCACCATTTTTTCGGGATCGAGTAATTTGGGGCGTTTTCCATCCCAATCGAAGAAATTGCAGCGTTTGTTCCAGCCGTTGGGCCAGACCACATAGACCGCCGGCGTTTTTTTCACGTTGAATTCCTGGATGGCGAGTCGTTCATGGGCCTTTTTGTTGAGTTCCACTTTGACCTTGATGTAGTCACGCAAGGCGTTGTGGACCAGAGAACTTTCAAACCCCTTGGTTTTCATCCAGCGGTAGAGTCCTTTTTCGCTCGCGACGCCCTCGCGGTAAAATACGACGAAAATATCGGCGCCGGTGGCCTTTTGCAGCTCAATGGCCTTCTCGTAGCCGGATGCGCCTCGAAACCATTGCAGTTCGGGCACTTTGGCTTCGGGCTGACCCGGCTGCTGGGCCGAGGCGGCATTTGGCAGGCCCTGAAGGACGCAGAGGATAGCGAGGGTCAGTGTGGCAAAGGGAAGAGCTGTAAGACGTGCGGACATGAATGTACCCCTTTCTGTTGTTGGTAACTATCCTAATTCTACACCGGGAAAAAGAAAAGTGTTAACCCAAGTTCTTTCAGCAGGCCGGCGGAAGCCGGAGCGATGAACCGACGTTCGATTTCGACAGAAATCCCGATGACGGGTTCGATTGTTTTTCCGTCAGGGATGGGATGTGCTGACGCAGTCGGGAGAGACTGGATCCGTCGCGGTGCGGCTGAATGGGGGGCGGGTGAGATAGAGGGTCGGCGGCAGGATGACGAGGGCGAAAATCAGTTCGTTCAACAGGGTGGGGAAATGCCGCCAACTCCAGAAGCCGTCGGACCAGCGAACCCCGTAGAACAGTAGAACCGGCGCTATGAAACGATGCGAGGTGAAGGGCCAGAAGAGCATAACGCCGCGCCCGTGGCAGGCGAAGTCCATCAGGACATGAAAAACGCACGAGAGCAGGCAGAGCGTCCCCCAGGCCAGCGCCTGCCGGGAGTCGCGCGTGAACAGATACACGGCGCCTGCCAGCGCAAGCGACGGAGGAACCCAGAAAAACAGACTGTGCGACCACTGATTGTGAAAATGACCGAAGCGCCCGAAAAGGATGCCCAGTGCGGAATCGGAGTCGGGCAGGAGCGAGAACATCAGGCAAGCGGGGAGCAGAAGGCAGACGGGATGCAGGGCGCGGAAGAAGGCGAATCTTCCGGACATCTTCCGCAGCGCGCGATAGAGGCAATAGCCAACCGTGATGTGAGCAAGAGGTGAAGGCATGATTTCTGTTTTTATTATTGCGTTTGGGGTTCCTGAATACTTAGTGTGTGCCCGTACCATAAACGGGTTCAGCGACACAATGAAAAAGAGTTATACCATACTGGTCGGCATCTTTCTGCTGTATGCCGCGCCCTTGTCGGGCGGATTGATCCGGGGGCTTCCGGAAGGGTTTTTCCGTTTTCCGCCGGTGTTGACGGGGAGCGGGGAGACGCTGGAATTTTCGTGGCCGTTTTATCTGATGTTCTGCGTGCTCTTCGGGCTGGCGCTTGCGGCCCTGGCCGGACCGGAGAATTTTGGGTTCCGACCACGGAAACAGAAGGGTTCTTCGGTAGAAGGCGCGGTATCCACGGGTAAGAACCGCCTACCTGCCTGGGGGCGTCTCGGTGGATGGTTGATGGGGGTGTCCTGGTGTTTGGCCTGGGGCCGTTTCGAGTGGATGGGTTCGTTGCGCGATTATCTTTTTTTCCCGTTGTGGGTGGGGTGCATTTTTTTCATGGATGGGTTGGTGTATCGTCGCCGTCGCACCTCTCTTTTTTCTCAGGCACGCAGGGGGTTCTGGATGCTTTTCCCGATGTCGGCGTTGCTGTGGTGGTACTTCGAGTATCTTAACCGGTTCGTTCGGAATTGGTGGTACGAGGGGCAGGAGGGCTGGTCGGCCTTTCAGTATGTGATTTACGGTACGTTGTGTTTTTCAACGGTTCTTCCGGCCGTCTTTGAGTGTTGCTCCCTGGTGCTTTCTTTTGATTATGTAAAACGGTCGTTTTCGGTCGGGCCGGTGCGCCCGAAACGGTCGGACATTTATTCATTCAGCTGTATGTGTGCGGGCATTCTGGGTCTGTTTTTGGCCGGTCTTTTCCCGCAGGTGTTTTTTCCGCTGATTTGGGTGGCACCGTTGGCGATTGCGGTTGGGACGTTGGGGTTTTGCCGGGTGGCATCGCCGTTTCGCCTGTTGCAGCGGGGGCATTATGTGCTGCCGGTGGCTCTGATGTTTGCGACGTTGCTGTGTGGATTGCTCTGGGAGTTGTGGAATATGTACAGCCTGCCTCAGTGGCATTATTCCATCCCGTATCTGACCAAATTCCGAATCTTTGAAATGCCTCTGCCCGGGTACTCGGGTTATCTTCCGTTTGGCTTGGTTTGCTGGACGGGCTGGCTGATGCTCGCGCACCTCCTGCCTTCGAGCTGGGCGGCCCGTGCCGATGCCGTGCGCCACTATTTGGAAGAATCGGCACAGGATGAGACGGATCTGTCAGACGGGAAGCAGGAACCATGAGCCGTGTTTTGAATGGCGTTTTTTCGAGTTTTTGCTTTGGCCGGTTCGTTGCGTGCCGCCTGCTTGTTGCCGCCGGTATCGGGCTGATCCTGGGCGCGTGGGCTCAGGCGGAAGTGCGCAGGCTGGATCCCTTTACCTACACCTCGAATGAGGAGGCCGCCAAAGGCTGGAAGGCGCAGGCCGGAACGCCGGCAGCCCGCCTGGGCCGCCATCATGCCCAGGGGGTGGTGTTATCCTGTCCGTTCGAGAGTGGATCGGATCGGTATTTTTGGGATCATCCTGTGCAGGAGGATTTGAGTGGTTTCAACGGGTTCGAGGTGGATCTCTCGTGCGAGCATCCCGCGGCGGTTCGCGCGGTTTCGGTCTATATGAAAAGCGGGAAGGGCTGGTATGTGTGGACCGGTAAGTTGAGCGGGTCCGGCCGGCAAATCATCCCAATAATGAAGAATGATTTTACGATAGAGGGAGAGCCTTCGGGATGGGATCGAATTGAAACCGTGCGTATCAGTGCGTGGAAGGGTGAGCCGCTTGATGCCGCGTTGATTCTGCATGCGCTGGATGCGCGCAACAACGAGATTGTTGTGGTTCAGGGGACTCTCTCGGCGCCGAATGAAACGGAACGCACGGCCGCCCGCCGGGGTGTGCGCCGGATGAGCGCCTGGCTTCAAGCTGTGGGGATTCCGCACGATGTTCTGACTGATGAGCAGGTGATGGAGCAGGGGGTGGATCGGGTGCGTTTACTCATTCTGCCCTATAATCCGAAGCTCCCCAAAAAAGAAATGGAGACGATTCGCCTCTTTACGGAACGCGGCGGGCGGCTGCTTGTTTTTTATTCCTCTGATGCAGCCCTGGCGGAACTGATGCACCTGAAGCTTGGAGAATACAAATCGGCAAAAGGCATCGGCCAGTGGTCCTCGTTTGTGTTTGAAAAGCCGGAGGCGTGGCATGTGCCGGTGGAAATATTTCAGGAATCCTGGAATATACGTCCGGTCTATCCGGCGGATTCCAGCGCTCGGATTATTGCCCGATGGAAGAATGTGAGCGGAGAATGGATGCCGGATCCGGCGTTGACGGCCGGCCCCCAGGGCGTTTGGATGTCACATATTCTGCTGGATGACGACGCGCTGGCCAAGCAGCGAATGCTGCTGGGGCTGGTGGCGCATTATTATCCGGAGGTGTGGGCGCGTGCGGCCTGGCTTTGCCTGCACCGTGCGGGTCGGATTGCGTCCGCCAACAGTCTGGGTGAATCCATTGAGTTGATTCTCTCGGCCTCGCGTGATCAGGTGCGCTGGCAGGCCCAGGTGGACGTGCTTGTGAAGCAGGCGCGCCGGCTTTTCAGTCGGATGCTGGATCAATTCGAGGCCCGGAAGTTTGCCGAGGTGGCGGATGATTATGTGCGCCTGCGCGATAAGCTGATGGATGCATACGCCTTGGTGCAGACACCAAAGAGTCCGGAATTCCGAGGTGTATGGGATCATACCGGCGTGGGGTTGTATCCCGGCGATTGGAATAAGACATGCCGCCTGCTCGCTCAGCAGGGTGTCACCGCGATCTTTCCGAATATCGCGTGGGGTGGGGTGGCGCATTTTGAAAGTCGCCTGCTGCCCCGCTCGGCAACCTTTGAGCGCTATGGAGATCAGTTGGAGCAATGCGTCAAGGCGGCCCGCCGGTACGGGTTGGAAGTGCATCCCTGGATCATCTGTTGGAACTTGACCGGCGCCCCCGAGGAGGAGGTGAATCGCTTTCGGAAGGAGGACCGGCTGCTGGTAACGGAAAACGGCAAGACGTATCCATGGTTGAATCCGGTGCATCCAGCGAATCAGGAACTGGGGCGCGCCGTGATCCGGGAAATCGTCGCCCGCTACGACATTGATGGGGTTCACTTGGATTATATTCGCTTCCCGGGGAGCAACGTGGGCCTGGGCGCCTATACGCGCGGCCGTTTTGAGCGGAGTCTGGGGCGGTCGGTTCGTCAGTGGCCCGGCGATGTCCTGCGCAACGGCGCCTATGCGCGGGCGTTTGCGGAATGGCGGGCCGGGGTGATCACGGAATACGTGCGCGATGTGCAGCATACGATTCGCGATGTCAAACCGGCGGTACGCCTTTCGGCCGCGGTATACGGGGCCTATCCGGAATGCTCGCGGACGATTGGTCAGGACTGGGGGGAATGGGTGAAGCGGCGCTACGTGGATTTTGTTGCGCCCATGAATTACACACAGCACGGCGCGGAGTTTCGCCGTTTGGTTTCCGGTCAGACGGCGCTTTCCGGCGCCAGGGGGCGCATTTATCCGGGCATAGGCGTGACGTCCACCGAGAGCCAGTTGACGGCTGACCAGGTAATCGAGCAGATTGATATTGCCCGCGATCTGAATTGCCCGGGCTTTATGCTGTTTGATTTGGATCCCACCTTGCGCGACAAAATACTCCCTTCGCTAAGCGTCGGCATTATGCGGAGACGCCAGGAGGAACCCTAGATGGAGCGCTCCCCCGTATCCGAATACAAGCAGAAGCAGCTTCGCGTGCGGATGGAACGGCTGGCGGTGATTGAAGCGGACTTGGAGGAGCAGTTCGTGCGCGGAAGCGGGAAAGGCGGGCAGAAGATCAACAAGACCTCGTCCTGTGTGATTCTTGCGCATAAACCCAGCGGGATTCTTATTAAGTGCCAGAAGGAACGTTCGCAGGCCATGAACCGCTATTTTGCACGACGAGAGCTGTGCGACCGTCTCGAGGAAAGAGACAAAACCATTCGAAGCGAACGGGAACAGAAGCGTGAAAAAATACGGCGAAGCAAGCGGACGAAGTCGCGGCGACAGAAGGCACGCATGCTGGAAGAAAAAAACATGCAGGGAGAGAAAAAGCAGGCCCGCCGAACGGTGGTTTGGCATCGTGATGACTAGCGGAATGACGGGCTTTGCCCGGATGCTCCGCTCGTTCGTGACAAGGGCGAAGGTGCGGTTGCAGATCGGTGGAATGGAATGGGGTAAGAACGGTGATCATTTGAAGAAGTGCGGGACATTTCTTTTTTAAGGAGCGGAGCAGGTATGAAATCACTGAATGAGTTGATCGGACGGTATCCGGTTTTGGCGTGTTGCCGGCAGGATATGGAAACCGTTTTTCGCGATTTGATGGGGGTGTTCAGCTCGGGCGGGAAGGTGCTGGTCTGTGGGAACGGCGGGAGCGCCGCCGATGCCGATCACTGGAGCGCCGAACTTCTGAAGGCTTTTGTGAAGAAACGTCCGCTTCCGGAGGCGGATGTCGAACGGTTGGGGCCGGCGCTGTCCGGCAACCTTCAGCGCGGGCTTCCCTGCATCCCGCTGGCAGGTTTTGTTGCCCTCAATTCCGCCTATGCCAATGATTGCGATGCGGAATATGCATACGCTCAACTGACCTATGCGCTGGGCAGTCCTTCGGATGCCCTGATCGGCATCAGCACTTCCGGGAATGCACGCAACGTATGTCATGCCCTGTCCGTTGCCCGGGCGATGGGTATGAACACCATTGGACTGAGCGGCCAATCCGGTGGTGCGATGAAACCGCTGTGCGATGTATGCATCTGTGTTCCCTGCACGGAAACCTACCTGGTTCAGGAACTTCACCTTCCCGTTTATCACACGCTCTCTATCATGCTGGAGGAGTCCCTTTGCTGAAGAGGCAAAAAAAAGTCTGAAAATACTGGACTAATGGTTCCGCGTAGATTAAATAAGCGCACTTTCAGGTTGGACGGAACACCGATTGGCGTTTATGAAATCGCCTGAAGACATCAATGCAACAGTTTGAACACAAAGGGATTGGTTATGCCGAAGCAGAAAACCAAAAAAGCGATTGCCAAACGGTTTAAAAAGACGGGCACGGGGAAAATCAAGCGGACCTCGGCGGGTGGCGCGCATATTTTGACGGGTAAATCCAGAAAACGCAAACGCAGCATGAACTCGTCGAAGATGGTCTCCAAGGCCGATTTGAAGCGTATTGCGGTGTGTCTGCACAATTAATTTAGAGCGATTAGGAGGATAGTATGTCCAGGGTTACAAACAGTCCGGCTTCCAGGCAGCGCCGTAAAAGACGCCTGAAATTGGCACGCGGTTTCTATGGTGCGCGTCATCGTTGTTTTCGTATGGCCACGGAGTCGGTGGATCGTGCGATGTCGATGGCCTTCGAACATCGCAAAAAGAAGAAACAGCAGTATCGCGCCATGTGGATTGTCCGCGTTTCCGCTGCGTGCAAAGAACGGGGCCTTTCCTACAGCCGCTTTATCGAAGCGCTGACAAAGTCCGGTATTGCACTGAACCGCAAGATGCTCTCGGAAATCGCCATCTACGATGCTTCCGGGTTTGATCAGCTTGTGGAAAAAGCCGGCCTGAAGGTTGCGAAAAAAGCCTGATTGAACACCTTTGATTGAAGAAAAGCCGCCGGAACAGAATCTGTTCCGGCGGCTTTTTTGTTTTATCGCTGGATTCTCCGGCGGAATTTGATTAGAGATAGACCGATCAATGACGCCATGCGGCAACAGGGAATGTGGATGAAATCACGCAAGCACTTCAGTCACCGATTGCTTTTGTTTATATGTCCGGCTACGTCCGCGATTCTTCTGGCCTCTCTTCTTTTTTCCGGATACCGGATGTATCAGAACCTGATGCACGCCACCTTCAGCAATATCCGATCGGATCTGCAACTGGCGGCGGGTCAGGTGCAGGATAGTCAGGCGCTCACGCTTGAAGCCCTGCACGCGGTTTCCTCTGCGCAGGAAAACGGTCTTTTCGGCGAGCGCGAGGGAACGGTTCGCTACCTGCAGGATTTGGCCTCCCGCAATCCGGCCTTTTCGCGGGTTTATGTTGTGTACGAGTCGGAGACTGACGGGGGAACCGAGATTTTTTCGGCCGGATGGAGTCGAAAAGACGGCGAGCTGATTCAGGCGCCGCCGGTAGACCTGGAGGCGGGGGATTCTTACCAGCGCGTGAAGGCCTGCTACACACTGGCCAAGGTTAAACAGGAAACGCTAACCGAGCCGCATGGCGAAGGGGAAGCGATGATGGTGGAGTTGACGTATCCGATCATCATTACCAATACCTTTGCGGGGATTGCCGGCGTGGATCGGGCGTTGCACGTCATGGCGGGGGATATGGCCCGCTTTCTGCAATACGAATCCGAAGAACTCCTGCTTGTGACGCGGCGGAAGAACGTGGTGGTCTCTACGGGGCATCCGGAGCATCAAACGAAAAACTGCACCGAGCTTCCAATGGCCGAGGCTGTCAATGCCGCGATCCGCACCAACGATGTATTCCAACTTCACCGGGACCCGGATACCGGCGAAGCGTATTATGCCATGGCGACCTATCTGCCTTCCTGCGAGTGGTTCCTGATCATTCGGGTCGCGCAGTCGGAGGTGCTGACTCCGGTCATCCGGGATCTCGCCACTCAGGCCGGCGTTTCCTTCGGCTTTTTGGCTGTCATGCTGATTATTCTTTCTCTGATACTCAAAGTATCCCTGCGTCCGGTTCTCTATGCCACACAGGCGGCCGAGCAGGTTTCGCAGGGCGATTTAACCGTAAAAATTACTTCCAAACGCGAAGACGAACTTGGCTGCCTGCTGCGTTCCATTCAGCAGATGACCGACAATCTGAATTCTGTGGTGTGTCAGGTGCAGCGTATTGGCCTGCACTTGGCTTCCTCTACCGTCCAGATGTTTTCCTCCACCCGGGAACTCGAAACCACCGTCACCGAACAAGCCCAGTTCACGCAGGAGGTGTTGGGTAAGGCCGATGCCATCGCGGAATCGGCGCAGACTCTTGCACAACTGGTCGATGAGGTTCAGGGCAAGGTGTCCGAGACGGAACAGACGGCCTCCTCCAGTTCCGTCCTGATTGACAATCTGGGAGCCTCGGTTCAGCGCCTTCAGGATGCCACCGGAAATATCGCGGGGAAACTCACCCGTATCAACGATTCAGCCAACGCGATTGAAGGCATTGTCGAGACGATTGATTCGGTCTCCGGGCGCACCAACCTGCTTTCGCTGAATGCAGCGATTGAGGCGGAGAAGGCCGGCGAGCACGGGCGCGGTTTTTCCGTGGTGGCGCGCGAAATTCAGCGTTTGGCGGATCAGACCGCGATCAGTGCCACGCGCATCCGAAGCCTCATCGCAGAGATGCAGTCGGCGGTCTCCTCCGGCGTGATGGAGATTGAAAAATTCACCAGTGAAGTGCGCACAGGTGTTGCTTCGGCCACGGAGAGCAGTCGTCGGCTCGCGTGCATTGCCGGGGATGTGCAGCAGTTGGCGCCGCAATTTGAATACACGGGCGAGCGGATGCAGGCGCAGTCCGAGAGTGCCCGCCAGATATCCGCCGGCGTGCGCAAGCTGATGGAGGGGGCCTCCGCCATACAGCACGCCGTGCAGGAATTCAATCGCGTGGCCAAGAGCCTGAAAGAAGAGGCCGACACGCTCCGCCGCGAGATCAGCGGGTTTCAGGTCTAGCAATCCGTCGGACTTCAGGCACTCTTATACCCGACCACGCTGCTCAACAGTAGTGATATGCCGGGCTTCTCGCACCTCAACCCGCCGGAAAAGGAGTGTTCCAAGGAGTGGAAGGTTATCAGAAAGAAGTCTGAGGCAGTCTATTTCGGGGGTTCGTCGGCGGGTTGATTCAGCACTTCGTGGATGACACGACTGAGGGTGGCGTGGCGGTAGGGTTTTTCAATGAAGGCGGCCAACCCTTGTTTGAGCAGTGGGCGCACGTCGTTTTGCCCGGTGAAACCGGACGCCATGATGACTTTGACATCCGGGTTAAGTTCCCGCAGGGCGACAAAGCAGTCGCGCCCGTTCATGACGGGCATGGTCATATCCAACAGGACGAGGTTGATGTTCTCCTGGTGCTGGCGGTATTTTACGACGGCATCGGCACCGTTGACGGCATGAATCACGTGGTAGCCGGACTTGGCGAGAAAGTATTCGGCTATTTCACGGATGGATTCTTCGTCGTCCACCACAAGGATGCCGCCGGTTCCCTCCACGAGCAGGTCGTCGTTCGGATTTTCCTCGGTAATGGGTTCGGAGGTGAGGGGAATGCATATGTTGAAGGCGGTTCCTTCGTCGGGATCGCTGTATACGGTGATGGCGCCCCGATGATCCACGACGGTGGCATACACGGCAGCCAGACCAAAACTGTCCTGTGGTTCATTGGGAGTGGCAGGATGGAAGGGTTCGAAGAGGTGCTCGAGCTGATGCGGCAGAAATCCTTTTCCGGTATCACGGATATGCAGGTTGATATATTCTCCGGGGATAAGGGCGAAGGGACTTTTTCGGCAGAAGAGTTCGTCGAGTACAACGTTTCGGGTGGATATGGTTATGGAACCACCCTCCGGCATGGCTTTTTCGGCGTGTACCCCTATGGTAATGAGCATGTTCTGTATCTGAGACGGATCTCCATTGATGATGGAGAATTCGGCTTCGAGGGCCAGTTCGATGATGATGCGTTTATCGAGGCTGCTGGCGAGTATGCCTGCGCAATCGTTGATGGTGGCATGGATCTCAAAGGGTTTGGAAGCCTTGCGGCCCTTGTGTGCGAAGGCGAGGAGTTTGGCGGTGAGGTCGGAAGCCTTGCGGGTGGTGTTGAGAATGAGTTCCACATAGCGGTAGGAGCGGGTCTGGCGCTCGGTGGTGGTTTCGAGCAGTTCGGCGGCTCCGAGAATGCCGCCAAGCATGTTGTTGAACTCGTGCGCGATGCCTCCGGCCAGTTGGCCGAGCGATTCCATGCGCCGCACTTGGTGGAGTTGGGCTTCGAGGCGAAGCGGTTCGGTCAGATCTCTGAAAACCAGTACGTAGCCATGGGGAGCGCCTGCTTCGTCGGTGATGGTCATGCAGCTGTCGCCAATTTGCCGTTTGATTCCATCGCGCGACATGAGCAGCGATCCAAGAGCAGGTTCGCGTGAGGGCATATCCGGCAGCTGTATGGGAACAGGCTGAAGGGTGGTGGCATCCAGGAGTACAAAGACCTCGTTGAAGGGTTTTCCTGCGGCTTCATCGGCCTTCCATCCGGTCAGTTTTTCGGCGATGGGATTGAGGAGGTCGACGCGCCCTTTGAGATCCGTGGTGATGACGCCGTCGCCAATGGAAGCGAGGGTGATGGCCAGACGTTTTTCACTTTTTCTAAGTGCAATGTCTGCGGTAGATCGCTCGTGCAGTTCTTTTTCGATCAGGGCTGTTTTGGCTGCGACTTGGCGGCGAAGGGTGATGGTCCAGAGGAAGAGGAGAGAGAGGGCGACAACCAGCGAGGCCACGATCCAGCCGAGCCCTTTGAGAATGCGAAGGCTGGAAAGGTTTTTGTCTTCATAGATGCCGAACCAGCGATCGTAGAGCCGGTCATATTCTCCGGAGGCCTTAAGCGCGGCCAGGCCCTCGTTGAGGTGGGCGAGGAGTGGCAGGTTGTCCAGGCTGACGGCAAAGCCGTATTTTGCCTGGAAAAGAGATTCGGCGGTATAGCGGAGATTGTTCAGTTTTCTGTTTTGAATGACGAGCAGGCCCTGGAGGCGCGGCCCGAGGGCGGCCCGGGTATTTCCTTCAGAGAGTGAGGTGAGGGCGTCCGGCCAGGTGCTGCTCAGTATCAGGTTGGTGGTGATGGCATTTTCAAGTAACCAGTCATGCCCCAAATCGGAGCGCTGAACGAGAATGGGGCCGCCCTCTATTTCGTTGAGGGCCAGGGATTCTTCGTCCTGTCTGAAGAAAAGCGCGTAATTGGCCGTATAGAAAGGGACGGAAAAGTGGAGCTGTTTTTCGCGCTGAGGGGTCCGGTACATGCCGGTGATCATATCAATGCGCCCCTGTTCGAGTTTCTTTCGGATGGTCGCCCAGTCGTCCAGTTTGATGCGAATATCCAGG
>JAQVYB010000008.1 GCA_028708815.1 Kiritimatiellia bacterium | reverse complement strand
TAGATCGAGAGCCGCCTCCGATGTCGTTGTCTCTCGAAACAAAGCGGTGCCGCGCGGAATACCGGTTGTCTCCGCACTCCAAATGGTTTTTGTCGTCACCTTCATTCGTTGCTCTCTTCATTTGTTTGGAAAAACAGATCGGAAGAAAGACCCTGCCGCTGCGCTCCTCACGTGACTGGGTTTGCCATTGCTTATGCCTGTTTCCATGCGGCTCAGCCGGAGGCTTCGCCCCACCTTGTTTGAACACCTCACTGCGCCCTCTGTGTGCTCTGCGAGACTCTCATTCTTCACCTTCCTGCCTTCCTGAGTTCCCTATTGAATATTCTATTTGCACCCCTTCCCATGACTCCACCGCCCCGCCTCATTCGCCATTGCCGCCATCAGAATAGTGGTCCATCGACGCCACAAGCCCCTTGCCGCCGCCGAAAAAGAGCCGTATAAAACCCATGGACACAGGGACTTGCCGCGGCTGCGTTCAACAACGTTTTATCCGGAATGCCGCCGGCAACACCCCTCGCAAAAACAACGCAATGGACGGCGTCACTCTGGATAAAACGCTAAGTGTTAGATGAAGGAAAGAAGAATGAAACATCTACTTGAAGACGTATTTAGAACCGAAGGAATTCCCGAGTTCACATTCGTTAAACCCCCAAATTATAACGACATTCTAGTAGATGTTCGTAATCAAGGAAAACCTGTTGTAATCGAAGGTCAGTCGGGAACCGGCAAAACAACTGTCATCAAGAAGATACTTGAGGAATCAATGTCATCCATGGATCCGCACTATCTCTCAGCGCGAAAATCCAGAGACATCCCCACGATTGAGGCCATCGCGAAGGGGGAGACATCAGGAATTTACATTATCGATGATTTTCACCGTCTCAATACTGACCTTCAGCAAGCGTATGGCGACCTAATAAAAATTTGTGCAGAGGAACACGAGAACGATCAATTACCCAAAATTGTATTGATAGGAATTAACAAAGTCGGACGGGAATTGATTAACCTTGTTCATGATATTGCAAAACGTTGCGGTATCCACCGAATCGCCCCTGGTGACGAACAAACCATCGGAATGCTCATCCAGCGAGGAGAGGAAAAACTAAACATCTCGATCCCAGAACATAACGTAATCTTTGGTGAGTCAAGGGGCGACTATTGGCTAACACAATTGATTTGTAAAAACGCATGCATAACCAATGGAGTTTTAGAAACAAAGCCCGATGCTTCAGTGGCATCTTACGATATTAGCGCACTTCGGACTCGGGTTTCGGATGTTTTAGATAACGCATATCGAGATCCAGTGAAAGAATTCTGCCGAGGCAAGCGCTTTCGTTCCTCTAACGATCCATATTTCAAACTATTACGTTGTGTAGCAGGTCAAAAAAGCTCGGTGGTTGACCTTTCCGATTTGGCAAATCAGTACCCCGAGGTAAAAGGAAGTATTAATAATATTAAGGAAAAGCGTCTCGCAGTTCTCCTGGATACCAAACCATCTCTGGAAAGATACTTTTACTACAATAGCAGCACAAAGAACTTTGCCATCGAAGATCCAGCCCTTTTCTACTATCTCCAGCACATTGACTGGGAATCAATTCGAGAAGAATGCGGTTTTAGGCATGTAGATAAAGATTATGAATTTGATTTTGCCATTTCCTTTGCGGGCGAAAATAGAGAGCTAGCGGAATTACTATCCAAACAGCTAATCGACTGCGACTGTGCAGTGTTCTTTGACCGTTTATATGAAGCTAATTATTTGGGCGATGCTTGGAGTAAAAAATTCACTGAAATTTTCAAAGACAGCTCCCGTTTTGTTGTTTGTTTCTTAGACAAACACTATGCGGAGAAAATTTGGCCTACATTTGAAAAAGAGTGTTTTGAGCCACGAATTCCCGATGGAGAGGTTATCCCGATTTTTTTAGACAACACATCATTCGTTGGCATACCAAAAGACATCATCGGAATAGATTTAAAAGAGATTGATTACGATTCGTTGGACAACTTCTTGGCTGACAATGTCACATTCAAACTCTTGGAGTTCATTGAAAGCATCTAACCAGAGCGTTCACCCTATCGCTTGCTCCGCGCGCTCAGGGTGACGCTAGTCGTTAGCGAGAAGAGAAGAATATGGATGTATCCGCGCGGCTCGTGGGTGTATCCTCACCCCGAAGGGAGAAGACAATGCAGACGAAGACAATCGCTGGCGTCGCAAAGTTGGTTCTGGCCGTATTCATAGGCATGACCACCGCGCAGGCGCAAAGTACAGACCGCACCGATGAGTATAAAGCGGAGATCGCTTCCATCGAGCACTTCAACAAAGTGCAACGAGAAGCGGACATGCCCGAGATGGACATTCCCGCCTATGAGGAATGGCTGAAGGCAAAGCGGCAGTATGCCGAAGCAAGCGCAGTTGCAGGTTCAAACACACGTGCGGCCCCAAGTGGCCCGTCCAAGCAAGAGCGTATGCGGCAATGGCTGAACAAGGGCGTACGTACAACAGATGACAAGCCGAGTTCCATTGCGAATGTCCAGATGAAGCGGCGCGAACGCCTTTGGGCAAAGTCCGCCCAGCTACTGAAAGCCCATCGGCGGGAAATGGAGGAAGCCCGGGAGTGGACCAAGCAGCACGGCTTCGCGGAGAACGGACACCTGCCGGGGGGCGGCGTCATTGGTCTTGTGGGAATTCGCAACGGCATCCCTCAGTACAACATCACATTCAATGCACAAGCGGCGGACACCATCAGCGTAGATGAATTGTGGCCCGGAGGAAGTACCGGCCTCGGCCTAAACGGAACAAATGTTCTTCTCGGCGTATGGGATGGCGGGGACGTTCAGACCAACCACTTCGCATTCACTTACGGCGGACCGGATCGTGCAAGGGATCAAGATGGCGTGAGTTCACTTCCGATCGACCCTCACCCCACTGCCGTTGCGGGCGTTATGGCCGCTTCCGGTCTTGGTTATACCAATGCAAAAGGCATGGCATACGGCACGGAACTTTGGACGTACGACTGGAAAGAAGATCTTGAGACCGAGATGAATTCCGCGTATGCGAATGACTTACGCGTCTCTAACCATTCCTATGGCAAACAGGCGGGTTGGGGATACGTTGATCTCGGCTGGACCGTCACCAATTGCTGGTGGGGAGACATCGCCCTCAGTCCCAATGAGAGCCACCTGTTTGGGCTCTACCATGACGACGCCACGAATGCCGATGCGGTTGCCTATGGGAATCCGCACAGCCTGCCGGTATGGGCATCGGGCAACGAGCGGGATGATGCGGCTCCCCCGTCGGGAACACAGTATGTTACCTTCTCGGGGACAAACGCGTTGTGGCAAACAGGAAATCGTCCCAACGATTACTTCCAAAGCGGTTATGACACAATCTCTGATATTGGCGTTGCCAAGAACGTTCTTGTTGTCGGTGCGACATACAAGATACTGGGTGGGTATAGTGGAATTACTTCTGTGGCGTTGGCACCTTTCAGTAGCTGCGGCCCCACCGATGACGGAAGAATTAAGCCGGATGTGGTTGCAGCCGGTGTAGATCATTTCACACCCTTCTGGCATCCCGATTATCCGAGCAGTACAACATACTACTTTCCTTCCACGGGTGACACAAACAATCCGTCGTGGGCCACTGGAACCAGCTTTTCTTCTCCCAGTGTTGCCGGAGCATGTGGTCTGCTGGTTGAACTGCGCGAGCGTTATAAACCCGGCTCCCCATTTCTGGCATCTACACTCAAGGCCGTCGTCATTCACTCCGCCGATGAGGCCGAAACCAAGGGACCTGATTACCGAACCGGCTGGGGCTTAGTTAACGCAGCGAAAGCTGGTCAACTCGTACAGGCCGATCATGACGGCGGCGGGAAACAATTCATTGCAGAGGTCTTGGTTACAGATGGGGATTATGTAGAGCGAACCGTCACGGCTACAGGCGGTGTACCGCTGAAGGTGACCATCGCATGGACTGATCCTGCCGGTCCTGCACAGCCCGAGCAGCTTGACCCAACGAATCTGGTGCTTGTGAACGATTTTGATGTGCGGGTAATTGGACCGGGTGGAACAACGAACTTTCCCTACATCCTTGATCCCTCAAATCCTGCGAACGCTGCCACAAAAGGCGACAATTGCCGGGACAATGTGGAACAAGTCGTCATCACTAATCCGGTGGCAAGCGCCGACTATATAGTCCGAGTTACCCACAAGAGGCACCTTGTGGACGACACGGGCTCAAACTCTGTGCAAGCACTATCCATCATCTTCTCCGGGATTCTTGAAGAAAGCCGAACGGATTCCAAAATCACTGATTTCATCGCTGATGCTTCATCGGAAATAGTCGGCTGGCCCTCTGTCGTTGGCCAGAACTACCAAGTTCAAACAACGACGAACTTGTTACTTCAGGCATGGACCAACACCAGCGCAGAAATAAGCGCAACCAAGACAAATACGACCTGGGACTCGGGCAGTGCTCCATCCGAAGAAATCAGATTCTATCGGCTGATTGAGACAAACTAGGGAGCTATCGTGCAAATACGGCACACAAAACTTGCGTGGTTGGCTCTTGCAGTCTGGTCCACGCAGATCATCGTCTGGGCGGATATCATCTACTTCCGCCCGGACGAGCCCATCCATATGCAAACACTCACAAGCAAGACTGTTGATTTTGATCTCGACTTCAATGGTGTCGTTGATTTTGTCTTGCGGAGCGATGGCGCAACATTCGATACTGTTCCGCAGGATCAAAACAGTATACTGTCTATCTCCGCCACTCCACCCAACATGGGTGCTGATATACTCCAGCTACAAGCTGGCTATGAAATAGGAAGTTCTCCGACCTCTCCGGCTGAATGGGTAGATCCTTCTACAACTCCAACGTTCTCCTCCTGCATGGTCCAAGGCTGCATTGGCCTGTGGGTGGGTCCTGAGCGGCATGGATACTTTGGCGTACAATTCGATATTGCCGGAGCGACACATTACGGTTGGGTGTATCTTGACAATACCTTTGCCGGATTGGGTGGCGGCGACATCACCGAATGGGCCTACGAGTCGACACCAGATACCGGCATTGTCGCCGGGGTAATCCCGGAACCGACCACACTTGTGTTGCTTATGGTCAGCATCGCATGCTCCCTCTTTTATCGTCGGCAGCACTCACGCCCCCAAGGCGCACCTCGCCATGCAAGCACAGCGAGCAGTCCATGAGAAATCTACTCACATGTGCTCAGGTGATTGTGTTTGGACTCTCTTTATTCGCATGTGCTCCCACCGAGCAGGAGGAGTCGGGAACGAGAACGGTCAGGTTGCTGGTCTTGGAGGACTTTGCTCTAACGAATACTCAATGGGGTGTTCTGCTTCCCGTATGCCTTCGGGGGATCCGGGGTCAGCCCTTAAATTTCGATTCTGCTGAAAAAGTCCTTGGGCGGTCCGGTACTTTCCGCGCACCTTCCGCCGGCAACGCGGGGGATCGGCCGGAGGGTTTATCCAAGTAGGTGTTCAACTGCCCGACAGCACCATTCAGCGCGCCATGCCGGCAACCCTCCTGCGCCCGTGAATAACAAACTAAGAACAATGAAAAGGCGGCCGTGAGATCTCACGACCGCCACAAACCCGGAACGTCCATTCCGTCTATCAAGTCCAGAGGACTCCCCGGAGCCAACTATTCAGGCACCACAAAGGTGCTGCCATCGTCACTGGGGAAAATGGAGTAGTAGTATGTTGTACCGGGGGTGCGTCCTGTATGGGTATACACTTGATTGGTTCCTGTATACGTAGCTGATCCGTCCACAGATGTGGCCGGATACGTGTCCGTTCCATAACGGACAAGCACCGTGCGGTTACTGTAGCCGGCCATATACGGATCCGGCCAGCGCAGAACCACACTGTTGGTCAGAGCAACAGCCTGCAATTTAAAGGGATCCGATCCGAAAACGCCAAAGGTCCGGGTCACATCGGGGGCCGGATCATAGGTTTCGTTGCCTGCTTGAGAAGCCGTAATGGAAACCAGGCCAACACCGGTAAAACTCAACTGTGTGCCACTGAGTTGGGCCGGGCCGCTATCAACAGCATAGCTCACGGCCAGACCGGAAGAGGCGGTTGCCGCCAGGGTCAGCGTATTGGTTACATTCTGGGTAGGAATCTCTGCAAAGGTAATGGTCTGCGGATCAAGTCCAGTACCGGTCGCTTCATAAGCACCTCTATTTACCGTTCCATCGATAATCCGATTCGTTCCGGCCAAGTCGAGCGTACCCGTCATCCAGGGACGATTAAGTCCTGTGTCCACACAAGGCGACGTAGGGCGAAGCATATAATCTCCAAAAACGTGATTGGTACCATACCCCGATCCATCCGTCACAAACTCAGGCGCATCGGTAATATTATCCGTATACGAGGGGGCCGTCGGTGCCACGCCATAACAACTGTTATACATGCCTACAGATGCCGACAACGTTCCGTCGAGATTGTCGTTGTAATACATGATACAGTTTCTTATGTAACTCCCTCCAGACGTAGCGTAGAGGCCTCCTGCCTGCGTTCCTCCCGATGCAGAGTTTCCCACAATCGTGCAACTTTCAACCGTGGCAGCACTTGAGTAAACACCGCCTGCATCATCCGTCGTCTGATTTCCCGTAATAAGACAGCCATAAATGCTTGCCGATGAAAACATATACACACCGCCGCCCGTCCCGGTTGTGCGATTTCCGCGAATAATGCAGTTTTTCATCACCCCGGCGGAGCTAAGGAAAACGCCGCCACCCTGATCACCACCAACGCTTCCCGTTACCGTGGACTCAACCATGGTGCCATCCTGGATGTAGACCCCAGCCCCCTTAGCGCTGGACGTACATTCGGTGATCACACAGTTTGATACTACGCCACCGCTTTGGATATATATCCCGCCACCGCCCTTGCCCGACGTACAATTCGTGACCACACAATTGACCGCGGTTCCTCCTGTCAGCAAAATCCCGCCGCCTCCATACGCTGAGCCGGCATTCCCATTCTGAATGGTGAATCCGTCAATGGTTCCCTCAACCCGGGTGGCTGGAGACCCGCTTTCGTAGGGGTTGATAATCGTGTGGGCTGCCCCATTCACACTACGCAGCGTTTCTCCACTTTTTATCCAATTCAACGCAAAGTGCGTGAAGGTATAGGTTCCGTTCGTGACCAATATCAGATCCCCGGATTCAGCTGCTGTCAGGCCCCCGTTTATCGTTTCCTTGGCCAAATCCCATGAACTGCCATCATTCGAATCATTCCCTGAGCCGGCACTCACATAGATCGTGGCAGCCTGAACTCCCTGAAAAGAAAGGAACAAACCCATTAGAACCCCGTACATATACCGTTGTGCTGTTGACGACATCTTACTATCTCCTTCTGTACCGTTCTTCTGACTCAACGGTTAATGAATGTTCCGGCTACAAATCGTTATTCCACATCAACCTACGATGCAGGCGACCCAGCGACCCAGTGTATGGATGGGCAGGCAGATTATACCCATGGATACTACTATTTTCAAATTCTAATGCTACGTATGCACCAACATTGCCGCATATACACGACTTTGAGGGTCAACAAATACAAAAGCAGGAAGAATGCCACCGAGGGCGCGTTGCTGGGTGTTTAAGAACATCCATTCTTTGAGCATTTTTTTGGTTCTTCCGGATATTTTGTGAGCACTCGATGTTTTCTTCAAGGCAAAGCGATGAATGAACGTGGCCGATCAGACGATCGGCGCTCCCGGGAGAGCCAATCCTCTGTTTGGCATCTTTTGCATAACTCTACAATTCAGCTTATCCACGATCATTCCGGAAGAATCTAATTTTGATGAATATTCCAAGGAAAACAGTAATAACCAAATCCGAACACTCGAGTCGTTCGCTCCATACGCTTCGCGCCGGAGAGGCATGACGCCGGGCGGCGAAACCATTTGACTTTGGCATATTTGCTGCATACTTTATATGCATATTCAGCAACTTGCTTATGCATGGAGTTTCAGATGAGAACGACGCTTGACCTACCCGAGGCCCTTTTAACGAAAGCCATGAAGGTGTCTCGTCAACGCACAAAAACTGCCGTTATTATCACGGCTTTAGAGGATTTTGTGCGTAAAAACAACTTACAGGAACTCAAGGCATTCAAAGGTACAATAGACTTGAATCTTGATCTTAACACATTGCGGAATCGGAAATGAGCGTTCTTGTTGACAGCTCGGTTTGGGTTGATTACTTCCGCGATGCGCCACGATCAGATAGGCTTGATTTCCTGATTGAAGAGAATCTTGTCGTGCTGAATGATCTAATTTTAGCCGAACTTACTCCTGCCTTATATGTTCGGAAACAGCAGAAGTTAATCCGTCTTCTCAGGGAAATAATGAGAATACCTCTCAATATAGACTGGGAAGGCCTGACCAAAATGCAAATTGTTTGTTTGCGCAATGGTATCAATAAGGTTGGTATTCCCGATCTCATAATCGCGCAATATGCCATTCAGAACAATCTTCCGCTATTCACTCACGACAAGCATTTCTCATTGCTCGCTCAACAAGTCCCATTAACATTGTATTAAGAAAAATGCCCGATGAAGTTTCTCAACATCGAAACTAAATGGCTGGTCTTGCTGGCGATTGGCGCTGGAACCTTTATGTCGGCTCTGGATGCCAGTATCGTTAACGCCATTTTGCCGGTGATAACAGATTTCTTTCACACCGGGGTTGCTTCCATTGAGTGGGTCGTGACGACATCCCTTCTGGTTGTCAGCGGCCTGCTGCTGAGCGCGGGATGCCTGGGTTTACTTCCACACCTTTTACGGCATTACCGATCACCTCCTGTCGATCCGATCTGGACCCATTGTGATCAAGATTCCTGTTGTCGATATCACCACCAGAAGGAGAGAGCCTATGGCTCTCTCTGGAATGAGACTAGGCTTGTCTACGAGGATGCTTGCTATCACCTACGGGAAGAAGGCAATCTTCATTTCGCCTCATAACGAGGAGGACTTCCTGAAGCGACTCCAGGCCATCAACCAAAATATAAAGAATAACGTGCAGGACACCCAGCAGAACACATTCAGCGCACGCGGAATATTGCCCCGCTGATTTGCAATGTTGGTTTTGAATGAGGAATGAAATGACCGCCAAAGCAAACAATCCATATAGGGATTCACTGGCAGGGCTTGAGATCGCTGATCCGGTCAACGCTTTTTTTGATTTCTGCAAGGAGAGGGACTCTATACGCCGCAAACGAGAGGCCGGTGAGCCGCCGCCCTGGACTCAAGACGTCATCTTTCAGCGAGGCCGTTTTCTGAATGTATTTCGTGAAGATGACAAAGGAACCAAAGCCGTTCTTCGTTTCGCTGAACCGGCGAAGGGCTCTCTCACGAAGCTGATACATGCCCTCTTCTTCGCCCGCTGGTGCAACCACGACGTCACCCTGCTTGCCCTTGATCCCGCCATTCTGAAAAAACCCGGGCACCTGCGTCACGCTCTCTTGCATGAAGTGCAACAGCCCTGGTCGTCCGAGGTGTATCCCGTTGTTTCCGCTCAATGGAATGGCCGTGCATACGATCGGCTGAATGCCTGTGTCGATATGTTTCCCCAGTGTACACCGTTTTTGGAAGAATGCATTCGAGGCGCACGGGGCAACGTGATGAAAGCCAATGGTGCCATCAATGCGGAATTCAGGATGAGCAATGATTTCCCCCTCTTCATGGCACTGGTTGATCTCGCACTGTTCAGGCCTGACTTGATGGACCCCAACAGCCCGGTTCCGACCGGAATCGGTGCAGCCCCTTACCTCGATTTGCTGCAGAAACATCTACATTGTGCCAACCACCAGGAGACCGCAATACAGATGATCGAACGGCAGGACATAGACTGGCCGGACGCGCGGCGTAAGTTCACGCCGATTGATATCGAGTACCTCTCCTGCGAATGTCGAAAGTACTTCAGCTATGTCAACGGCACCAAGAAGTTTGAAGGCAGGAATATGTTCGTCCCGAGCGAAACGGGACATATCACGAAAAACCAACAATCCGGGTCCACCCCACCATCGGAAGCCGCACCGAGCGCGCCTTCCGATGCCCGGTGACTCACGACGTTCGCAGGAGAAATAATGGAGAACACACTCCACATCACAAGTGGTGACAGCGCAGGAGGAAGCCTGGCAAAGGCCGGGCTTCCGGGGGAAGTGTTCGTCTGGCACGACATCATGTATGACGGCCCCCGGAATCCCGGGTGGCCTGATGAGGAGACTCTCAACGCCCGAGCGGTTTTTCTGCACGAAGCCACCGCAGGCGGACTGAACACGAAGCATGTTTTGGAGACACTCCGAAATCAGTACCGAAGACTGGCGGAAGCAGCCACCCGAGAGCATATCGTTCTGTGGTTTGATGCGTGTCTCTTTGACCTGTCCATGCTTGCCCACATTCTCACGTGCCTGTGGCATCACGATGCCAAGAACGTGGAGCTTCTCTGTGTTGATGCGTTCCCCGGAATCGAACCATTCCATGGACTCGGACAACTGCGACCCGATCAACTATCCTCCCTGTATACCAATCGCGAGCTCGTGACCAACGCTCAGTTCGCTTTTGCGGTCCGCGTGGACAAGGCTTTCGCCACACAAAACCTCGACACGCTAACGGACCTCGCCAATGCAGCCGACGCTTCATTGCCCTGGCTTCCAGCAGCAGTCGCCCGGTGGTTGCAGGAACGTCCCGATCCGGTCACAGGACTGGGACGCCTCGAAGAGCTCGCCCTCACGGCGATTCGTGGCGGAAGCGATACTCCAAGTAAGGTCTTCGCATCCGTAGCAGCCGGCGACACACCTCCGCAGTTCTGGGGAGACACCACGCTCTGGGCAAAGATCAACGCGCTCGCAGAGCGCGACCCCCCGTTGATAGAAATCCATGGACCAGCGGACAGGTTGCCTCAATGGGAGAGCAACTTGGCGCTGAAAGACTTCAGAATCAAGGCGTTGCCGAACCAGCCGTTCCACGCATCGGCTGATAGCTACGCGTGAACGGTATCATTCAACAGAAAGATGCATAAGAGAAGGACATTCCCGGCACTCCCCGTGACGAGGGCGGTTGCCTTCTTCGCGTACCTGATAATCGAGCCGTGGATAGCGGCAAGTCGGGAGATATGGCCCCCAATCAACCATCCCAAACAAGTGCTTTTGGACGCCGCAACACTCCGTACCACGTACACAAACCAGAGTTTCATCCCCGAATGGGCATGACCCGGGTCAATCCACTCATTTCATCCAAGAACAACAGATTACACGCTTCGGCCTTTCTGAAAACAAAGAAACGTCCTCCGATTCGGGAGGAAACCCAGCTGCTGCAACCGGTGCGGGAGGGGATACTTCACCCATCTCTGGAGAGGATGTCATTAAGCTGGATTAACGCACAGATAAATAACAGCGGCCGGGCTCTGAAAAAGGATTACAGAGCCCGGCTGTTTTTATAATGCTCGGAGTTATTCGCTCCCGCCCTCGCGAACAAGCGGATGGTGGGAACAGCGAAATGCGCCGCCCCAGGTCGCCACTTTGTCGTAGGGCACTTCTATGACATGGTGCCCGCGCTTACGCACTTCTTCGATAATGCGCTGATGCTGCGTGTCCATGATCACTGTGGAATCATTGAGCACCAGGGCATTCGCTCCAAGACGTTTGGCCTCCTCCACGGTTACGTTGATAAAATCCCAGTCCTTCAGTGACTCAGGCAGTTCTCCAACCAACGCATCCTTACAGAGCAATCCAAGCCCCGGCTTCAACAGGGCCATAATACAATCAAGGTGCTCAAAGTCGGAACTCACCTTCACCTCCTGTACCAGATAGTCAGGGCCCAGATAATTCTGCAGCCACTCAATGCCTTCCAGACTGCTGCCCTTGCCGGAATGCCCCACATAGATATTCTTTCCATTCAGGAGTACATCACCACCCTCAATGTAAATACCATCTTCCTCGTAATTCGGATTCGGGGACGGCATCGCGACGTACCGCGCATCGGTGTCTTTGATCCGCTTCCGAATAATCTCACGGAGCGGGAATTTTTCTTTGGCACGCATGGGAACCTTCAGGGAAGTTTCGATGACGTTATTTCCAATCACCAGCATGGGATCCCGTGCGTAGATCTGCATTTGACCTTCTTGTACATTGGTCAGGTAGTCATGTTCCGTTGGATTGAGGACTCGCGGACGATATACCGTCACGCCCTGGTCCTCCAAGACCTTCACCAAGCCGTTAATCTGAGCGATTACAGCGCGTGTGTTTTCCGGCTCCAGCTCAATAGCCGGTTTGCCGCCGGTTTTTTTCATCGCTTCGAGATAGGTTTTGTCATAAATGAAATCCACCTTGTCTGAAAGTCCCGGCATCACCAAGCCATCTCCAATGCCTACGACCACTTCTTTCAATGTGCCCCATTCATAGTCCACGCCAATGCTCTTTTTCACCAGTTCTCCTTCGCCTGCCCGTGCCGCATTACTCAACAACAACCCTATCAAAACACAACCGACATACCACCTGATCATCCCGTCTCCTTTCTTATTGTTTATTCTGCCAACACATGCGCACGTACTTGGAATTTGTACTGTTTCCTTCCCGCAAGCAATGCCATGCCAAAAACGATAAAAAGGGAGGCCCCCGCCGGTTCAGGCACCACGGTGCCGGGCCCTAATACCTCATGCGCGGCGACTTCCTCGGCCGTGAGTGCACCGCTCCAGATTCTGAATTCATTGATCGATCCATCAAGATAGGGATTATCATACTGTGATTTCCCCAGATAATTATTCGGGAATCCAGACAGATCGCCGGGAGCCAGAGACATTGAGTTGTTGCTGCCCACCAACTGACCATCCATGTATAGACTCCCCATGCCGGCTACATGATCAAAGACCACGGCATAATAGTGTTACACGCCCACCTGCACCGCCGCGCTGCTCGAGATCTTCTGTTCGCCGGTATAATCTGTTTGCGTAATGGCGTAGCGTGGCACTCCGTTGGGTGGATTGTCTTGTGTACATATCGTTAAGAAAGCATTTCCCGTCGACTCACTGCTGCCAAAGTCAAACACTCTCGCCCAGGCGTCAACTGAATCGGCTGTAGCCCATGCTTCTATACTGAATGAGTCCAAACTCAGCATCGTATCACCCACCGGCAACCGCGCATAAGCTCCTACACCATTCAGCGAGAGCCGGCCGGCGGAGATGGCCGCTCCGTCATGCAAGGTTCCATCTGCCGTTCCGACGCTATCGCTGACATCCTCCTCAAAACTATATCGATGCATGATAACCGACGAATATCCTCGCGCCGAAACCAGTAATAGAACGGCAACTATAATCGTGCCATATCCTTGAGAACCCGACCTGTATTGCATTTTTCTGTTTATCCCCCAGTCGCTTTCCGCGTTCACACCTACATCAACGTTGCACCGTATAAAATAGCATGTGGCACCCTCATTCTGTGCTTTATTAATTGAACAGAAACTTTAGGATTTGCGTAATCTCGTTATAAATATGTCCCCGTTGAATTTGGAATCTCATGCAGAACAGCGACGCACTAAAGACCCCGTACTTCAATATCGAAACGATCGCCTCAGTGACCGGGCACAATCAGAGTACGGACATCCGCGTCGATCGAGTGGGTCATCTGTGCGTCCCGCGGGGCGTGATATGTCCAAAACTGACAACGGACTACGTCTGCCTGCTCTGGTGCGTCAACGGCATCTATCAAGATGAAACGGAGGGCGAAGGACTCTATACCATCTGCCCTGGAGAATTCGGCGTTGCACTACCGGGGAAAACGCTTTCGATGTTTGCGCTTCAAGAGAAGACCGAAATCCGCTTCGTGATTTTCACGGGATCACGGGCCGTTGAAGAGCTATACAAAGCAGGCCTTTGGGAAGGGTTGTTCCGGGACCCCGAGCCCCCCCCTTGAGTGGCTGGATCGCATTGCAACGCACCTGCAGCAAGACAACCACGGTTACACGAATACAATCACCTGCGACCTGCACGACCTCCTCCTGTACTCGGCCAATCAGGCTCGGAAGCATACGCCGGATCGGCTGGTGCACGATGCTCTTCAGCTTATCCACACGCAGTATTGCGATTCTCGGTTGAATGTTCAGTTTATAATAGAGTCACTGCACGTCAGTCGTGGCACGTTGACCCACCGCTTCAAAAATGTTCTTGGACAAACGCCGTTGGCATACCTGCTCAATCTGCGAATTTGTGAAGCCTGTCGTCTTCTGAAAAGCACCGCCATGCCGATTGCCGAACTCGCTCAAAAATGCGGATTTTCTGATCCGGTCTATTTTTCTCAGATCATCAAAAAGCGTACGGGGCTGTCTCCCCGGGCATTCCGTCAGCAATAAGGATAGCACGCCGATGCGAAAAAGTTCCTTAAGCGGTTTAAGCGGCACAACAGATCGTTCTACTTCAATAGAGTGGCGGTGCATTGGTTGTAAAACGCGATGTATCATCGCCATCTTTTGCAACGTTATCACCCTTCCGTGGTTTCTCCTTTCCGTTTACCGAGGAGACATAACATCCGCATTCTCCTCACTCCCGTTTTTGTTTGCGGGCGGAATCCTTACTTACTCCATAGTCGTCAACAGGAAAAACTCGACGATGCTTGTAATATCCGACACCAGCTGCACTGTCAGACATGCCCCTCTCCCGTGGATACTTAAAAACAAACGGATCTGTCTTGAAGACATCAAATGTATCGTCATGCACGATATGAACAGAAATGCGCACTCGACGAATGCACAGCATTTGTACCGCATAGTCTTTCGCCTAAAATCCGGTAATTGCGTGCGAATTCTGCCATATCTTTCCAACCGTCAGCAGGCCCTTGAAATCAAGGCTCAACTTGAATCTCATGTTCCCACACCACCCCCCATACGAATAGATGACACTCTTCGTACAACCAGCCATATCTCGAACTATACTGTGCGCACAAATCGAAATGGATGTGTCACGGCATCCGCCGCACAGAAATTCACCCTGGCGGCTATAATACACGCGTTGCCTATTCCCGTTGCAGCCGCATTCTGCCACTTCTATCATGTCGACCTGAAATGGTACGTCATAAGCATTGTCCCATTTGCGGCTGCGACCATCGGGTTTCTCATTGTGCCACACTTTTTGCTAAAGGGGAATTTTCTCCATCTCACCACCGATACGCAAAGACAGTTGTTGCGGTTTGGGAACCAAGCGCATACCTATGAATTACCATTTGCACATATTAAGCGCATTTGGGTAGAAGCTGAAGATACGGCTGATCTTGTTGGGATCCCATTCCGCCTTATGGTTCAACCAGGTGACAAAGCCCCTATACTTGTCTTCACTGGAAGAAGAAAGGCACTTCTTCACATTCAGAATAAGCTTGAACGCGCAGTCGGAACAAGGGAAGCCCGTCCATGACATGCCGCGCGTCTGCTCCGGGCCAACGAATCATTTACAAAACGGAAGAAAGCCGCAGGGACAGCCTTCTTCTTTGATGCCGTTTCTCTCCGCGTGGCGGCAGACGCGAATTAGAGCGCAATGAAACCCGAGCGGTTAACATGGCGCGTTTCAAAGCATTTCAAAGAAGAAGCGTGAGGCGGCCCGCGGCGCATTCTTCGCCTTCGCAGAGGATGCGGCAGCGTGCGGAAAAGAGCGGGCCGAATGCCCCCTCCACCGAGGCTTCAACGAGAAGGGTATCGCCCGCCCGTACACGCCGATGAAAGGCAAATTCGGGTATGGCACAGAGCATTCCGGGACGGGGCGGGGCATCGGTGTCCTGCCGGTGCAGCAGACCCGCCGTTTGCGCGCAGAGTTCCACCAGCCACATTTCGGGGCATGCGCCGGAGGCCCCCGGCGCACAAAACGCATCACCGGCGGAAAGACGTTTTTCAAGGGCGATGGACACACCGGGTTCGCAGTGCGTCACCCGATCGGGCAGGCGCATCGGATAGCGGTGAGGCAGGCGTTCAGGTGCGGTGCTGTTCAATGTAGGCGGCCAAATGGTTGATGCTGCGGAAGGCTTCGCGTCCGTCGTCCTCATTCTTGATTTCGGCGCCGAAGGTCTTGTCGATCGCAATGGAAAGTTCGAGGGCATCGATGGAATCGAGCGCCAGGCCATCGCCGAACAGGGGGGCCTCGTCGTCTATTTCTTCCGGCGTGATTTTCAGGCGCAGGCGTTCAATGATCATATGCTTGATTTGCTGTTTCAGGTCCACATGTACTCCTTGTTTTAGGTGGTCAGTCCGCCGGAAATAATCAGATTCTGGCCGGTGATGTACGTATTGCGGGGAGAGACGAGGAAAAGAACCAGTTCGGCCACTTCTTCGGGGGTGCCGGCACGTCCCAGGGGAATCTGCGCGGTCATCTGCTGAAGGCGCTCTTCCGAAAGGGTGTTGGAAATATCGGTTTGAATCAGGCCGGGCGACACGGCATTGACGAGCAGCCCGTAGCGGGCCGTTTCGAGGGCGAGCGCCTTGGTGAAGGCAATAAGCCCGCCTTTCGATGCGGCATAATTCGTTTGGCCGGGAAGCCCCGTGACGCCGGAGAGGGAGGCAAGGTTGACGATTCGTCCGCTGCGCTGAAAAATCATCTCGCGCACCACCTCGCGGCAGACATGGTAGGCGCCGGTCAGGTTGGCATCGAGCACGGCATGCCACTGTTCATCCTCCATGCCTGCCAGCAGCACATCGCGGGTGATCCCGGCGGCATGCACCAGGACATCCACCGGACACCCGTTTTCCGTGAGACGGCGCAGAGCGCTTTTCACGGCATCGTGTCGGGTGACATCCACCGCTTCCGTGGTGATGCTCGGCGAAAGCGCCTCGGTGATCCGGGCGCCCTCCGCGTTGGCATGATACCAGCAGGTCACGCGCGCGCCTTCCTCGGCCAGCTTGAGCGCTATCGCGCGCCCAATGCCCCGGGTCCCTCCTGTAATCAGTGCGTTTTTCCCTTTGAATATCATAAATAATCCCACAGGGGGCCTTTGATGCCCCGCGCTCTCAGGTAATCCATCTGCGAGGCGTCCATACTACCGGTCACCCCCGGATAAATCCACGTTTTGCGAGCGAGCTTTTTACAGAGTGCCAAAATATCCGGCAAGCCTATTTTCGGCGGTTGGAGAAAGACGGGCGGCAACAGCGAGACATCCGTTGGGTAAGCGGCCTGATACGCGACTTGCAGCGGGGTGTTCGGATAGAGGCGGATGCCCACCGATATAATCACCGTCGAGGGGTCGCATTGGTCCATCAGTTCCATACTCTCGCGCACGGAGGCTTCGTCCTCTTCCGGTTCGCCAAGCATCAGATAATGACAGAACTTCAGGCGCAGCGCTCGGCAGGCTTCCGAGGCGCGGAGGATATCACCGGTCCCGAAGGTCTTGTGCATGGCCCGCAACACGCGGTCGCTCCCCGATTCCGATCCGAGTTCCAATCCCGCGCAGTGCCCTTGCAGCAGGCGCTCCACGAAGGGTTCATCCAGGTGTTCCGGGGAGGCAAATCCGTACCAGCGCACGCGCGGCGGGAGCCCGGCCAGGGCGTCCAGCAGCGACAGCGTATAGGCCATCGGCAGATTCACCAGACAATCCACCACGTAAAACACCTCGATGCCGATCGAGGCCAGATAGGTCATTTCATCCAGCACCGACTCGACCGGACGCAGGCGAAAACAGTTCCCCTCGATGGCCGGATAGGTGCAATAATCACAATGCAGCGGGCAGCCCCGCCGCGTTTGCAGCCCCAACATCCCTGACTGCCGGTAATACGTCAGCAACACCTCCACCGGCGTTTCGCGCGCATACGAATAGTCCGGCGCAGGGAGCGGGCCGGACGCCCCGAGCAGGCGGGCAAGAGACTGCTCCCCCTCGCCGCAGAGCCCGTGCACCAACCCCAGTTCATCCAGCAACGCCTGCCCAAAAATGGAATAGCCGGCCCCGCCAATCACGATGCGCTCCACGGGCTGAACCTTCTTCACGAGCTGCACGCACGCCTGTATTTCCGGCAAATAACTCACGGAGTCCGGCCAGGAAAGATTATCGATATTGCGCACCGAAAGTCCGATAAACCGATATGATTTCCGATTCAGGAAGCACTCTTCCAGCTCCTCGAGCCCGCGCAGCAGGTTCAAATCCGCCACCTCCACGGAATAACCAAGCCGCGTCAAATAGGCAGACAGCACCCAGACACCGACCGGGAAAACCGGGTATGGCGTTCGCTCGCAATTCACACTGATAAGCAGCAGGTCAGTCATGCAGCACACACTCCAGCAACGGTTCGCACACACCGGTGAACCCGGCCTGCCGACGCACCACATCCCGAGGCACCCTCCGCTTATACTCCTCATTATGATCCAGCGCCAGTGCAACCCCGCAATCCACCACGGGGAAACCGTGCGCCGCCGCCGTCTCAGCTACGGCCTCCTCCCCGAGGGGCATCGGCGTGAAACACAACGCCGCCACGAGAATCACATCGCAAAGCCCGCCCTCCAGCAGGATCCGCCCCTCTTCCAGCAGGGCGGGAACCCCGCCGCCGACTTCGCATGGGCACAGCGGATGCACACAAATCACCGGCCCCTTCAAATCAAACAGAATTGCAGCCATTGCCGCCGCCGACATCTCGGACGTGTGCGGAAAGAGCAGCGGGCTCACCATCTCCGGCGGGGCGGCCCGCAGAGGACGGCTGTACTCCTCGCGCACGCCATCGAACGCGCCATACGCATCCAGCAGGAGGCCGCGCCGTTCCGGCGGGATACCCTCCAGCTGTTCGCCGTACGCCTGCATCCATCCATGCAGTGTGTGCAGCAGCAACCCACTCGGCGGCGGGATGTAGCGCAGACGCCCCGTATCCAACGGATCAGATTCCGGCGCGCGCCAGGCGTTGTGTGCGCCGCTCCCGTTCGGGCGCTCCCCCCTGCCGCTGCCGTTCAGCCAGGGATGCAGCAGATAAAATCCGGGCGTCATCAGCCGTCCTCCCGTTCCAGGATCAGCGCGGCATTCTGACCGCCCATACCGCTGTAGAGCAGCAACATCTTCTTCATCTCCCGCGCACCTGCACGCTCCGGAAAGAAAAAGGGGAACTCCGCATCCTGCCGCATGGCTTGCGGGATACCCGGCAGATGCTGAAGACGCAGGGCTTCGGACGCCAGAATGGTTTCCACCACGCCACAGGCTCCCTGCATGTGCCCGATCACCGGTTTCAGACAAAGACACGGGATCTCCGGCAACCGGTCGCCGAAACAGGCCCGCAGTGCCTGATATTCCGAGGCATCGGCAGGTCCTGTACCCGCGCCGTTGAGCTTGATGGCATCCACCTCCAGCGGCCCGGCGCCCGCCTGGCGCAGGGCCGATTCAATCGCCCGGCGCAGCCCGCGCCCTTCCCGGTCCGGGCCGGTTAAATGCGCCGCGTCATTCGTCGTCGCCGCTCCGGCCAACCGAATGCCACCCCCCTTTTCATGATGCGAAGAAAGAAGCAGCCAGCCAAAGCCCGGCGCAAGCCGAAAGCCGGAGCGCTCCCGCGTGTAGGGCGCCGGGCGGTTCGTCAGACAACGCAGCGCGCCGAATCCCTCCGATAAAAACGGCGAACACTGCTCAAACGCCAGCACGCCCACCCGTTGGGCGTGACCGGCAATAATGCGTGCGCGCGCCAGCGCCAGTGCCGTCGCCCCGGAAACACAGGCCGTACTCACCAGCGTGACCGGCACGTCCGCCACCCCTCGAAGCATCCCTAAAAACTCCTTCTGCAACGCCATGGGCGCCCGCGGCCCCGCGAGGGTTGCCTGTTCCTCGGCCATATCCCCCAAAATCGTTGCCGCATACACCTGTTCCACCCCACGAAGCGCCGGCCCCGCCTCGTTCCGCACCGCTTCGAGACACGCCCCGAAATCCTCTACCCCCTCCCGATACAGAGCAGACGTAAGGAAAACCCCTTTCCGCTCCTTTTCCCTTTTCGTATTATGCTCTTTCATCACGTTGCTTTTCCCGCAGCAGACTCTTCCAGGCCGCACGAAAACCCATATTCTGCGGAACGAAGATGGCCATGTTCTTCTTGAAATTCACGGAGCGCCGAACAATCGAACGCAGCGAATAGAGCGCCTTGTTCAGGGCATAATACCCCTCCTGCAACTCATCGGGGGTGAACCCAACCGGACGGTACACCACGGTATTCATGTCATACTTACTCCAGTCGCGTGTCAGGATCCGCCCCTCCGCCTCCAGCCGTTTTGTCACGCGGATGCCTGGAAAGGGCGTGAGCACGGAAACAAGAAACGCCTCGAGGCGAGCCTGGTCTATGAAGGTATACATCTGATCAAAGACCGCCGGCGTATCAAAATCGTATCCCACAATAAAAGACCCCTGAATGCCGATGCCGTGCGACTGAATGCGCTGAATCCGTTCGATGTTTTTATCCACTTCCACAAACTTCTTGCCCATCTTGGCCAGATTGTCCGGATCGAGCGATTCAAAACCGATAAAGAGCGACTTACATCCGCAGGCCGCCATCGCCCGCAGCGCCTCATCGTCATCGCCCACGGTAATCGGCGCCTGGCTGCCCCACCATTTCGGCGTGCCGCGCAACGAGGCAAACAGCTCCATCGCCGCCTTGCGATTCGACATGATGTTGTCGTCCACAATAAAGATAAAGCGGTCCTCGAGCTGCTGATATTCCCGGACAAAGGCTTCGAGCGGGCGCATCCGGAATCTGCGTCCGAAGAAGGCGGTCACCGTGCAGTATTCGCAGTCGTGAGGGCAACCTCGTGTGAGCTGGATGGTGCCGGAGGTAATGTAGTTTTTCTTTTTGAGCAGGTCGCGTCGGGCGGGCGGGATGGCCTCGAGCGTGGAAAACCCCTCCGTGCAGTATCTCTTTTTCAGGGTGCCTGCGGCGTAGTCTTCGAGCCAGGCCAGCCAGGCCGTTTCGCCTTCGCCGATGATCACCGAGTCGCAATGCCCGAGCGCCTCCTCCGGTTCGCAACTGACGTGTACGCCGCCCATCACCACCGTTTTTCCGCGGGCACGAAAGTGATCGCCCAGAGCATAGGCACGATGCGCCAGGGGCGTCATCACCGAAAACGCGATGATATCGGCATCCGAATCCATGGGAACCGGCTCGCAGTTTTCATCCACCAGCTCGATGTCATACTCGGGCGGCGTGATGGCGGCAATCGTCAGCAGGCCCAACGCCGGAAACTTATATTTGAAATGCCCCCAGAGCGTACGATTCGGCCAGCGGGGAAAGATGAAAAGAATTCGGGGTTTGGTTGGTTTACTCATGGGGCCGTTGTTTCCTTAAAAAATTTCATCCAGTAGTCGGGCAGGAACTGGGTTTCGAGGGGCGGGACATCGAGCGGGTCACCAAACTGAATCACCTGACTATCGCCACTGGTTTCATCCAGCCGCAATTGACGCAATAGACCGGTCGACGTATCCACATGCAGGATCACCCGCGTGACGGGCGCCGACCGCAGCGGCTCCAGCTCCACCACCAACCGCTCTTCCGCCGCTTCTTCCCGCGCCATAACCTTGAATGCCTTTTTCAGGCGCGTCGGGTCGAGCTGAAACATCTGAGCGAGACCGGCCATCAGCGGCGCACGACGCAAATCCAGCCGTTGCGCCTCCGGCTGATCCGAACGCAAATGCAGCGCCTCGCCCTCGCGAATCAGAAAAACGTACGGCTCCGGTTCCATGTACTGAAGCGCGGCCCTTTCACCTCCGTCATAATAAAACACGCCCCGCCGCATTTGAGGGGTCTTAAAAAGGGTGGAATAACGACGATGAGCAAACGGCATGGAAAGCGCGCCCTGCCCGCGCCCTAACTCCGCCACGCGCTCCAGCGCGGCTGAATCATCCTGCGCAAGGGCGGGCGCAAACCCCGCACAAAGCAGCACCAACATCCCCATCATTCTCACGCTCATCCGTTGAGTCTCTCTTTTTCCAATCATTGGAAAAAATGTATAGCGGATTTCCAATCATTGGAAAATGGTAAAGTACACGGGGGAATATTTTTACAAAGCGGCGGAAAAGCGCTATACATGCAGTCTGCATTTGCAGGCATTTCACAGGAGGTTCAGCCATGTCCGATAGATTTCAGCCCATGACCATGAAGCAGTTCACCCGTTGGGTCTTTACCGAACTCGACCAAAAACAGGCCCTTTTCGGCATTCCGAAGGATCTCTTTTTCACTCCGAAGCCTGCCGATCCTTTTCGCACCGCCGTTTATGAGCAGCCGCTCGAAACGCCCTTCGGCGTGGCCGCCGGGCCCCATACCCAGATGGCCCAGAATCTGATCGCCGCCTGGCTCTGCGGCGCACGCTTTATGGAACTCAAAACCATCCAGACGCTCGATGAACTCGATGTGCCGAAACCCTGTATCGATATGCAGGACGAAGGTTACAACGTCGAGTGGTCACAGGAATTGAAGATTCAACAGTCGTTTGATGAATATCTGCGCGCCTGGATTCTGATTCATGCCCTGCACCGCAAACTGGGCTTTCCCGGCGAGGCGCCCGGCCTCATTTTCAATATGAGCGTCGGCTATAATTACGACGGCGTGCTCAAAGACAATGTGCAGGAATTTCTGCGCAACATGCAGGATGCCGGCGAGCGATACGAACAATACGTGGAAGAAACCGCCTGCTGGTTCCCCGAAGTGCGCGACCTGAACATCCCGCGCAAGCTCTCCGACAACGCCACCCTCTCCACCATGCACGGATGCCCACCCGCCGAAATCGGAAAAATCGCGGCTTATCTGATTGAAGAATGGGGCTTCCACACCAACGTGAAACTCAACCCGACCCTGCTCGGCCCCGAACGCCTGCGCGGCATTCTGAACGAAACCCTCGGCTTCAACCGCGTAACCGTTCCCGACGAGGCCTTCGGCCACGATCTGAAATATCCTGACGCCCTCAACCTGCTGAACGATCTGCAAGCACGCGCCGACCAAAAGGGCGTCACCTTCGGCGTGAAGCTTTCCAACACCCTGGAGTGTGAAAATCACCGCGATGTCTTCAATCCGAAAGAGAAGATGATGTATCTTTCGGGTCGTCCGCTACAGGCCGTAACCGCCAATCTGGCAGCCCAGTTGAGCGGGGAATTCAAAGGCCACCTGCTGATGTCCTACGCAGGCGGCGCCGACGCCTTCTGCGTGGCCGACTTGCTGGCTTCCGGGATGAGCACCATCACCGTCAGCTCCGACCTGCTGAAAAGCGGCGGCTATATGCGCATGATTCAGTATATCGAAGAGACCGAGCAGGCCATGACCCAGGCCGGCGCGGCAACCCTCCCCGACTTCATACGCGCCCGCTGCACTGAACCCTGCACGGAAACATCCTCCTGCGCCCTGAGTAATCTCAACGCCTACGCACGCCGCGTACTCGAAGAACCCCGACTCCACCAGGACGCCTTCGAACGTCAACACACCAAAACGGCACGCGCATTGGACATGTTCGACTGTATCCACGCGCCCTGCGCCAACGACTGCCCCATCCATCAGCAGGTGCCACGCTACATGCAGGCCGTGAAGGAAGGCGATTATGCACGCGCAATCGATGTGGTACGTGCAGACAATTCGATGCCCACCGTACTCGGGCGCGCCTGCACGCACGTCTGCGAAACGGTATGCGTCCGTTCGCACTACGACGAGCCGCTCGCCATCCGCGAAATGAAACGCTTTATCATGGATCAGGAAAAGACACCCCGCACCCGGAAACCCGGTGCGGAACGCAAACGCACCATCGGCATCGTCGGCGCGGGCCCCTGCGGCCTCGCCGCGGCGGACTTTCTGCGGCGTGCCGGGTTCCCCGTCACCCTCTTCGAGGAACGCGAATACTCCGGCGGCATGGTGCAGGGCACCATTCCCGGATACCGCGCCACCCAACAGGCCATCGACCAGGACATGAACACACTCCGTCAACTCGGCGCGGAGTTTCGTTTCGGACAAAAGGCCGGACGCGACTTCCAGGTGGCCGACCTGCTCCAGCAGTTTGACTATGTGATCATGGCGGCAGGCGCACAGAAAAGTATGATGATGGATGTGCCCGGCGAACAGGCCGAAGGCGTCTACGAGTGTCTTGATTTTCTGCGCCGGTCCCGCCACAGTGAAGCACCGAAACTCGGTGCGCGCGTGGGCGTGATCGGCGGGGGCGATGTGGCCATGGACTGTGCACGCACCGCCAAACGCCTCTCCGGCGGAAGCGTCCAGGTGATCTACCGCCGAACTCGGCGCGAAATGCCCGCCGAACAGGAAGAAATCAAGGCCCTCTTCGAGGAAGGCATCGAAATTCTGGAACTCGCCGCCCCCGTGGAAGTGAAAGCCCCCAACGGACGCATCACCGCCCTGCGCTGCATCCGCATGGAACTCGGCGCCCCCGATGAATCCGGACGCCGACGCCCCGTGCCCGTGCCCGGTTCGGAATTCGACCTCCCACTCGACGCCCTGATTGTCGCCATCGGCCAGCGTCCCGACTTCGACTTCCTGGAGGGGTTGGATGTCTCCCTCAACCGAAAAGGATATATCGACGTGCATGAAACCACGCTCGAAACCTCCGTGCCCAATCTCTTTGCCGGCGGGGATGCCGTGCAGGCCGGACCCACCACTATTGTGAAGGCCTTCGGCGATGGAAAAATCATCGCGCAAACCATTCTGAAGCGCGACGGACAGGCGCCCGAAACCGAACCGACCATGCCGGTGGCCGATTGGGCTGATATGATGCGCCGACGCGCCAAACGCCAATTCCGCGTTCCCGTTCCGGAACTCCACGCCTCCCAGCGAGGTGGCTTTGACGAGGTCATCCAAACGCTCGACGAAGAAACCGCACAGCAGGAGGCGGCGCGCTGTCTCGGGTGCGATGAATTCTGCAGTCTTTGCGCCACCGTATGCCCCAATCGGGCTATTCAGACCTACCGCTGTGAACCGATCGAACGCCAGGTGCCTGAGGTCAAACTACACGGAGCAGTCGTTGACGTGATGGCGCTCACCACCCTTCGCGTCACACAACCCTGGCAGGTCCTTGTGCAAACCGACTTCTGCAACGAATGCGGGAACTGCCGCACCTTCTGCCCGACCGCCGGCGCGCCCTACCAGCAGAAACCACGCCTCTACCTGCAGCCCGCAGAATTTGCCGCCGAAGAAAACAACGCCTTCATGCTCATTCAAAAAGGCGACCAGCCGGGCATCCGAGGCAAATACAACGGCGATGTACGCGAACTGACGCTAACCGCAAAGGGACTCTCCTATTCCGCCGACAGCATTCGCTTCACGCTGAACGAAGAGACCTTTGAGATTCTCGATGCGGCCGTGGATTTGTCACCCCAGGGCGGCGATCACCACATGTCCCTGACCCCTTGTTTTGAAATGTATGTCCTCCTGAAAAACATACGTGCCTCGCTGCCCTATCTTCCCGTGCACGGAATAAACACGTAAGCACATTCAGGTGAAGGGCGAGCGCCGCGCGAGCCGGTTCAAGGGGCAAGGGGCATGGAAATAGAAGGACGCCGGGAACCGCATCTCTCCCGGCAAATGCTCTTTCTTCACGCCGGGCATACGGGCCGGTGAAAGCCTGCCAGACAGAAGGGGCCGCAAAAGACGCCTTTTCCGATAAGCTCTGATACGATGTCCCGATTTTCTCTCTGCGGTTGAAGCAGTTCGGCGCAAAAATGAAACCCGTCGCAAACCTCTTCCACAGACAAGCGTACATCATGAAAACCAACAGGCCGTTTCATAAGAGGCGCCACCGTCTTGTATAACGCTTCCTTCGCACTGAAAAAAAGGGCGGCCAGGGACAAAAACGGCTTCGTGGAGGTGGCCAGCCAATCCAGTTCATCCGGAAGCAGCACGCGACGCGCAATTGGTTCATTCATTCGCCCGGTCTCTTCCAGATCGATCCCCAGGGCCGGACAATCGGACGTGCGGGCCACCGACGCCAGGCACCAGGCCTTCGTATGGCTGATGCTCCCGGTCCATCCATCGGGCCAACATACGGTCCCATCGGGATTCTGCAGCAAAGGACCGCAAGGCCCATCAAGCAGATGCAGGGCCTCCCGCGCAACACGACGTCCGGCCAGGTATTGAAGCCGACGCGTTTCACAGACGCCCGCCACCTCCTCCGCTTCCCGAGGATACTCCGCTTCGGCGGACGCAGAAGAATGACAGGAGCCCACGCACGTCGCGATAGATTTCGGGAAAAGAGCCCGTGCGCAAGTGCACAGGGCTTTCAGCATCTCTGCGCCTTCCGCTTCGTTGGAATGTCTCATCAGAATCCGCCGGGGAATTGCTCGTCCGATTCCCTAATCACATCCTCGGCCTCATCGTCCTCGCCGATCAAGGTATCCAGATCATCCACATCCGAGAAATCCGGATCCTCATCCAGCTCGTCGTCATCCACTTCCGCAGAGCAGTTTGGGCACACACCGGACGCCGGAAAACACTGCGCACAGTATTCGCCGCCGCACACCGAACACTCTCTCATGAACTCTTCCCCATGAAGCGGGCATCCCTGATAAAGTTCGTATAGATTTTCTTCGTCTCCCATGCGCCTCTCCTTAATTCACACAACGCGTTACACTCTTACTGAATAGAATAGGGCCATAGCTAACGGTTCTTTCCCAAGCTGTCAAGTTTTTGGATATCGTGTTTACATTTTCACTTTTTTCTTTTAGGTATGGCCTCCGAAAGCATCCGGATGTTCCGGAGAATCAGCCTTTTGAAACGCACGGAAAATCATTATGAAAAGCCGCTTTATCGACAAGGTGATTGACCGTCTGGACCGCATGGATCCCGGCAGTTTGCAAAGTTACTTTCTGCGCCTCGCGCAGGAAAAGGGACTGATGGAAACCATTTTGCAGGCCGTTCAGGAAGGCATTGTGGTGGTAAATGCCTCGGGCGAGGTAATCTATACAAATCACTCCGCAAGCCGCCTTCTCGGGTTTCAACCCGAAACAGCCGAGGGCAATCCCATAGAACGCTACATCCCCGGGATTGATTGGGAGGGCATCTTCAGCATGGACGAGCGCGAGTGGTCCCGCCTCATCTCGCACGACATGGAAACCAGTTACCCCGAACACCGCTTTCTGGATTTATACGTGGTACCGCTTTCTGTGGCTGATCCGCAGGCGGGCGGAGCGGTGGTCATCCTGCGCGATGTGACCCGCGAGCGCCTGAACGCCGTACAAACCATCGAAACGGAAAAGCTGCAGGCCATCACCCTGCTGGCCGCCGGCGTCGCGCATGAAATCGGCAATCCCCTGAACTCGCTGACCATTCACCTCCAACTCCTGGAACGCGAACTCAAGGAGCTGAAGGAGGGGGACCAAACGGATCACCTCCAGGAGCTGGTGGGCGTAGCACGCCAGGAAATCACCCGCCTGGATCAAATCATCAACCAGTTTCTCCATGCGCTTCGTCCGGCCCCCGTGAAACTCGCCTCGGCCCATCTTGGTGAAATCCTGAAGCAGACGCTCGAGTTTATGCAGCAGGAAATCGAGGACCGGGGCATCAACGTGCATATCGGCATCCCGGACGACCTGCCTGCCGCCCTGGCCGACACCGATCAGATACGCCAGGCCTTTTTCAACTTAATAAAGAATGCGGTGCAGGCCATGCCCGACGGCGGACGCCTCGATCTGACGCTGGATTCCTCGGACCGATTCATCACCGTTTCCTTCAAAGATACCGGCCCCGGCTTTTCCCGAGAACGGTTCGGGCAAATGTTCGAACCCTTCCAATCCACCAAGAGCGAAGGCTCCGGGCTCGGGCTTATGATTGTGCAGCGGATTGTCCGCGACCATGCCGGCGAACTCGAGATCTGCAGCGAACCCGAACACGGCGCGACCATTATCCTCCATATCCCCCGCGAAGATCAGCGCATACGCCTCCTCAAGGCCCATCGCGCCCACTCCGAAGGAGCCGACGAATGAAAAAGAAACCCGTCGTACTGATTGTCGATGATGAAAAAAACACCCGTGAAGGGCTCGCACGCGCCCTGCAACGCAAACACACCGTCCTCCTGGCCGACAACGGTCAGACCGCCCTTGATCTTCTCGACCGCCACCGCGTGGACATTATTCTCAGCGACATTCGTATGCCGGGCATGGACGGCATGACCCTGATCCGCCGCGCCCTCACTCGAACCCCGCAGCCGGTCTGCATTCTCCTCACCGCCTACGGCAGCATTGAAACCGCCGTGGAAGCCATGAAGGCAGGCGCCTATGACTTCCTTCCCAAGCCCGTCAACCTCGACAAGCTCGACCTGCTCATGGAACGCGCCCTTCGCTCGCGCGACATGGAAGACGAAAACCGCGAACTCAAAAAGCGGCTCGATAAAAAGTATGGACTGGAAAACATCATCGGCCAAACGCCCGCCATGGAACAGGTATTCGATCAGATACGCCAGGTGGCCCCCTCGCGGGCCACCGTCATGATTCAGGGAGAAAGCGGAACCGGCAAAGAGTTGGTGGCCCAGGCCATCCACCGGCTAAGCCCGCGCCTGCACGGCCCCTACGTGGCCGTCCATTGTGCCGCACTCCCCGAGAACCTCCTCGAAAGCGAACTCTTCGGCCACGAAAAAGGCGCCTTCACCGGAGCTGTCGGCCAACGGCAGGGACGCTTCGAGCGCGCTGACGGCGGCACGCTTTTTCTCGACGAAATCGGTGAGATCAGTCCGGTCATTCAGGTGAAACTGCTTCGGGTACTGGAGGAGCGCGTCTTTGAGCGTGTGGGAGGCGAAGCCTCGCTGGATGTGGATGTGCGCCTGATTACCGCCACCAACCGCCATCTGGAAACCATGGTCGCCGAGGGCACCTTTCGGGAAGATTTGTTTTACCGCCTCCATGTCGTCCAAATCAATCTGCCGCCCCTGCGTGAACACCGCGACGATATTCCCCTGCTCGCCCATCACTTTCTTAAACAGGCCTCCAAAGAAAACGGCAAGGACGTGCAGACCATCACCCCCGAAGCCCTCGACGCACTCACCGCCCACGACTGGCCCGGCAACGTACGCGAGCTGCGCAACCGCATCGAAAGCATGGTTGTCATGTGCCGCTCCAACAAAATAGGCCTTCGCGATCTCCCCGCTGATCTGCGCGGCGGCGCCTCCTCCGCGCCCCGAGGCGCCGGAACCTCTCTGCTCGATACGGAAAAGCGCCTCATCGCCGACGCCCTTCGTCAGCACAAGGGAAATAAAACAAAGGCCGCCGAACAGCTTGGCATCAGCCGGCGCACCATCCACCGCAAGGTCAAGGAATACGGGCTCGAAAGTCAAACTCAAGCCTGAACCATCATTCTCAAGGATTGCCCTGCGTGCGAAGACGCATTCGGGAAAGACGTTTTCCCCAACGTTCCTTTTTTAGTATAAACACGACCGCCTCGTTCACATGCGGGGGAGGCTTCCGTCCCGCGTCCGACGATTACTCAGGAGCCAAGTGACAACCCCAGCGGCAGTGGCGCCAGACAACGACAGCCCGTGCTGGTCACCACAAAGGTATCCTCCACACGGACCCCGCCGATTCCCGGATAATACAATCCCGGCTCGACGGTAATCACGTGCCCCGCCTGCAGCGTTCCGCCGATCGTGCTGATGCGCGGCGCCTCGTGAATATCCAGCCCCACGCCGTGGCCGGTGCTGTGGATAAAGCCACAGGGCTTTTTCCCATCCAGTTTCGTGCAAAATCCCTTCGCAGCAAACACCTCCTGCACCCGCGCATGCACGGCGCCTGCGTCGGCCCCCGGTCGGATCATCGCCAGCGCCGCACGCCGTGCCGCACAGACCGCCGCATGCATACGGATTATCTCCTCCGGCGCGGTTCCTTTCACCACCGTGCGCGTCATATCGCCCCAATACCCCGTCTTCCGTGAGCGGGGAAAGATGTCCAGGATAATCGGACGATGAGCATACAGGGGCCCCGCGCCCTGCCCATGAGGATCCGCCGTCTCTTCGCCACAGGACGCAATGGTTCCGCCCACCGCCGAACACCCATGCGCAAGCAGTTCCACCTCGATCAGTGTCCGCAGCCTCTCCGAGGTCAACACCCGCCCGTCCAGCCGCAGTGTATTGTTTCTATCAATAGAAGCGGTCGCCAGTGCGCCGAACGCTGCGCGCATCGCCGACACCGCCGCCCGCTGCGCCCGCCGTATCGCCGCCAGTTCCACGGCCGACTTCACGGCCCGCTCCTCCGCGAGCGCCAGGGGCTTCACCGTCACACGGATACCCCGCGCCTCCAGCGCCTTCACCACGCCCACCGGCGTCCATCCCGGCACGGAGCACCGCCTGACTCGCTCGCGCCGGAGCAGGGCCTCCGCCCAATCAGTCGGCGTGCCGACTGTTTCTTTCGATAGAATCAACTCCCGGGAGGAGATCACCCGCACGTTTCGGGCCTCTCCACGGGCACGCAGATATTCCATGGGCGAGGTCACCAGCAAACGCTGTTTTCCCCGAAGGTAAACGACCACCTCGTCCGGCGCCAAAAACCCCGTGGCATACAGCACATCCGCCTGCGCCTCCGGAATCCCGATCATAAGAAGCAACTCTGTTCGCTTTTTTTTCATACCGTCCAATCCTTTTTACACCTATATTCCCATGCCTCACACCTTTTGTATCGGTTCGTCTCTGTGATGCCGAATGCGTTCTCACCTCTCAACCTAACACCCCTCTATTCATATCCAAATAATCAGTATGCATGTAGTGTAATTTTAAAACACACCCTACCACGGATTGTGGCAGCCGATTTTATCCGGGAATAATTTTTATTTTCCTTGTTGCGACTTTGCCGTTTGCATACCTTACGCAAGCAATGCAGAACCGGACAGCAACCCCCTTGTTAATAAGCTGTTAATAACTTTGCCGGCAAGGGATTATACTTAAATAATTTTGATCGGATGCGGGATAAGCGAATGAACAATACGGCAACGGAATTATGGTCTAAAAGCTGCAAACAACTGGCAGGTATCCTTTCGAGTGATGTATACGATCGCTGGATCGCCCTGATTGAGGCCCGTACCTGGGAGGGCAATCAACTCCAGCTCGCCGTGCCCAACGGCTTCTATCAGCACTGGCTCGAGGAAAACTACCTCCCCTTGATCAAGGACGCCGTAGCCACGGTCTGCGGCCAGAATCTCGACATTTCCATTCTTGTGGAACAGATCGAGCGAAAAACCACCACCGAAGAAGTGGAAAAAAAGAATCCCTCCGTCCAGGCCCCATCCGGCAAACCATCCGCCAAACCCGCCAAACCCACCGAAGAACTGAAGCTGAATCCGAATTACACCTTCGAATCCTTCGTTGTCGGTCCCTCGAATAATTTTGCCCACGCTGCTGCGTTGGCTGTTGCCCAGTCCCCGGCCAAAGCCTACAACCCACTGTTCATTTACGGTGGCTCGGGACTGGGCAAAACCCACTTGATGCAGGCGGTCGGTCACGCCGTGGTTGGGCGTCGAAGCCGCGCCAGGATATCCTACATCTCCAGCGAAACCTTCGTGAATGAATATATCGACGCCTTGCAGAAAGGCCGCCTGGTGGACTTCCGAAAGCGGTACCGGAGTGTGGATGTACTGCTGATCGACGACATCCACTTTCTCAGCAACAAAGAGCGCATGCAGGAGGAATTCTTCCATACCTTCAACGTACTCTTTGACGCGCACAAACAAATCGTCCTCACCAGTGACCGCCCCGCCAGCGAAATACCCAACCTCGAGCAGCGCCTCGTTTCCCGATTCGAGTGGGGACTCGTCACCGACCTGAATGTCCCCGACGTGGAAACCAGCATTGCCATTCTGCGCAAGAAACAAATGCTGCTCAACATCCAACTCCCGGATGAGCTGCTCACCTACATGGCTGAACGCATCCGGTCAAACATCCGCCGCCTCGAAGGCGCACTCATTCGAGCCGCCTCCTACAGCTCCCTCACGGGTTCTCAGCTTACGGTGGAAAGCCTGGATGAGCTGCTTCGAAGTATTTTTGATCAGGAAAAGAAGGAAGATCTTTCCGTCGAGCGGATTCAACGAACCGTATCCGACCACTACGACATCCGCTTGAGCGACATGACCCGCAAATGCCGAACCCAGGCCGTTGCCTTTCCCCGCCAGGTGGCCATGTATCTGTGTCGAACGCTCACGGAACAATCCACTCCGGTGATCGGCAATGCCTTCGGACGCGACCACGCCACCGTGATCTATGCCTGCCGAAAAGTCACCGAACGGCTCAACAGCGAACCCGCCCTGCGCGAAACCATCTCGCGGTTGAACCAGAAGCTTCAGGCCTGAAACACCGGCCGCAACCATACCCATCAGGATCGCCGGCGGGGCCGGCACCAGCAGCATCGAGAACGGCACACCGTACGATAAACACGCATGAGTCACAAATCATCACTCCTGGTGGCAGGCGGCGGTCTTGCCGGAACCGAGGCGGCCTGGCAGGCCGCTGAACGCGGCCTGCGCGTAACCCTCATCGAAATGCGCCCGGGGAAAACCACCGGCGCACACCGAACAGATCAGCTCGCGGAACTCGTCTGCTCCAATTCCCTCGGTTCGGCCCTGCCCGATCGCGCAACCGGCCTGCTCCATCACGAACTTCGCCGCATGGGTTCCCTGCTGATATCCTGCGCCGACGAATGCCGTGTTCCTGCGGGAGGCGCCTTGGCGGTAGGACGCGAAGCCTTTGCTCAACGCGTCACCGAACGACTCGCCGCCCACCCGAACATCACGCTTCAGCGGGAAGAAATCACATCCATTCCCGAGGGCCCCTGCATTCTGGCCACCGGCCCATTGACCTCGGATGCCTTCGCAGAAACCCTGGCCCGCTTCACCGGCGCCGAACAGCTGTTCTTTTTTGATGCCCTGGCCCCTGTGGTCGAAAGAGACAGCGTGAACCTGAACACGGCCTTTCGCGCATCCCGCTATGAACGGGGGGAAAACGAAGCCGGCGACTACCTGAACTGCCCCATGAACCGCACGGAATACGACACCTTCATCACGGCCCTGCTCCGTGCGGAACGGATTGTGCTCAAGTCCTTCGAACAGGCCATCGAATCCGGTGTGCGGGCCGCCCGAAAACACTTTTTTGAAGGATGCCTGCCCATCGAAATCATGGCCGCACGCGGACACGACGCGCTGGCATTCGGCCCCCTTCGTCCGGTGGGCCTGACGGATCCGCGCACGGGCCGCCGTCCCCACGCCGTACTGCAACTGCGCCAGGATGATCTGGCCGGATCACTCTGCAATCTGGTCGGCTTCCAAACCAACCTTAAATTCGCCGAGCAGGAGCGGGTGTTTCGCCTGATTCCCGGACTCGAACAGGCCGTGTTTGCACGCTACGGCCAGATGCACCGCAACACCTACATCTGCGCGCCCGCCGTACTGCACCCCACCCTGCAAAGCCGCCTCCGAGACGATCTATTCTTTGCCGGACAACTCGCCGGCATCGAGGGCTATGCCGGAAATATCGCGAGCGGACTGCTGGCCGGCATCAACGCCACCCGCCAAAGCTTCGACACACCATTGCTCGAACTACCGCGCACCACCATGCTCGGAGCGCTCATGCATTACCTGGCTCATGCCCCCGCCGATCACTTTCAGCCCGCCAAGGCCAACTTCGGTCTGCTCCCGGATCTGCCGGGCACCGAACGCCTCGGTAAACGGGCGCGGGCCGCCGCCTGTGCCGAACGCGCCCGAACCGACCTGGAAGCCGCCCTGGAAGCCTCTCCGGCATTGGCCTTACATCCTGCTGGTTAACCAAAAAATCAAAAAAAAGGACGTTTTCGCCTGTTTTTTTGGTTCTTCCGACCTTCCTTTTGCACTTCTCTGCGTCCGCTGTGCGCTTGGCGGGAAATGCATGCCCGATTCCCCGATTTTTTCGATTTTCGGGCTTTTCACAGACAAAAAGAGGCCGGAACGTTCGTTCCGGCCTCAAATTGGTAGCGGGGGTTGGATTCGAACCAACGGCCTTCAGGTTATGAGCCTGACGAGCTACCAGGCTGCTCCACCCCGCAGTCATTTCGTCTCGAATGAGGGGGCAATATGACGGTCCTTCCCCCTCTTTGCAACCCCTTTTTTAACCTTTCTTTAATTCACAGGCTCAATGCGTCACTCTGCCTGATGCTCCTGACTCTTCTCCATAAGAACCTGACGCACCCAACTGGACAGATTTTTATGTCCCTTTCCGGCTGCTTCCCGCAACAGGGCCACTTCGTCCGACTTGAGCCGAAGAGATATGGTTTCTCTCCGAAGTTCCGTTTTTGAAATTGGGGGCCGCCCTCTTTTTCTTTTTTTCATGGTTTGGAATCTTAACGCCCTGTCTATGCCGGGTCAAGTTCCGAACGCACTCTGTCTGCAAAAGAAAACGCGGGGGAAAATCCCCCGCGTTTATTATTCCGGCATTTTTTACTTCGAGGCCTTAGCGACGTTGAAATTTCCTTCTCGCGGTCACCAGCAGCACGCCGACACCAAACACGAGGGATGCCATCACGCCTGGTTCGGGAACGGCCACGGTGGCTGTAGCGTTGTCATAATAGACGCGCCCGCCGCCGGTTCCGTCATTGTAGATGGCCAGGTTCAACCGCGCATACGAGGCAGCCCCCGGAGCCACGCAGTTTTCCGTGCTCAGTTGCGTCCACTGATTCTGCGTCGCGCCGGCGTTGAAATCGGCAGACCAGCCCGTGGCTATTTTCTGAGCAGAACTGTTGTACCAATCCAGCTCCACGCGCGCGACCACACCGCCGCTGATCGGGTCATCACCGGGATCATAGGCGTAGACGCCGACATCATATCCCGTACCCGGCGTCACATCGAACTCCTGATACAGACCGGCGTCCCACCACATGCCCACCATGGCATCGCCTTCCTGAGCCCATCCCCAATCGGACGGATTGATGATGCTGCCTTCATTCCACGATGACCAGTCATCCGTACCGCTCTCGAACGACCCATTGGCCAGCAGGTCTGCAAAAGCCCCGCTGCATAACATACCAACCATCATACCTGCTATTACGATTTTCTTCACTGTATATGCCCCTTTCTTCGTATTGACCTCTGCGTTGAGCGCGGTCCCATACCGCGGCAGCGCTATTGTTTTTTCCTGATCGACCCTTATCGATCAAATGGTTAATTGGCGGGAAAACCGTACGGGATTGTTCCACGTCTTCATGCCAAACCTCGGTTTAACCCTCCTTGCAACATCCGCAATCCCTGGATTTGATTATGTATTACAATATATAGACTGCGGCTGCAATCTATTTATTGTATTACTTTTTACAAGCGGACTGCTGATTACACCCTTCCGCGTGGTTTACTGCGAAGAATCAGGGGCTTTGCCCGAATCTCATCTGGATTGCGGCGACCATTCCGCGTAGGTGGCGCTGCAAAGCACAGCACCGCCCATTGGTTGCCCGCATCGCGCCGCCATCGCTGGCAATCCGTCGGACTTCAGGTACTCTTATACCCGACCACGCTGCTCAACAGTAGTGATTTCGATACTATCCGGGACATCATGACGGATTGCTTAATGCAAACAATAGTTCAGGTTGAACAGTCGTTCGCGACCATGAATTGACTTAAGGCGGTTTTGCATGACCTCTTTAGCTGTTGCATTCGGGCTAAGCAAAGGCGGTTCTTTCAATGCAGCCGCTATAGGTGGCTTCTTCAATACGCCGGGACGAAGTGGACAATATGATTACTCGGTATCCCGTCGCGCAGATCCGGGGGTAAAAGCATTGGAGTATCTCGATCTACTGTTTTTAATCGCAAGGTCTTCCTTGCTGTTGAGACGTCTTCATCCCTTTTATCAGACGGTGGCATGACCGGGCATGCCACCATCCGCAACAATCTAATCAATTACCATGATCGTGCCATCCAGTCCTGCGTGTTTCTTTCGTTACTGATTAAGCACAACAGATATATTCACGGCATGAATGTTCCACATACCGTGACAGTTTCCATATTTACGCCATGCAATCTTCACATTCGACTGCCCGTCCGCCCATGACATATCCAATGTCACGTTGTGGGGTCCTGTGCTCTCGGCAGCAGAACCTGCCGGATAGGAGTGCAGACAATTGGAGTAGGCCGTCCATGTCGCACCGCCATCAATACTGCCCAGCACATACCCATACGACCACTGGTACGTCGAGGAGCCGGCTACATATTCTTCCAGAAATTCCAACTCAACACCCGACAGTCCAGTGAAATTAAGCGCCGGGCTAATTAGGTACGTATCCTGGGTTACCCCAGGATCAGCAACCCCGACTTCCACCATGTCATTGAGCCCGTCCAGAGACCAGGTGTTGTATGTATTTCCTGGATTTTCCATGGTCCATGCACCGGATGACAGGGTCGCCAGACTCGATCCGTTGAACCACTCACTCAGGTACGTGACCGGTGTCCCGCCACCCTCAAGCACCGTGATAACCACCGTATCGTCGGACACTAAGCCATAGTCATTCGCTTGAAGCTTCAGCGTATACGTTCCAGCCTCCGAGAACGTTGCCGTCGTATCCATTTGCGATGCATCAGCGAACGTTACATTTTCCGACTGGTAGTTCACGTACCAAAGGATTTCAACGATGTTCCAGGGCAGGCCATCATCCGTCACGATACCATGAAGGTTCACCACGTCGCCTACGTTAACCGTCTGATCAGGACCGGCATTCACAACCGGTGCCTGGTTAACCTGCCCCGACGTTACCGTCACGGTGACATCTTCGTAGGTAGTCAGGGTATCATCATCAGCCATCAACTGGATCACATAGGTTCCCGCTTGTGAGAATGTGGCCGTTACATCGTTCATTTCCCTTGAGATCGGTCCTGACATCACCATTATCGAAACCGAATACCCGCCACCAAAGGATACACTACCCGGACCACTGACTTTCCTCCACTGAATCAGAAGCTTTCCAATCGGCAACCCATCATCCTGGACCGTTGCAGCAGGGATGGACAAAACCTCGCCAACCGCCACCGTTTGATCACCAACGGTCTGTATCGTTGGAGCAGCGTTCACAGGGGCAGTAACCGTTACCGTGACATCTTCGTAGGTAGTCAGGATATCATCATCAGCCATTAACCGGATCACATAAGTGCCCACCTGTGAGAATGTGGCTGTCACATCATTCATTCCATGTGAAATAGGTCCTGTTGCGCCGGTTAACAAAATGCCATAATCCCCGCCGAAGGTCACGGTGCCCGGACCGCTGTATTTTATCCACTGTGCCATAAGCTTTCCAATCGGCAGCCCATCATCCAGAACCGTTGTAGGGATGGACAGAACCTCGCCAACCGCTACCGTTTGATCCGCAACGGGCTGTATCATCGGAGCAATATTCGCGACAGGGGCATTAACCGTGATAACCACCGTATCGTCGGACACTAAGCCATAGTCATTCGCTTGAAGCTTCAGCGTATACGTTCCAGCCTCCGAGAACGTTGCCGTCGTATCCATTTGCGATGCATCAGCGAACGTTACATTTTCCGACTGGTAGTTCACGTACCAAAGGATTTCAACGATGTTCCAGGGCAGGCCATCATCCGTCACGATACCATGAAGGTTCACCACGTCACCGACGTTGACCGTCTGGTCAGCACCGGCGTCCACAACCGGTGCCTGGTTAACCGGCACCTCAGTTACCGTCACGGTAACATCATTGGTTACGGTCAACTCACCATCATCCGCAGTCAACCGGATCACATAGGTCCCAACCTGCGAAAAGGATGCCGTAGCATTGCTCAAATCGTACGATACCACTCCGCTTCCCGACCCGTTCAGTGAAACCCAATGATTTTCAAACGTCACATCACCCGGACCACTGAGCTTCGACCACAGCATTTCAAGATCCCTATCCGGACGGCCATCGTCCTGTGCCGATGCCGGAATGGCTAACTCCTGCCCAACCGGCACGGTCTGATCACCGACAGTCTGCACCGTCGGCGGAGTATTGGGGGGGGGATTGCCTACCGTAACAGTGATCTCATCGTAGACCCACAGATCACCATCATCTGTACTTAGCCCCAGCACATAGACCCCTTCAGTGGAAAACGTGGCGGTGGCATTGTTCAAACCGGCCGTCAGCACTCCGCCGCCTCCTGAAACGACTTGCACGAGAGCCGCATAATTTGCGAATTGTACCGTGCCGGGACCACTAAGCTTTGACCACTGTATTCTCAGCATGGATGACGGCAGCCCATCATCCTGGGCAGCCGCAGGAATGGCCAGTGCCACTCCCGGCTCTACACTTTGATCCCCACAGGTCGTGACCGTTGGTGGCGAATTTGTTTTAACAACAACGGTCAGCTCATCGGTCGTTGTTAATTCGCTGTCCCCACCGATCAATCCCAGCACGTAGGTTCCCAGTGATGAGAACGATGCGGTGGTCTGCAATGAAGCGGCATCACCAAAGGTCACGGTTCCCGGACCGGATACCTTGATCCACTGCGAGGTGAGTATGCTACTGGGCAGACCATCGTCCTGAACAAAGCCATTGAGATCGATACTTTGCCCCGGCATAATCGTCTTGTCATCACCCGCATTCACTGTCGGAGGCTGATTAGCAGCAACATAGGCTTCATCATAGCCCCAACGCACATGATCAATCATGTATGCCTTGGCCCCTGGCAACTGGTCTTCCCAATTCGAGTAATGCTCGTTGATGTTTGTCGTCATGTAGATGGACCCATAACGCCCAACAGCATAGGCCTGCTGACCATCGATTACCTTAATGTCCCGGACAAGCTCCAGATCCATATTCAGGCAGTAGGCATTCGACCAAGTCTGGCCGCCGTCTATGGTCTTACACATGCTGCCGCTGCTGGACATGACCCAACCATGCTGATCATCGGTCCAATCCATGGAAAACCAGGCATAATTACCGATGTAGTGATTGTTCCATGTCAGGCCACCGTCCAAGGTTTCATACAGCCCGCCATTCCAGCCATACGCCCAACCATGGTCGACGTCATTGAAATAGATACCTTGCAGCGAACCATTCGTACTGCATGGATGGCGCGTCCAGGTGACGCCACCGTCCGTGGTCCGCAGGATATCAGTCTGGTAGTCCATCTCGGCCCAGCCATGGTTCTGATCTACAAACGTCAGATTGCTGATGGGACGATTGGAAGCAAGTGGAATACTATGCCTGGTCCAGGACGCACCCCCATCAATGGTGCGGCACACGGTGCCGTCTATCGAGCAGCACCAGCCACGCAACTCGTCAATGAAGAAGACATCCAGGAAATTGTAATCGATACTCGGCGTGACGTTCGAAATCTGATTCACCCAGGTATCCCCACCGTCCGTGGTCCGCAGGATGTGTTGTAAGCCAACAATCCAGCCAACATCGGTGCTCACGAAATCAAAGGCTTCGCAATAATGGCTATCACCCACATCCAGGGCTTCCCAACTCGCTCCGCCATCGACAGTCCGTCGCACACAGGGCGTGGGGCCTTGCACCCCGACAGTCCAACCATGATCCGCATCCACGAAGTCGACGCCCACTCGGTCGACACTGTAGCCCGTCGCCTTGAACGGACCGTAGACATTGGTCAACGGATAAAAGAATCCAAAATCTGAGATTGGGATCGTGATCTCCTGCCAGCTATCCGGCTGAGTGATATCCCAGGAAGTATCATCCAGCCAAACGGTCCTGGTCGTTCCCTTCGGCGCTTCGATTTGAATCTTCACAAACGGCTCGGTTGCCCTGACCCAGAATCGCATGTAGTTGTAATTCGTCAGGTCAACGGTCCGATTGAGGTAGAATGATCCCCATCCGCCATATGAAGCACTCCCCAGGTACGTCCGCCAGCACTCTGTTCCTTCGGGAGCAGAAACACCACTGTAGCTTCCATCATGAGTACCACCCCAGGTATAGCCCTCACAGCCCACCGGCATCCCCAGATCAGAGAAGACGACATATTCATTGTTGGTGCTGTCCACCGTCACAGCGGTTTCCGGTTCGATCGGGATATTTCCGGGGCCTGATCGATAGGTGTCATCCGCACCGCAGCGCTCCTTCCAACCGTCTGTTGCGCCTTCAGGATAGATGTAGGCTGACCACATGTAGTCGTCACTGTCCATCGCTGAAGACGGTACTGCGATCGGGAAGTACGCCGAACCGCTTTCGGTTGTAATTGAGAAGTCTTCCTCCTGCATTCTGGACCCGGTGGCGGCTTCCATTAATGAAATGATCAATGTAGCGGGCAGCAAATCGGTATCTATGTTCTCCCATTCAACAGGTACATTCACCGTAGTGCCGGCTGTGATATTGGTCGGGAAATCAGGATCTTCCACGGCCAGTCGAGGTGCAAAATAGACCTCCACATCCTGGAATGCGTTCTCTCCGGCACCAAGCAGGGATAGATACCACTCGTTTCTGCCGCCCATGACTGCGCCTTCATACTCCAGCCAGCCGGGATCATAATCCGGCACCCAGGCCCAGAAGGTCGGCTCAGCCGCATTGGTTGGCACATACACCCCTGACAGCATCTGCGTATGAGTAACGATCGAGTATTCCTCGTCCACGATGCGCACGTTATCCCAGTTTACGCTTCCAGCTTCGTAAGGACTCACAAATCCAATCGTGGTATTCGGCCATGCGCTGACTTCGATCGGTTCAGACACAAAGACAAAATCACCATCTACAGCAAGATCACTCATCATATACGTATCACCTTCGCGGATAGATACCGAAACATGATGCCATTCGTCGTCCTTGATCGGCGCAGGGAACGTTCCGTAATTGTCATCCCGCCAGCCGGCGACAGCGCGATTGACATCCAGATAGACTCCCCGATAGAAGAATCCGCTCCAGACCGCATTGCTGCTGAATTGTGTGTCATACTCAACGGTGATATTTTGATCACTGATATTCAACCCGTCACGGACGATATATGAAACGCCGCCGGCACCAGACACTGCTGCACGCAGGCTTCCGTCCTCCACACTCCACGTAATGTTTGCATTGGGAGTGATGGTCCAGCCATTGTAATTGCCGTCATCGAAGTTATCCTCGTTCAGCAGCGTTCCGGCATCCTTGATGCCGAATGAAGCTTTAAATGCCTCTCCCTCGGTATTGTAGGCCGCCCACATATCCCAGTCACGTCCGGCAAAAGCCTTGTCCGTCATACCCAGAATCTGCAGGCCCTTACCGGTCAGAGAAACCATTCCGGCACCTGTGTCGCCCATGCCACTATAGATCCCGGCATGCGCCAGCCATGGATCTGCGGCATCCCACGGATAGACATACATATCCCAATATAGATTCGTGCCGGTCATGATACCGGTATCGGGGATATCGGCCACCAGGGTCGCTTCACCCGATCCGGTCAGCAGCCAGCCTTCTACGGTCAGCAAGGCGAGATCCAGACTGGTATCATCCGGGTTCAGGTTGTATTTGAGTTCCAGCTTGATCTTGTGTGCCTCCCCCTGGACCCACTGCAGTGCGCGTTGCGCCAACAGGCTGAAATCGTTCGTTAACTGGCCCATCTGATCAACCGGGAAGTTGAAACAGAACACCTTCTTAGGCGCCAACGGGTCATTCGCAATCGTGTTCACAATCATCCCCGGCACGCTTGCCCCGGCATTACCAACCGTGGCCAGCGCAGTACCCTCCAACACCAACGGCCAGACCACACCGTCACCGGTGGCCGCTTCGACATCACCCATCGCATATTCATGCGTAATGTAGTGCGAATTGTCGTTAACCTGCACCGCGGTTATATCCGCTATCGAATCCACGTAGTCTGCTACACCGAACAAGTCCTCAATACGACCGACATCAGCAGCACCGGTTTCATCCTTCATGGCCACCCCGCCGTCCGTGGCAATCAGGCAACGCAACCCCAAGCCGATCCATTTAACCACGTTCGACACTTCAATATCACTCATGACATAGGTGCCCGGCAGAATCAGTGTGGGATAAAAGGTATCCAGATAGCCCCAATCGAGATTCAATGGATGTGCGTTCAGCTGGGACTGCCCTTCGGGTGCCCAGAAGCTGTATTCATCGTCGTCCACTAAGTAATACCCCTTCTGCGGCTCCCAGATGCCCAGTTGGGTCGCCATACTTCCAAGGCCGATCCTGCCCGCGAAGAGAGCGCCGGTCGTGAACTGACCGACCTCCTCGCCATCAAGAGATACCGTATACGTATTTCCATCCGCATTCACCATCAGATTGAACCACACGCCTTCGACTGGGCGATCCGCCTTCGAAAACTCATGGATCCATCCCTGATCCACAATGGAGGCATTTTCGCGCACGGTGTATTTCAACCGCCAGAATCCGTAGAAGTTACGAACACCAACTTTCACGAAATTATCACGATCCTGATACCGGACGTACAGTTCCGCGTCATTGAAGTACGGGCCCTGCTTGTTATAGCAAATATCGGCTGACACCGTGAAGTCGCTCCAGTCCGCATTCCCGGCCACCAGAATGTTGTCACTGTTGCCGATGCGCGAGACACATAACGCTCCGTCTTCAATGTCCCAGTTGGCGCCACCGGCTGCACGTGTCCATGCGTCGAGCGTACTACTGAAGTCATCGGACAGCATGCTCTCACCGACAGACTGCTCCGTGACCGAAATCTTGTCGACATACAGGTTCCGATCTGCCACGCCCGGTTCGTAGTAGTCATTTATGAATGCAACAGCCACGTTGTGCACGCCTGCGGGAACCTCCACAGCTGCCGTATAGTCGACCAACTGGTCGGAGTCCACAACCATCGTTGCCACGACATTCTGGTCAATGCGCAACTCCATAATCGCCCACGCTCCACCCGCGTAACTACTGCGGGCATGGATCACAAAATCGAACGTCCCGCCGTTGCCAAAGTCCACGCTATCTTCGATATAGCCCACGCTCCAAATGTTGTATACGTCGGCATAGGCCGCGCCGGTCGTATGGGTCGGCATGTCCTCGGCCTCAAGCACAATCACCTCCATAGGAAGGGCCGCCTCGCTATTAACCATCACATTGTCGAACGAAATATCCAAGGGGTTGCCGCTGGAATACCCCAGTGTTTCCAACCAGTCACAAACCTCGTTGACCCGATCAAACTGCCCGGGATACTGCGCTTCGGTCTTGCCGGAACGGAAAACGGCAATCCTGTTGGGGAACGAATCATTACGTGTCATCGGGGTCACTTCCCACGGAAGGTATTCATACAGATCTTCCCATTCAATACCCACTTCGATCTGGTCGCCCTTATCAATGGTTGTCGGCAGCGCCGTGGTCGGCCGCACACCCCACTTCAATTGGGTCGGCTGGGGTACCGCATCAACAACATGCTGGCCGTCGGCATCCTCCAGCCAGGTCGCGAAGACGTATTCACCACCATCTTCAGTTGAAATGTAATCACTATCCCCCGTATCGGCATCTGGAATCCACATCCAGAAGTTTGTATACAGGCCATAACCACTGACCGGCACACTCAGTTCCTGATAAATCTCATTCGCGGTCCCATCACCGTTGTCACCATCCTCCATGAAGGCCGCATGCAGCGTCAGATCATCACGATCTATACAGTCATACCTGACTTTCAACTGAAACGCTTTGTCTCCGAATGGATGCACCAGCGAAGGCGCGTCGGCAAGACGTACAATCTGCAAACCCTGCGCAGGGAGCACATCAATTCCAGCAACGGCATAGACGTAGTTATACCGTGCGGAGGTAGCCAGTGCACCCCAGTCAATCGTTGCGGTGTGATCTGTACCGGATATCACAAACGTTGTGTTTTCTGCACCACCGGTCATATAAGCAGTCGGTTCACCCGCATCCAACCAGTAGGTCACAAACAGATCTTCACCCATCGCGAGGTCGAATTCAAATGGATCACTTGTGACCGTTGTACCGGCTGCCACCGCAGCACCCGCATCCCAGGTTCCGCCAAAGGTTACCTGCTGATACGTCGAATCAACACCATTAAGGCTGGCGCCATCCCGTTTCACCACCGAGACCCGATGCGCGGTGTAATTGCCACTTGAACGTCCCTGGAGCGTAAGCGTACAAACGGAACCATTGTGTGTTATGGCATCCCCCTTGATCAGGACACGGAAGCTGCAGTTATTTAAACCGGAATTATTCCAAACCGTGTTGGCCTGCTGATCCATTGCCGTCCATGCAACTGTTGGTCCCTCGAGATATTCGCTACTATCATAAACATGCAGCATTTCCATACCGTCAGGATCCAGTGTCAACGTAATGGTACCATCCGAATCCTGCTCAATAATATACGCTTCGCCCAGTGCTTCAACGGTCTTACCGACAAACAGAGGACTGTATATCGTAAACGTCTGCGGATCACCACCGCCGATGATGTCTTCCGGGGTGGCCACATAATTGGTGTCATACATATAGTTCTTGATCTGCCACAGCGTCGATCCATCCGAGCAGGTCCGGTATTCAGCCAGACAGAGATGGGCATTCGCACCCTGGATTTCAATGTCAGAATGCACGCCGAAGCAATCCGTCATTACCGAGCCGAAAATATCGGAGCGCCATTTCCAAGGCAGTACATCCATTTCACCATCGCCATCTCCATCCGGAGCAATATCACCAACGCTATACATGAAGATAGCCGCCTTGGCCGTACCATGGTCTTTAACCACCACCGCCGGATTTTTGCTGTTGTTATCCACAAACAAAGAGCCATCGCCGGGGCCCTGGATTCTGATGATCCTGCGAGCGGTATAGACGTCAGCCGGCGCAATCGCATCCACCTTATATTGGATCCAGGCATTGCCCGTATCCGTGGTCAGATGAGCACTCTCGGAAACGCCCAGCAGATTCGTGTTTTTGTCATACCATTCGATGGCAATAAAGGCTTCTTTTCCATTGCGCAAAGGGTCGCCTGTATTAATGCGCAGGTAGGCACTGTGTGTATAACGGCCGAAAGGGACCACCGGAAAGTCCTGGTACATCCCGGCATCATCATACATCTGGACCATGTTGTTGCCTTCATAAGCCCAACCCCAGCCGGACCGCACATATACGTCACCCCAGCTGCCCGCATAGTCACCCTCCCATTGCAGCAACTCGGTGTCACTGTCCTCATAGCCCTTGTTGCGCTGTGAATCCATAGTGGCCCAGAGAACGCCCCCATTCGCCACTTTCACTTCATCGCTGTAACGCCACACCTTCGGCCTATAGGAATATCCGCCGGCAACAGCCCCGCCGGCATTGGCCGTAAACTCAATGTTGATCGGATGCCAGTAGCCGCCTACGTAGTCCCCCCAACGCGCCGGCGCTTCGTACCCACCCACATCCGAGGCATCAATACCAAACAGTGCCGATACTTCGGCTTCAAATTCAGGACGCCGTAATCCATTTGGATTCTGCTGTCCCGGCAGGTCCGCCCCGGCAATCACGTGTATGCCGGCAGCGATCACCTCTTCGCGAAGGAAGTTGAGTATGGTTTTCCCCGTGCCCGGCACTTCCTCTTCCACGCGCATATTACGTGGCAGAAAAACCGCCTTGTAATTCGTGTAATCGCCATTCGCAAGATCCTGCAAATTCATGAACCACGGTTCATACCCCAACCGTTCCAGCGCACCGGCCACCTGCTGCATCTCGCACTCGTAGCGATTGTATTGCGAGTCAACCGCCGCCGTCCACAGGAAGGCCACATCCGCTTTGGCATCATCGGAATCCATCAGTAGATCATCAAGGACAACCTGATCCATTAAATTGAAGGCATCGCGACAACTCCAAAATGCCGGTTTAATGCGACGGTCTGAATAAACAATGCCGAATCCCTTTTCACGGTCGGTGATATAAGGTCTGTCCATCCACGAAAAAACATGCGTGCCGATCGCCCCCGCCTCCAGGCTTTCCCAAAGGGCATTACGGACCAAGGGCCCTTGGCGGAATTCATTCATCGACGGCCACATGGTTTCAGAACTGGTAAAACCGGTTTCCGAATACAGTACAGGTACCTTCGCTGTTTTCTTCGTATAGGATATACCCCAGTGCCCCTGCTGGGACTCATGCCCCAGAATCGACCACGGATAGTTGTTCACAGAAAAGAAATCGATCGGGGCATTGCTGGCTATACAGGCGTCAGTGATTTTTCCACGGTCTTCCGCGTGGTAGCGCCAGTCTTCCTCACCCCACTGCATGCCGACCGTCGAATAGGAAATCAAATGGTTCGTGTCGCCGCTCTTGGCACCCACGGCGCCAATGGCCGTGAAATGAGCAATCGAATCTTCGCGCCATTGTACCATATCGGCCCACTCCGCTCCCTCCTTGCCATAGGCACGATAAGTCTCAACAAAAACAATATCATCAAAACTCGCAAACGTTGTTCCTCCCCAGGCTGCATTGCACGCAGCAATCGTGCCATACTTCGCTTCACACCACACACGAAACGCCTGCTCACATTCCGGATCATACCCATCCAGCAGGCCACTCCAAAGACCAAGATAGCCGGATTCGTTGCCGACAATCCACCCTACAATGGCTTTGCTGTCCTTAAAATGGTTCGCAACCGAATACAGCCACTCCTGATATTGAGCACGTGCCTGCGGATGTTCATAATTGATAATGTCCGACGGCCAACGCTCATCATGATAAATACCCCCGGCATCCGTACTGGGAGGGTGCTGTGTATACCACTCATCCGGGAACCAACTCGGTGGCCATTGATAGCCCACCAATGCAAAAATGCGCAGATTACGCTCTTCACAGGCCTGCACAAAATAGTCCCACTTCTCAAAAGAGAAATTATTATCCCCCTCGGCAACCGACATGGCTCCGTCCCCTTCAATGTGCTGCCAGACCATGTCAATGCGGACACTGTTCGCGCCCATCTTCACCATTTCGTCCAAGTCGTAATCAATCTGTTCAAACGTCTGCCAGACGCCCAGCGGACGGTTCCAGGTTTGGTAGGCGATCCCGTGCGGCACGAACGGCTCGCCCGTGGATCGATCATAGAAGTAACCGTTAGTGATCCCGATGAACCCCCACTCGGCCTGCGCTCTCGTCGCGCACCATAATCCTACTGCCGCCAGCAAACACGTCAGCAACCGCACTTTTCTCATTACAACCTCCTGTTGAATTCTCCTTGCAACACCCGGTTATTTTCCAGCTTTATAACGTAATACAATATTTTACGCCGCGGTGCAATCTTTTTTGTATAACATTTTATATTTGTCGGTTATTCCGTCTGTTTCAGGCGTATTCTGCTCATGGTTGAGTCTCGCTGACACGGATTCGATAGCACCGTAAACCGGTGGCGGACGCCCCGCCGGTGGTTGCCGGACCGTCATCATCAAGGAAGCGGCACGGGCCGGCTATTGGTTTCCATCCAGGGGCCCACCCCGTTGTAGGCATCGGCAAAGGGATATTTCGGTACACCGTTGGACAAGGGATGATCCGTATATTCGACCGCATAGGTTCTGCTCGGTTCGGGTACCACTTCGATCTCGCGCGGATTCCCTGGGCTTTGACCGTGTATACTACGAGGTGAGCACGCCTCGGTTATCACCTGCGTGGTACCGAAATCATCCCGTGCTATCCGGAAGTGCGTCCAGTTACCCGGCGAATCAGCAGCGAGATAGTCGCCGTGAATCTCAGCCCATACGTCCTGGCGGCTGCGATACTCCCCGGAATATCCACCGCGTCCGCATTTCCAAAAGTGTTACTGCTCCGGCCCGCTCTGCTTGGTCCACTGCACGGTTAGACGGCATCTGGCAATCCATCTACCAGGGCAAATGCAGGAACGTCCAGTGCCTCACGGCCATCACGCTTTGATGGCCGGCGGCCTGCGCGGCAGGGGCCTCATTCTACGGCGTGTTTCCCTGAATAAAGGGATGGTTGGTCATGGTATACATCCACAGGGCCAATACATCAGGATCCGACTGAACCCGACAATCACCCCATCCCAAGGTATTGAACTGCCACATTTCCGTCGCGTCCCAATCACAGTTGATGTAGCAGAATGCTTTGACATCATTCTCTGCAATCCATTTAAAAACATCAGCATACCATTGGGTCCAGGAAGACACCCCATTGGTGGCTGTAATCCCATGCGGCGAGGATTCAGCAATCATTAAGGGTTTGTTTAGATTTTCTGCAATTTCAACGATTCGATCGACATACGGCTTATTGACTCCATAGGGATTGCCGAACATACTGACACCCACCCAATCGACATAGGCATCACCCGGATACCAGGCCATGGGATCATGACGCACCGCATACCCCTGCGAATTCCAGACATAGGCAATGTTATCGATGTGTAAGGCCCGATAACGATTCACAATTCTTCGATAAGCCCGCACGTACAAATTGGTATCATAAGCCGTCCAGTCGGCATCAAACTCATATCCTATACGCAAAAATACCATACGGCCTGTTGACTCGATCCAATGACCCAGCTTATCGATACTGTCATCATAATATCCTTCAGCAATGTCGGGCAACTCGCCCACCATATACAAGCCGATCTGAAGGGCGGAGTTGCTATATTTATCAACCAGGTACTGACCGTGTTGTGTTCCGCCGCCTCCGAGATAGAACGCATTGGTTAACCCTTCTGCATTCATGGCGGAGGTATAGAGCATCACTCCGCCTGGTTCAATTCCGGTTGCATCCACATATTGATCAATCGAATTGATATCCTGTCCCACCATCATCAGAATCTGACCATCGGGCGGTATGAACCGGTTGTGATTCGTATCAATCAGCAAACGAAAATACATGGGCACGTCAATGCTCATGCTTTCGTTGGTCGGTGTGGCATGCGTGTAAGAGGACCAATCATGCCAGCTTCCTGAAAGCTCAGAGGCCCATTTGAGCGTATAGGTTCCATTGGTGAAACGATTCGTCCATGACAATTTTCCATTACCCCTGAGATCAATCACCAACGGATCCTGAGCCATCACAGTCCCCGTCATGATCAAGAGGGCCCATACCGCCCATCCATAGTATCCGAGACCTTTCCTTTTGTTGGTCGGAACGACATCATTCATCGCAAGGTGTCCTTTGCTGTTGAAGCTTCTTCCTCATCCGGCATCGTCTTCACAAGAACCTAATTCACAGTCACCGTGATGTCCTCGTGGACATAGAGCGTATAGTCATCACCGGACAGACGCAACACGTACGTGCCGGCCGTCGGGAACGTTGCTGTTGCATTAGGCAGTTCAGCCGTCATGGGACCACTGCCTCCAAACCGGACGAGTACGGTACCTTCAGCGGCAAGGTCCACAGTGCCCGGTCCGCTGATTTGGCACCACTGCAGACGCAGTTTTCCGGACGGCAGGCCATCATCCTGGGCCGCCGCAGGAATGGGCAGTGCAACACCTGCTTCCACGCTCTGATCTCCAACAGTCTGCACCATCGGCGGAGTGTTCGATGCGGCGGGGCTTACCGTCACCGTGATGTCCTCGTAAGTCGTCAACACATCATCATTTGCAGTCAAACGCAGAACATACGTCCCGGCCAAAGGAAATATAGCTGTCGCATGGTTCAAACCGGCCGTCACCACGCCACTACCACCCATATTGTTTACTGAAACCGCATAATCGGCGAACGACACCGTTCCGATACCGCTGACCTTCGACCACTGCATCGTCAGCTTGGAGGAGGGCAATCCATCATCCTGGGCCGCCGCAGGAATGGCCAGAGCTTCACCCGCTATCACACTCAGGTTTCCGACGGTCTGCACCGTAGGTGCTGTATTCGACACGCCCGGCGGGGTCATTTTAACCTGAATCCGATACATACGCGCACCCTCAACCGGCTCACCCCCCGTCGTATCCGGACCACAATCGTCCACAAAAATGAACGTGGATGTTACATCACCGGTTTCCTTCCACGTACCCACCCCGTTGGCCTGGTTGGCAAACGGTATCCACACCGGATTTTCCGTCAAGTGGCCATTAAGGTAATAGATCGTATAGGTTCTGCCCGGCTGGGTCACAATGCCAATATGGTAGCCGGCCCCGCTGCCTTCCGATGCCGTAAGTTCAACATTGAATACAGAATCCGGATTATTCGCTGACGTACCCGTAACATACTCATTTTCATTGTCCGCCCGATCACTGTCCGGATCATCCGTGGCAATGTACGCCAGCGTTTCAAAAGCCGTCCATTCCCAACCATCATCCAGCCCATCAAAATCGCCATCCAATGGAACGACCACATCCGCACGGTTGGTCACCACACTATTCTCTTCGCCGCGCCCGTCATCGGCTACGAAGGCAAGACTATGCGTCGTGCCCACGTCCGCCGCCGATGGAACCCAGCGGAAGATACTGTCACTGAACGACGCCCCCGCAGGGGCTTCCGTATTGATCACCGATACCGCGTCATAGTCCGGATCGGTCACCGCAACCACAATATTGGTCACCATACCAACCAGCACCCGATACGGCCCATTCAGATGAATAACCGGTGGCCGATTCGTCAAACTCGGCAGCGTCCCGCTGATTATCGTTTCACGTGGATACCACGATGTGGGCACCGGCAATCCATCCGACCCAAAATAGAAGGTATCATCCAGGCCCCAACGCCCTTCGAACGGGTCCGCTGACGCCGCATCATAAATATAGGCCGACCACAGATAATAATTGCCGGTCGGCAAATCCGCAGGAATGGCGACTTCAAACATCCCGCTACCATCGGTTCCGACAATGTCATAATCAGCAAACGTATACTCCCCGGGATCCTGAAACATGGTCTGATAGGGATAAATCAACCCCACATGCAGCCGCATATCAACCTCTTCCGGCAGATGTTCCCATTCCACCGGAACATTCACCGTTAATCCACGGCAGACTTCAGATGGAAAGGCGGGATTCTCCACCATCAGACGCGCGCCGAAATAGACATCCACATCCTGATTCACCGCCAGGTTTGTGCCACGCATATAGGCATAAAACTCCTGCCGTCCGCCATCATTGGCACTCTTATAATCCGGTTTGTTCGGATCATAATCCGGCACATTCGGCCAGAAGGTCGGTTGTGCCGCATTGGTCGGCACAAAGGCTCCATTCACCACTTCCGACACCATCGAATACTGCTCATCCACCA